>CAZEBQ010000137.1:8703-10199 GCA_964510295.1 uncultured Anaerolineales bacterium | reverse complement strand
CCGCCTCGCGGCGTCTTCTACACCGCCTGGTGGCCTTCCCAGGCCACCAGGAAAGGGATTGACGCCCTTCTCGCGGCGGCCTGGGAAGGCCGCCGCGCGGAACCTGACCAAGCGTACCTGCCATACTAATACCGCGGATCGTAAACGGCTACCAGTGTTTCTTCGCCGCCGGCGCGGCCACGTGCGTACACGATGCGCTCGCGTTCGCCCTGGCGGAACCGGACGAGCCACCCGGCGTCGGGCTGGGCGTCGTGGTCATCCTTGGGGTAGGCCAGTTCCTCGTGCTTCCACCCGTGCTTTTCGTACTGCCTGCAGAAGGCCTCGAGCGCCGCGCCCACGTCCTTGTGGAGCCGCACCAGGACCATGCGGGCCCCCGCCCGTTCGGGGTTCTCAAAGACCATCAGGACCTGGGCCTCCTCGGGCATGAGGTCGGCGGGGGCCTTGTTGCGCGGATAGTCGTACGGCAGGCCGAAGACGTCGGCGATGAACTTCCGCTTCGCCTCATCGTCGGCGTTGCGGGGGTCGTCAGGGTCGTCTGGATCGCCGATGGCGGCCATGACGAGTCCGGCCATCACCTGCCTCAGATCGTCCTGGGCCTCCTCTGCGGTGGTTTCCTGCTCGTCGGGCGTCGGCGGATTACCGGAGGGTGCAACCTCGGGCGGCCGGCGGCCGAAGGTCGACCCCCCGCCGCCCTCAGCGCCGCCGTCACTCCATACCCCCGACGGGTTCCGAAGGACGTGCGCCAGGGCGACCATGACGAGGATCACCGCACCCGCGGCGGCAGCGCGCCAGAGGAGCGGTCCCCTCTTGGGCCGCTTGTCGGCGGGGCGGCCGGATTCGCTACTGGACGACTCGTGCGTCATGGCCTGCGCGCCTCACCCCGGTCAGTTGTACTGGTCTTCCTCTTGGAGGATGTCGTCGCCGTGCCACCAGCGGCGCATGATGTCGTCGCGGGTCGGCTCGAAATGGGGCGCGAAGGTCTCCATCTCGAGGTTGTCGCGGAACGCCTGGAAGATCTCCTTGAGCGGCCCGGCGCGGGCGATCTTCCAGGCATCAAGGTGAAAGAAATGCCACGGGCTGCTATCGCGTTTGTGTTCGGCCCGGGCGGTGCGGCGGATAAAGTTCCACATTCGGCCCGACGTCTCGAACGACCGCGACGCCTCGCTCTCGTGGCGGCCGGGAAGGTTGTCCCAGATGCGGAACCAGTACTCGCGTGCCCGCGGATTCGTGGTCGTGGCGATCGTCCGCGGCTCGACCTCCGGCCGAAGCCGGTTCAGTTCCTCTCCCTGGCCGCGCGGACGCTTCGTGCCGTCGTCCTCGTCCATGCCGGGGACGGTGCCCTCCAGTTTCATGCTGGTCCAGCCGCCGTGCCCGGCGCTGTGCCAGAGGCTGCGCCGGCAGGCGACCAGTGCCTTCTGCTTCGAGAGCATGGCGAACGACATGTACATGATGAAGCCCGCCATGAAGATGATAATCGGCAGCGTCAGCACGAACTC
>CAZEBQ010000137.1:0-8603 GCA_964510295.1 uncultured Anaerolineales bacterium | reverse complement strand
GCGTTCAATGGGTAAACTCCGCCACGAACTGGTCCTGGTAGGCCTCCACCATCCGCTGCACGGGTTCGATGCGTTCGGCCGTCAAGACGTCGGCCAGGTCGGCGGGCACGCCCTTGGCGAGTTCGCTCAGCATGTTCGTCGGCACCGACCGGTCGTCGCGCAAACTGCCCTGCCACCGGTCGGTCCGCATCAGACGGACCTTCCAGTGCTGCGTGAAGAGGTCCCAACTGTACCGGACGTACACGCGGGCCTGTGCGTAAGCGATGAGTTCCTCGATGGGGTTGGGATTCAGGAACCCGGTCGTCCGTCCGCGGTCGCCGCTCTCGGGCGCCTTGCGCCAATGGCCGACCTTCCCGGACTTGTACGCGAACCCGTTGAAGGAGAAGTAGCGGTCGATGTTCTCCCAGGAGTGCCGGCCCTCGGTCAGGTGAAACATGATGGGCGCGAAGGGGGCGTTACCTCCCGCGGGCAGGTAGTTGCGGTGGAGCGTTTCGTCGGTGTCGAGTTCCGCCCCGTCGAACCGGTACATCCGGACCTTGTAGAACACCTTCCAGTCCGAGGGGTCGGTGTACTCCCATTTCGACCCGTCGGTATGCATGGGCGGATGCGACGCGTAGATCCCCAGTTCCGGGAAGTGGTACGCCCAATGCTTCGTGACGGCGTACCAGACGGCCTCGCGCGGGTCGGCCCCCTCGCACGCCTCCGTCGACCGCTGCCACCCCACCGGCACGGGCTCCCCCTGCTCGACCCCCGCCATGGGCGGTTTGCCCGACCGCGGCGCACGCGACGCCGACACCGCGTCATGCCAGTCCTCGTACGCATACGTCCGGATCGTCGGACGGTGATAGTGCCGCAGGTCACTGTTGGCGAAGAACGAGGACTCCGGGTACGGGTAGCGGCAACTGAAACTGACGGTCTCCCACCAGGAGCGCAGGATCTGGTTGTCGCCCATTCCCTTGGCCTGGTCGTACTTCATCTCCCAGTTCCGCAGCGACACCTGCGGGTCGGGCATGCCGAACATCATCTCCAATTTCCGCGACGAGACCAGGTTAAACAGGACCGAGAACCGGCTGATGTCAAGCATCCCCATCGGCCGCGTCGCCGTAAACGGCTCGCGCCAGTACGACCACGGTCCCATGACCGGGCCGCGACCGTGCTGGATCTCGCCCTTGTACAGGTAATCCGGGTAGTACCCGCGGTAGTTCATGACGTAGGCGAACCCGCCGATCTGTTTCCGGTCGTCGGGCGGTGGCATGCGGCCGATGCGCATGGGGTTCTCGAAATCGGTCCACCGTCCGTCGCGGACCGGCAGGACGGGATTCAGGGGCAGGAGGAACCCGAAATCGGCCCCGCACTCCGTGGCGATGTCGATGGCCTCGCGCTGGGCCGCCGTCGGCGTTCGCTCCCGCATGACGTGCATGAACCCGTCCATCAGTTTCACGCATTCCCAGAGGACGCCGTTATCGTACTGGAGGTAGTCGGGCCAATCGATTTCCGCCACGATGTCGGCCAGTTTCCGGATGATCTGCTGCTCGGAGGCGGCGTTGCCCACGGCCAACCACTCCGAGATGCGGCTGTCGATGGGAATGTCGTGCCCGGCCCGCGAGTCGCCGAGGTTGCTCAGGAGGTCGTCGATGCACTCGGAGGCGGGCGGCGTGACCGTCTCGAGCGTGTCGCAGAGGACGATGAGGCTGAGCAGTTGCGTCTCGGCGACGTTGCACATCGAGATGACGTTCAGTCCGCGCGCAAACCACGCCGCGCCCGTTGCCGCCGCCGAGTCGGCCGCGCTCTGCATCTCGACCTTGTGGTTGAGTTTCTCGCCGCTGTTGACGATCAGGAACAAGAGGCCCGCAAGGAGGAAGAAGAACAGGGCCACCACGTAGATCGCCTGGCCGCGCTCACATCGGTGGAACCGACCAACCGCCGCCCGCGTGCGACCGAAAGCGGACCGCCATGCCGCCTTGCGTGAGCCGAGCATGCCTCACCTCACTTCTTTTTCTGTGACTTTTCCTGTGCGGCCGCCAGGAGCACCGCCTGCTGGATGACCGCCTGGATCTCGATGGAGTCTTTGGCGCGCTGGGCCATTTTCAGCACGGGCAGCGCCCGACGGTACTGCCTGTCCTTCATGTACGACTTGCCCTGTCCGAGGTAGCGGCGGTAGTCGATCTCGTCGATGAGTTCGCGGACCTCCTGGGTGTCCATGACCTTCTGGGTCGCCTGCGCCTCCTTGAGGGCGGGCACGTAACTGACCTGGTTGAACATTTCCCTGGCCAGGGCCAGGTGCCCGTAGTACTGCTCGTGGGTGTCGATCCGCTCGATGAGGCTGCCGACCTTGCTCGTGTCCTTGAGGCTCTGGGCCTCATTGGCAAGGGTCCGGGCCTCGTCGAAGTTCTTCTGGTTCAGGGCCTCCTCGGCGCGGGCGTAGGCCATCTGATACCGCGCCTCGGTCCTCCACTCCTCGACCTGGGTCTTGAGGTCGGCGTCGGCGTCGGTCAGGAGTTTCTCGATCTCCTTGCAGGTGGTGACGACCTGGTCCCACTCTTCCTTGGCGAGGGCGGCCTTGGCGGCCTTGACACGACCGTCGAGTTCCCGCTGCTGCCCGGCGTCCTTGACAAACTTGTTGGCCTCTCCGTGGTTGGGGTTAAGGGCCAGCACCTTGACGTAAAGCGCCAGGGCCTCGTCCATGAGTTTGTTCTGGGCCAGCGTCTTGGCCTGTCCGGCGAGGTCCTCGGCCTGGGCGTTGTTCATAGCGGTCCGGACGGCCTCGGAGGGCCGGATCGCCATGATCTGTTTGTAGTACGACACCGCCTCGGCCCATCTGCCGTCGGTGGCGGCCTTCTGGGCAAGACCGACCAGTTGCAGGTACTGCTTTTCGATGGCCACCATCTTCAGCAGGCCGTCGATCTCGGATCCGGGCCGGACCTTGCGGGCGGCCTCGAAGGCGGTCTGGGCGGCCTGGAGGTTCTTCCGCTCGAAATGCTGCTTGCCCTCGTCCACCAGGGCCCGGTACTCGGTCATCTCCTTGCGTTCGCGGAACTCCGCAATCTGGTCGTTGAGGTCGAGGTCGGCGTACTTGGCCTGAAGGTCTACGAGCATCGAAATCGCCTGCTCGTAGTGTCCGTTCGAGGCGGCCAGTTCCACCTCTTTCATAACCTGTCCGACATCCCGCGCCTTGTTGAACCGCTGCTTGAAGTCCGTGATCCAGGCGGGCGAGACACCGTGTTTCTGTGACGCGATGTTGGCGTTCGAGTCGGCCTTCTCCCACTGTTTCTGTTCCAGCGCCAGTTCCGCCCGCGCCATCACCGCATACATCTGGGCCTGCATCCTCTCGGCTGTCAGTTTCCGAAACCGGTCGTCCCGATAGATGTCCGTGAAACTCTGAGCCGCCAGCGCCCACTCGTGGCGGTTGAACTGGTCCTCGGCCTCCGCCATCACCCCCCCGATCTCGGCCCTCAGTTCAGCCTTCACGGCATTGTCCCAGATCAAGAGGCCCACCGCCGCCGCCATCAGGGGACCGCCGATGACGGCCGCCCAGAACACCGCACGCTTCCACGTCCACTTGGGCACCGGAAGCGGCGCGGTCGTCTCGCCGCTCTCCGCGGGCGGCGCTGCGCGCTGCCGGAGGGCCGGCGAACCGGCCGCCGCCGTTTGCCCGCCGGCGGCCACCCGGCCGGCCTGGGCGGCCCGGGACACACCGGCGGCGGCAGCCACCGGGGCCTGCACCGTGGCCGTCGCGTCGGCCTCCATCTCCTTCTCCAGCGTCTCGGAGTCGGTCTGCGACACGCTCTTGCCCTGGACGTGCATGACGAAGATCCGCCGCAGCCATTTGATGATCTGCTCCGAGGAGGCGAACCGGCGCGACGGGTCCTTCTCCATCATCCGTTCGACGATCTTGACGACCAGCGGAGGCACGCCCGGCTGCAGGTCCCTGAGCGACGGGACCTTCAGCGCCGGGTTCGAGTGCCAGTGCATCCACCGGACCTGCTGGGCCCGTTCGTCGCGGAGAACGTCCCGGAACACCTCCGCGAACTTCTCCGGCCCGACGAACATCTCGTACGCGATCATCCCCAGGCTGTACAGGTCGGCCCGGGCATCGACCGGCGCGCCCGTGAACATCTCGGGCGCCATGTACTTGGTCGTCCCCATGGGCAAACTCGTTTTGCCGCCCGAATGCCCGATGAGGCCGAAATCCGTAATCTTCAGTGCCCCGTCCTTGGCCATCATGATGTTGGCGGGCGTGAGGTCGCGATGGACGATGCCCCGGGCGTGCATCGCCTTCAGGCCCAGCGCCGTCGACAGCAGCACGCCCAGGCCCGTCTGGAGCGGCACCGGGCCCCGGTCCATCAGCACACGCAACGTGGTCCCCTCGACGTGCTCCATCACGAGGTACAGTTGGCCGCCGTCCTGGATGAGTTCGTGGACGTTGACGATGTTGGCCTGCGACGACGACAGTTTGGCCAGTGTCTGGGCCTCGGTCCGGAACCGTTCGAGGAACCGCGGGTCCTGGGACAGGTGCGGCGCAATCTGCTTGACGGCCACGTAGCGGTCGAGCGACGGGTCGTAGGCCTTGTAGATGATGGCCATGCCGCCGGTCGCTATTCTGTCGCCGACCTCGTACTTGCCGAGTTTGACGCCGGGCTCAAGGGAGCCCGCAAAGGTTTGTTTCGCCATGGTTGAGGTATCTCTCCGGTTTCGGTATTCGGCGGGGCGCCGCGGCGCAAGCCGCGGGCGGCCCCGTGCCGGTCAGCTCCTTGGCCTCAGTTCCGGTCCGCCCTCGTTCGAGAGGCTGCCAACCACCTTAATCTCGGCGGCGTAGTTCGTGCCCCTCAGACCCGAGACCGTGATCTTCTCGCCAAGAAAACGCGACCCATAAGGCACCTGAAGAAGGAACTGGTAGGTCAGTTTCACGTCCAGAAACTCCCAGTACCAGAAATCCCAGATCGGAAAGTCCCGATGGTAGAACGGGCAGTACGGCTCCCAGGCTTCCCACCAGTTCGGCATCGAGTACCAGTCTTCCGGTCGGCGCGTATGGCGGTAGGGGCAGTCGGGGTCGGGGTTGCCGTCCTGCCAGTGGTCGGGCGGGGCCAGTTCGATCTCGGTCACCGGGAACTCCGCGCCGGCTTTCGCGCACGTGCCGTCGGCATAGGCGTACTGTGCCCTCACTCGCCTGGGCCAGCCCCAGCCCCAACTCGGGTCGTCTGCGGAGTCTCTCAGGGCCATGGCGCTCTGTGCCTGGCCGGCGACCAGGTCCTCTGCTCCGGGCAGGAAATCGTCGCCGAACCCGACGCCCGGCATCTCGAGCCGGGCGCTGATCGGCACCAGCGCCAGCACCGCCGCCCGCCGGATCATCTCACGCTTCTGGGAGATGCCCTGGTCGGGACCGTAGACGAGGTTGCGGCTCTCGTCATAGAATTCCAGCGGCACGACGACCGTGGCCATCCGCGCCGCCGCAAACGCCGCATAGTGGACCACCATGTTCGCGTTAAACAGCAGCGCCGCCTGTATGACCGTCAGGAAAATCATCAGGGCAAACGGGAACAGGAGCGTCATCTCAATGGCCGCCGCACCCCCCTGGTCCGCGTGCACGGCGCGTGCGGCCGGCTGCCGCCGCGGACGCATCGCCATCAGCACCGCCGCCACCAACCCCAGCACCGCCACCCCCGCGACCATGATTACGACGCACCGCACCGCAAGGGGACACAGCGCCGCCGCCGCCAGCCACTGCGGCGCCCGGCCGAAGGCCTTCACGACAAGCCAGATGATGCCGATGGTGGCCAGCGCGCTGGCCACGGCCAGCACGGCAAGTCGGTATCGGCCTGCGCCCTTCATCGATATCTCCTCGCCTCCAGCCCCGCCGCACACCTCACAGACCCAGCAGGCGTCCCGCGCCCTCCAGGAGCGACCCGCCCGTCACCTCCTCCGTCAGGAACCACAAGGTTCCGACGCACACGGCGAATCCGAACGGCACGCGAAGCGTATCGGCCGGCACGGCATCGTTCAGTCCCGCCCTCGGCAGCGGCAGGATCCGAATCGCCAGCCACAGACTCCGCAGCACGCGGCGTGTCTCGCCTCGCCAGATCATCAGGATGACGCCGATGGTGGCGGCCACCAGAAAAGAGTAAAAGACCGCGTGAAGCGCTCCGTTGCTCTCCCAACCGAGAAACGCTCCCACGACGCCCATCAGTTTGACGTCGCCGCCGCCCATTCCGCCAAGTAGGTAGGGTATGAAAAGAATGCCGAACCCGAAACCGAAGCCCAGCACGTGGTCCAAAAGACCCTCCCAAACGTCTCCGCCCTCGCCGGCGGCGCCCTGGGCGGCACCGAGCGCCAAGCCGACCACGATGGCCGGGTACGTCAGCCAGTTGAACACCTTGCCCCGCGTCAGGTCACAGACTGCGGCCACCACAAGCACGGCGGCCAGGACGATGAGCGTCACCCACTCCCACATCACCGGCGCTCCCCGTCTGTCCTGAGAGCACGGCCGCACCGTCGCCCGCCGACGGCGCGACGGCGAGCACCACGTCTCGCCCGACGCGCCGGACCAGGCCTCCGCACGGCCGGCCGACCGGTCACCGAGTGCGCCGGCACGGGCACGCGTGCCCGACCGCTCCGCTGTCGGTGACTAGTTCAGTGACCCGCCGAAGTAGTCGCCCTGCTCCTCGTCGGCCGCGCCTTTGGCCTCTTCCCAGATCTCCGTCACCCAGTCCTTGATCCGGTCACGGAAGATGATCAGCAGCCCCAGCAGGGGCAGGACGATGGCGGCAATGATGAGGAGTTTCTCAAGCCCCTCGGCCCCGCGCTCGTCCCGGTGCAACCGCTTCAGACTCTCCATCACGTATCTCATCACTTGCGCCTCCTACCGGTACGTCCCCTCAAGCGGCCGTCAGATGAACGGCCAGGTCACAAAAAACGCGATCATGCCGAAGTAATCCGTCAGCACGTGGAACATCTTGTAGAACAGCAGCATCAGCATCAGGGCGATGACCGTGAAGACCATCGCGTACTCGAGCATCGCCGCGCCACGCTCGTCGCGGTGCAAACGCCCCAGCGGCGCAAAGGCTGCCCGTCGCGCCAAGTCGCCGGCCCAACGCCGCGCTTTCTTGAACACCGTCATCGGGCGTACCTACCCCCTATTTATCGGCCACGAGCGGCTCAAGGCTTGGCAAGTTTGCCAGGGCACTCTGGACGGCCACCTCCTCGCGGAAGCCGATCTTCGCGCCGGTCCACTCCAGCGTCGCCTTCGCCAGTTCCCGCTCGCCTTCCGGCAGACGCAACATGAACAGGTCTTCGGTAACGTACTGGCCTCGCGAATCGAGCGGTTGGGCCTGAGCGATCTGGACGACGCGCCGGCCGCCGTCCTGGAACCGCATCATCTGAACGATCACGTGGATGGCCGACGCCACCTGGGCACGAAGGGCCGCCAGCGGAATGTCAACGTTGCTCATCAGGGCCATCGTCTCGAGACGGTTGAGGGCATCTTGCGGCGAATCGGAGTGGAGCGTGGTCACCGACCCGGCATGACCGCTCGTCATGGCCTGGATCATGTCGAGGGCCTCGCCGCCGCGGCACTCGCCCACGATGATGCGGTCCGGCCGCATACGCAGGCTGTTCTTGAAGAGTTCGCGGATCGTGACCTCGCCCCGTCCGTAACGGTCGGGCGTACGCGATTCCAGGTTGATGACGTGGGGCTGCTTGAGTTGCAATTCGCCCGATTCCTCGATGACGACGATTCGCCGGTCTTCCGGGATATACTCCGACAGCACGTTCAGCAGGCTCGTTTTGCCGCTCGACGTGCCCCCGCTGATCAGCATGTTCTTCTCGGTGACCACGCACAGGTGCAGGAAATCGCGGGCCAGTTCCGACACCGACCCCGTCCGCACCAGGAAGTCCATGTCGAAGGCCTCGCGCGAAAACTTGCGAATCGTCACCACCGTACCCCGCCGCGAACACGGGTGCATCGCCACGTGCACGCGGGAACCGTCCGGAAGACGGGCGTCCATCATGGGAATGTCGGGATTCAGCCGTTTGCCCACGAATTGGAGCATGTTTCGCACCGCCGCCATCAGCGCCGGCTCGTTCGGAAACCGGGCCTCGGTCAGCACCAGTCGACCCTTGCGCTCGATGTAAACCTCGTCGTAACTGTTGATCATGACCTCGGTGACGGTCGGGTCGCGCAGAAACTCGCCGACCGGCTCCAAGAAGTGGTAAATCGTCTTCTCGAAGATGTCTTCGAGCCGCAGTTCCCCGCGGTCGGCTAAGGCCTGTTTACCTGGTTCCGACACCATGATAGCGCACCCTTCACGGGCCTACTCGCCCACTTATTATACGAAGCAGCCCTCGTAAACGCCACAATGTTCCCCAGAGCGTTTCACTGCCGATCCTGAAGGCTGCGTCCGGCATGACCCCGCGCTCACGCTTGGGGCAGGTGATGGCCAGTACGACTACGCTACCTGCGCGTCTGCCCGGTTGTCGCTCGGCCGGGAAAAAAGCGGGTCAGGGCCGATTATATACTTTAGTAAAACGGCGTTTTGGCGGGAGCGCGAAAATGGCCCTTTTCGGAGACCGAATCTGCGTTTTTGGGCCGTCAGGGGCGATTGGACCCC
>CAZEBQ010000136.1:0-10204 GCA_964510295.1 uncultured Anaerolineales bacterium | reverse complement strand
CCCACGTGCAGGTGCTGCATCAGACGAAAGCCCGGGATGCTGTCCCGTCGATAGAAGAGGACGTCGGCGAACGGCAGGCGGCCAGGGCCACTGGTACGGAGGATGCCTCCCCGGGCCCTACTGACGGGCAGCCGGCGCGCAGCGCATTTGCAGCGCGCCGTTGCCCCGGTACGCCATCATATGCCATCACTTGCCAGGACGCCGAAGGCGACGGGGTTGACAAGGCGGGCGCGCAAACGGTAGACTCATCGCCACTCAGGGCGACTTGTCAACACCTGTCGCCACCTGACAAGATATCGAGCCACCTTAGCTCAACGGTAGAGCACCGCTTTCGTAAAGCGGGGGTTCGGGGTTCAAATCCCCGAGGTGGCTCCATTGTCAGGCAATGACAACCGTTGCCAAGCGGCGACAACGGCGACACTTACGCCCCCCTTGCCGCTCGCGTTACCTAACACCCCGTCTTGGCGACTGATGACAACGGATGGCGACCCGGGGCAAGTGCGCGCTGCAAATGCGCTGAAAGAATCCGGGCCGCTTTGGGCGTGAGCGGCAGCGGCCTGGTTGCAGGACAGCCCAGTCGCGGGGGCCATGCCTTCCGGTGAGGGCATCCTGTTGGTATTCAGGGCGCGCGACGACGCCGACTTGCCTGAACGCGCTGCGTGAGACGGCATTGGCGGCCAAGTGGCTTGACTTCTGTGGCTTCTGGGGTATAGTGTACGTGAGTTAAGGACGACGTGCACCCGGGGCTGTGCTTGCGTGGAGCGGGCGCGGCTCATTTTCATACCATTTCCATGGGGGTGCGGGCGCTGCCGCGAGAGCCCACGAATCTGAGCGAAGGGGGCGAACCATGCATGGCACACGACAGGCAATCCGGCTGTTGTTCCTTGTGGCCGCGGTGCTGCTCGTGCCGGAGGCGTCCAGGGCCGCCGACGACACTTGGGCTAGCCCGGCCGACGGGTTTTTCCACATCGACGGCAACTGGACCGACAACTCGGCCCCTACCGCCGCCGACACCGTCGAGTTCGACGTCGCCGGGACCTACCAGGTCTGGTGGGATTCCATTACGGGGAACCGGACCACCCAGTCCATGGGCTTGACGGAGGGCGACGTCACCTTCAGGATCACCGATTCCCCCAGCAGCCCATACACCTGGACGATCACCGACGGTGGCAGCGCCGGCGCCGCCATCACGGGGGGAACGCTGACCCTCGGCTTGGCGGGGTACACGGGCACCCTCGTCCTCGACATCGACGGCGCGCTGAAGGTGGACGACGACGGAACGCTGGACGTGCGACTCGGCAACGAAATCCACAGCCACACCACGACGGTTGGTTCGGAGGGCGATGGAATGCTCGTCATCCGCAGCGCCGGCCGCATCTACCCGGGCCGCTCCTACGTCGGCTACAGCGCCGGCCACACGGGAACCGTGAAGGTCACCGGCGCCGGTTCCATATGGGATACCGCCCACCCGTCCGGCCACCTGTATGTCGGGTATCACGGAGAGGGTACGCTCACCATCGAAGACGGCGGAAGTGTCTCGACCTGGGATGGCCAGATTGGCGACCAGACTGGCAGCAGCGGCGACGTCGCCGTCGTCGGCGAGAACTCGTCTTGGTTCAATAGACAGCGCCTGATAGTTGGCGGCTACGGCGAGGGCACGCTCACGGTCACGGACGGTGGCAGCGTCTCGTGTGATGGGGGGCTTGTTGCCTCCTGCGGCAGCAGCAGCGGCGACGTCGACATCACCGGGGAGGGCTCATCCTGGAGAATCAACCGGGATTTATGGCTTGGCGGCGACTTCGTGGCGGACGGCGGCGACGCCTCGCTGACGCTCTCGGCCGGAGGCCGCGTCTACGTCGGCGGGTTCGACTGGCGCACCGTCGCCCTGGATGAGTCCGACAGCGCGGTGGTCCTTAGCAACGCCCCCGGCGCCTGGGGCGAACTCCTGTTGCGCAACGGCGCGACGCTCAACAGCGACGGATATTGCTACCTGGGTTACAACGCTGACGAGACGGGGACCGCCACCGTCACCGGCGCCGACACCTTGTTGACAAACGTTTTCTTGTCCGTCGGACACCACGGCGAGGGCACCCTCACGGTCACGGGCGGCGGGCGCGTGCCGAACGTACACGGTTATGTTGGCTATGACGGCGTCTCCACCGGCACGGTCAACGTCGATGGGGGGACCTGGACGAACTCGGACGACCTCTCCATTGGAGGCAGCGACATCGATCCCGGCGGCACAGGGACGGTCGCCGTCTTGCCCGACGCCCTGCTGGAGATCGGCCAGGTGTTGCGAATCTGGCCGGACGGCACGCTCACCCTCGCCGGCGGCACCGTACGCTTCGGGGCCGCCGACCCGCTGGACGACCAGGGCGGGACGATCAACTACACGTTCGGCACGGTCGAGTTCGATGCCGACGTCACCATCCCCGCCGGCAGCCACACGGTCAACGCCTTCTTCGGGCCCGCGCCGACCCTCACGCCCTTGCAGGGGCTGACCGTCACGGGGCAGGCCACGCTGATGACGCCCGTGACGCTCGACGGCGGCACGCTATCCGTCGGGTCGCTGGTCTACCCCTCGTTCCTGACGTTCAACACGGGCACGTTCAACCTGACCGGCCCGGCCGTGACGGTGGTCGGCTCCTCCGGTAGCACGTTCGGCCCGTCGCTGTCCATCGGGCCGGGGCAGGTGCTCGGCATCACCGACGGCACCGTCGGCGACGGGGGGACGCTCCGGGTGCAGGACGGCGGCCAGGTGAACGTCGGCTCGCTGGCCAACGGGGGGCGCATTGTGATGGACGGCGTGACGTCGTACCTCGGCGGAACGGCGTTGACCAACACGGGGTTGCTGACGGGCACGGGCCACGTCAACGCCGCGCTCCAGAACGAGGCCGACGGGCGGGTCGAAGTCGGCTCGGGTCAGCACTTGCTCTTCACGGCGGCCGGCAACACGAACGCCGGCACCATCCAGGTCATCGGCGGCGGTGCCGAGTTCACCCAGGACCTGACCAACGCCGCCTCCACCGGCCTCATCGCCGCCCGCGACGCGACGCTCTGCTTCGGCGGCGGACTCGTGAACGACGGCTCCGTGGCCATGACCTTCGGGGCCACCGACCTTTTCGGCGATATCAGCAACACCGCCAGCGGCCTTGTGGTGGTCTCCGGCGGCGGCAACGCCGCCTTCTACGACGACCTCGTCAACGACGGCGAGGTGCGGATCTCGGCCGGCTCGAACGCCGTCTTCTACGGCGAGGTCTCCGGCGAGGGCGACTTCACCGGCAGCGGTACCGTCTACCTGGAAGGGGACCTGCGGCCGGGGCACAGCCCCGCGGAGGTCGATTTCGGCGGCGACGTGGTCCTCGGGCCGCAGGCGGCTCTGGAAATCGAGTTGGCCGGCACCGCGCCGGGCACCGAGCACGACGTTTTCGACGTCGGCGGTAGCCTGACGCTGGGCGGCCTGCTCAACGTGCTCCTTCTCGACGGCTATAGTCCCGTTCTCGGCGACAAGTTCGACGTCCTCGACTGGGGGACGCTTGCCGGTGAGTTCGACACCGTGAACCTGCCGGATTTGGCAGGCGGGCTGACCTGGGATACCTCCGGACTGTACGACGCTGGCGGTATCAGCGTGACGCCGGAACCGGCGACGCTCGCGCTGCTGGCCATCGGCGGCTTCAGTCTGGTGGCTTGTCGAAGGCGGAAGCGGTCAGCCTGATGCTACTGGCTGCCGCGCCGCCCTTCTGCTATCGGGGGGCAGATCACACCCCCTTGCCTCGGGGGAGGGGTGGGGGCAGGATGCGGCCGCGGGGTGCTGATACATATGTTTGGAGGCGTCGTGCTCTCTGATCTCGTATCGCACCCACAGATATTCCCATCGCTTGCACGACTCTACGACAATCAGACCCCCGGCCGCCGTGAAGTCTTCGCGGTTCGGCTTGGCGACAGAGCGAAGCGTCACCTCCCAGTCCTCTTTGCCGCGCTTTGAACCGGACGCCCCCAAGAACAGCACTTCGCCGGCCTCAAAACCCTTGAACGTGGTGCGAAGGCAGGCGACAGTGAGACACCGCGCCGGTTGCGTCTGCCGTCCGGCGCCCGTTGTTTGACTTTCCGGTTTTCTGATGTATACTATGTTGTCACGCTCCGGGGGATTCACGCTTGTCGTTGCCTTGAGCCGGGAGGGCGCACCCTGCGCCGAGCGGCAAGCACCGTCGTCGTGAAAGGGGGAGGGTATGTCACGCCGCACGCCTCGCACGGGTCCCGCCTGCGCACTCGTCCTTATTGCAGCAACGCTCTGGGTATGCCCGGCCCACGCCGTCACCGACAGCACGTGGACGCTTCGCTGGGACGGCAAGTGGAGCGAACCGGGCAACTGGAGCAGCGGCATACCGAACGGCGTGGACCACGTGGCCCGCGTCGACGGCTGGCGCGACTATGAGATCACGATCGACGCCGGCGTGCCCGGCGACGGTGTCACGCTGGGTTCCCTGTACCTTCCTGAAGGCGGGTCGGACGGCCGGCTTGAGATCCTGGGGGCCCCCGAGAAGTGTTTGACGATGGACGTCTCGTCCGGCGAGGCGCTCGTCTATGTGGGCGGGCGGGACAGTTTCAGCCAAATCGATGTGCCGGTTGTGATGAACGACTCAACGCGGTTCTGGACAGCCGATGACACCATGCTTAAGATTCATGGCATGGTCTCCAGCGGCCGCCCGGGCACCGGCTTAACCAAGGCGGGCCCGGGGGAGATGGTCCTCTATGGCAGAAACACCTATACGGGTCCTACGCTTGTGAGCGAGGGCGCCCTCACTTCCGTCTATCCAGACAGCCTTGGCATAGGACCCGGCCCGGTCACGGTTGCCGACGGTGCGACTCTTTCGATAGGGCCGCAAATGGAGTCGGGGGCGTTCCGGAAAGACCTGATCCTCCGCGGCGCGGGCACGGACGGGAAAGGCGCCCTCGAAGGACGCGGCACGTGCGCTGGTTCTATCGCCTTGGCGGATGATACGACCATCGAGGCGTCGTCGAGCGACCCATTCGTGTTGGCCGGCCCGCTATTTGGGCCCGGCACCCTCGTCAAACGTGGGACCGGCGAACTCGTTTTGGCGGCGGCGGGCGACCGCACTGGATCGACCCACGTGGCGGAGGGGGTGCTCACGGTGCGGCACGCCGGCGCCCTGGGCGCCGGCCCGGCCCCGGTCACGGTGGCCGACAAGGCCACCCTCCGCCTCGAAGGCGGCCTGACGGTCACCGGCAAGCCGCTCATCCTCAACGGCAAGGGCCACTACGATCCGGTAAGGTATGCCCTGGACTCGACCGGCGGCGATAACCAATGGGACGGCCCCGTGACCCTGGCCAGCGACGCCTGGATCGGCCCCATCGATAACGGGCTCCTGACCATCAGCGGCCCCATCGACGGGGCTGCGGCGCTGCATGTCGTGACCAACACGGATACGTATGGCCCCCGAGGCACGCTGGTCCTGACCGGCGCCAACGTCTACACGGGCCCCACCGTCATTCACGCCACCCTGGAGGCCCGCGACGGCGTCGGTCTGCCCGAGGCCAGCAACCTGACGCTCGGCGGCGGTGTCTTCCAGGAACACGGGCCGATGACGTTCACCCGAAGCCTGGGCGCCGGGCCGGGGCAGGTACAGTGGGAGACAAGCGGTGGATTCGCCGCCCGCGGCGGCAAGATGACCGTCAACCTCGGCGGACAGCCGACTCCCCAGAGCCTCGTGTGGGACCAGACCCCCTGCTTCGTGCCCGACGGGCGGAGCCTGTTCTTCAACTCCCCCTCCAGCGACAGCGAGGTCGAGTTCCTCCACCCCATTGACCTGGGCGGGAAGGACCGCGTGATCAGCGTCCGCGACAACCCCGACTCGGGCGATGACGTCACCGTCATCTCCGGCACCGTCTCCAACGGGGAACTCTGGAAATACGGGGTGGGTACGCTCGTTCTGACGGGCCAGAACACCTACCGCGGTCCGACGCTCCTCGGCGAGGGCGCCCTGCGCGCCACCGACGGCGTCGGCCTCCCCCGGGCCAGCAACCTCGTCCTGAAGTGGGGCGTCTTCGAGGGCAACGGGCCCACAGCCTTCACGCGCAGCCTCGGGCCCGGCGGCGGCCAGGTCCAGTGGCACGAGGAGACCACCACGGGCGGCTTCGCAGCCCACGGCGGGAAGATGACCGTCAATCTCGGCGGCCAGGGCGGCCAACTGGTGTGGGGTTCGACGCCGTACTTCCTGGGCCCCATAGGATGGATGCCACACCTGCTGTTCGGCTCGGCAACCGCCGATGCGGAGGTCGAGTTCCAGAATCCCATCCGACTCAGCAACTACCCTTACTTCCGCGTCCTCGATAATCCCAACTCCGGAACCGACTTCGCTACCCTCTCCGGCGTCCTGTCCAGTGGTAGCCTCAGGAAGGGGGGCGATGGGACGCTCGTCCTGACCGCGCGCAACACCTACAGTGGTTTGACGGGCGCGTACGGGGGAGCGCTCCGCGCGGAGGAGGGGATTGGCCTGCCATCGGGCAGCCCGCTCCGCATCGACGGCACCGGCGTGTACGAGGGCACGGGGCCCACCACCTTCACCCGGTCCCTGGGCGCCGGGCCGGGACAGATCGAGTTTCTGGGCGGAGGGTTTGCCGCCTACGGCGGCAAGATGACCGTCAACATTGGCGGCCGCGGGGGCAGTCCCCAACCCCTCGTCTGGAACGTCACGCCGTACTTCGGCGAGGACGAGCCCTGGATCACCGATCCGGATCTGACCTTCGGCTCGGCCACCTGCGACAGCGAGGTCGAGTTCCGCAACCCCATCGACCTTGGGGGCAAGGAGCGCACCATCCTTGTCCGCGACAACCCTTTCGCCGACGGCGACTTCACGACCCTCTCCGGCCGGCTCTCGAACGGCGGCCTTCAGAAGACCGGACACGGGCTCCTCGTCCTCGCGGCCGTCACCAACACCTGCACCGGCGCCATGATCATCGAGGAAGGCACGCTGAAGGTGACCGGCAAACTCCTCTCCGACCTCATCGACGTACGTGCGGCCGCCACGTTCGACGTTCAGAACCTCGGCGTGTACCGAATGCAGTACGGCACGATGCTGACGGGAGATGGGCAGGTCGTCGGCAGAGTGCAGATGTACGGGACCGTTGCGCCCGGCAGCGGCATCGGCACGCTCTCGGTTTGTGACATCATCTTCGACCGGGGATCGACTCTCGCCGTGGAACTGGGTAGCACGGAGTGGGGCATCGGGTGCGATCGGCTGGTCGCCTCCGGAGCCGCCACGAGCCGCCCCGACAGCACCCTCGACGTGACGCTGCTCGACGGCTTCACGCCCATCGCGGGCGACGTGTTCGACATCCTGGACTTCGGCAGCATCTCGGGCAGTTTCACGACGCTGAACCTGCCGGACCTGGAGCCGGGGCTCTGGTGGGACACCGACGCCCTGTACACCGACGGCACCCTGGCGGTGGTTCCCGAACCTGCCACCCTCATGCTGCTGGCCGTGGGCGGGCTGGCACTGCTCCGCCGCAAGATGTAGACGGCCCCGAACTCACACCGCGCCCTCTCCTCCTCCCTGCGTCCGCCTGAGGGTGTGAAGGCTGTCCGGTTCACGCACGTCAGGAAGCGCGAGTTCCGCCGCAGCGCGTGTTCGGCCGAGTCGGGTCTCCGATTCTCGCCCGAAACCGCGAGAAGCGCTGGTCTTGAGCAACCGCTATCTACCCGCTTGGGCTCTTTTCACCTTGACCAGTGCTCGGCCGACGGCGCTGAGGACGTTTTCTTGTCCCTTGAACTTCTCTTCGAGGGCCGGTGAGTTGCTCGACGGCATCGGCGGGAAGGTCTTCCTCCCGAGCTCCGGTGACATGCACCTTATCTCCCGTTCAAAGCCGGGTGCCATGCTTTCGCTCGCGAAAGCATGCAACCCCATTTCGCGCGGTGGGTCGGACCCTGCCCTGAGCCTGCCGAACGGGGACCCACCGCGCGCCAATCGCCGGTCTTGCCACAAGCGTGGCGGGTGTCCCCACCCGCCGCGCGCGAATCGCCGGCCTTGCCACAAGCGTGGCGGGTGTCCCCACCCGCCGCGCGGGAATCGCCGGTCTTGCCACAAGCGTGGCGGGTGTCCCCACCCGCCGCGCGCAACGCCAGACGATACATACCCTGGAAAAGCCGTGTGCCACGGCTGGTCTTGCCGCAAGCGCGGCAGGTCCCGTTCGACAGGCTCAGGGCAGGCCTCGCACACGGTGCGAATGGCTCTCTGGAAGGCACGCGATGCCGTAGTATCGAACAGCAACGAGGACGACGAGGACCAGGGAAACAACAACCAACGACTCCGTGGACAAGCCTTGCGGGGCAGAATCGCCCTTGACACGAGGGCGGTTATGGGTGTCCCCGGAATCCCCTTCGTGAAGAGATGGCTACACAAGGGGGGTTGGCGGCTGTGCCCGCGCGCCGAAGGGACTTCCTCACAGCGCATCTTGCGCAACCGGGCCAGCCCAGTGGGCTTGGTAGATGCTCTGGCGATACTGGAACGCCTCACGTCCTCCTTCCATTATCTCTGTGAGATGGCCGACCGTTTTGGCAGAATCAAGGTCACCCGTCGAATCCAGGCGAGCCTGCTTTTCCTCCACTGCCCGGAGCACTATAGCCTGTTCAACATCGCCGAGCACCGGCAGATTAGGGTTGTGAGTTGCGACGATAACCTGTCGCCGCAGCTTGATGCTCGCCAGGATGTTGACGATCACCTGCCGGATCAGCCGGTTGTCCAGGTTGTCCTCCGGTTGGTCAATGATTAGGGGGCTGCGGCCATTGAGAAGCAGAATGGGCAGAATCGCGCTACACCTTTGGCCGGGGGAAAGGTCGCCGATAGGCCGCAGCGTACTTCCGGCTTCGTTGGGCCGGTCATTCAGGAGAATCTCGGCGTGGTCATCGAACACGACCTCGTCTAGACTCAATACTGCATCAACAAGCAGGTCGTCCGATTCACTGCTTGTCCTTGGGAATGTCCACAGGCCCTCCCGGATTTCCTTGGGCAACTTGGCAACAAACTCCTTATCCAGTTTGTCACCGAAGGAAGTGCCCGTGTGTTCGGGCTCCAACTGTACTTTTCCGGAGCATTCCTGCAGGATCTTAGCCGCCAGCGCAGGTTCAACCCGGCCCTCGCGGGCCTTCGCCCTTTTCACCCGGAACACCGAAGCACCATCTGCCGCCTCGCCTAGCAGGCTGTTTCGCACCTGCTCGGGCATCACGCCCTTGTCGATAATTGCCCGAATCCTGGCGTCCCTCGACTTTGGGATGGAGGGCCCCACGTTATCGGCGAGCCAGCCGCGAAAATCAGACCGGTCTTCCATCTCATGAACCTTGACTGAGATGGTAAGCACTGAAGGATCCAGATCGCGCTTCAGTTGGGCGCTGAGCCGGTCCGCCGTTTCTTTGCGCAGCCGAGTCCGTTCCTTGGACTTGGCCTCCAATCTTCTGAACAGCTCCGTGCGGGCAGCGAGGCGTTCCTGCCATTGCTTCATTATCTCACGGTACTCCGTCAGGTCAGTCTTCGCTTCCTCGAAGTCTTGCTTCTTGGCTTCACGGTCCTTCGCCCCGGGAGGTAATCCCTTCTTAACCAAGGCCTCCCGATCTTTTCTGCGTTTCGACGTTATATTCTTAACAGCATCTTCTAGAAGATGCTCAACTGCCCTTAGCTCCGATTGCAGATGGTTGAAAGCACGCTCAAGGCGTTTTCTTGGCGAGTGGCCGTCGTCACTTTTCTTGAAAAGCTTGGCCATGGATTCACAGCAAGGTTTTGTCTTGCCTGCGTCGTCCTTTATCTTCTTCTGTAAGGAGTTCAGTACCTGCAGAAGCCCAGACTTGCTCTCCTCAACAGCTGCCTTCTCAACGGCTTGGTCCCACCGCTTCTTTGCGGCTTTAGCGATAGTCTCAGCTGCACTTGCTTCATCGAGGTGACGGTAAAATGGTCGGACTTGAGGCCGGTTAGCCGCTTGGTATGCGGCTTTTCTCCTAGCGTACTCGTGCAAAGCCGCATCTTCATCCGTCAATTTCATGATTCGCCACGCAATGTCGACCATCTCTTCTCTCTGCTCTGCCAACTTGGCCAGCAAGCCCGCTGTTTCGTCTTCAATATCTGTGATCTGCTGGCCTACTAGTCGGTCGAATAGCCGCCTCAACATCTTCGGCTCCGCTGCATTTTCAATGTCG
>CAZEBQ010000135.1:0-10206 GCA_964510295.1 uncultured Anaerolineales bacterium | reverse complement strand
TCGAAAGCGCGGTGGTTCCGGAGAACCACCGCGCAGGACTTATGTCGGACCGTTACGCGCGCCGGCACCCGAGCCGGGAGCGGAAGATCCCGGGCATTCTCACACACCGCGGCATCCGAACAGGAGAACGGCATGCGTCGGCTCACGCTGGCTCTGGCCGCCGCCATGCTGCTCGCCGGCTGCGGCGCGACTCCTCCGCCCCAGCCGCCCGAAGCGTTCACCCTCGACAACGGCCTCACGGTGATGCTCCGGCCGATGCAGGATACCGAGAAGGTGGCCCTGGTGGTCCTGTATGCCGTCGGTGGCCTGCACGACCCGAAGGGCCAAAGCGGCCTGGCCCACCTCATCGAGCACTGCTATGTGACGGCTGCCGCCGGCTCCACCCCCCAATGCGACATGCAGGGCTTCATGGCCCGCTACCCCGACGGCTGGAACGCCCAGACGGGCGACGATTACACCGTCATTGCCGCCGTCTTCGGCCGAGAGGCGCTCGACCGCGAACTCCACGACGCCGCCGCACGCATGAAGCACCTGCGTGTGCTCGAGTCGGACCTCGCGCGAGAGAAGCCCCGCCTCTTCGCCGAACTTCGTAATATGTATGCATCATTGCCACACCTCGCCGCCGGGAACCTCGCACGCGAGAAGGTCTGCCCCAGCCCGCACGACGGGCGAAGGGGCGGCGTGGCCGACCACGTCAACGCCCTGCAGATTGCGACGGTCCAGCAGCGCCTCGAGCGCTACTACAAGCCGAAGAACGCGACGCTCGTCCTGGCCGGCGCCTTCGACGCCGCCGCAGCACGGACCGCCGTCGAGACGCTGTTCTCACCCATCCCGTCCGGCGAGGTCGTCCCGAAACCGGCCAGCCGGCCGAAAGCGAAACTCCCCGCCACCGAAACCGTCCGCGCCATGCCCGTCCAGGCCGGCGCCGGCCCGGCCGTCGCCCTCGCCTACGCCGCGCCGGCCGTCGACAGCCGTCTCTACGCCCCGTTCCTGGTGCTGGTTGCGAGGCTGTGGAACCGAGCCGGAACGCTGGGCGCCGCGCCCGGCCGCATGCCCGTCCACTATGCACCGCTCGACGACCCGGCCGCCGTGAGCGTCTGCGCGGCGATGACGGCCGGGGAAGAGCCGGACCAGGCCGTGGCGCGGCTCGAAGCGTTCGTCGCCGAAGCCGCCAAGGCCGAACTCGCCACGTCCGACCGCATGGTGACGCTGCAGACCTTCAACTTCGCCTTCGGCCTGCTCTGCGTACCGGACCAGATGCTCGCCCAGAACATCTACGGCGTCGCGTTCGGGATGGGCCGCCGGGCCCAGATGGGCGTCGATTCCGCGGCCCTCAAGCAGGCCATCGAAACCGTCACGACCGACGACCTTCGCCGCGCCGCCGAGACGGTCTTCTCCGAAAAGGTCCGGGCGGCAGTCGTGGTCATCCCCCAATAGAGGCCAGCCGGCGCATGCCCCGTTTCGGCGCACATCTTTCGATTCAGGGCGGCGTGGCCAAGGCGGTCGAGCGTGCGTGCGCGATCCGCGCCGAGTGTCTCCAGATCTTCGTCAAATCGCCGACGCAGTGGCGCTTCGGGCCGCTCTCGGACGAGGCGGTCGGCCGGTTCCGCGCCGCGGCGAGCGAGGCGGGCCTCGCGCCGATCGTCGGCCACGCATCGTACCTTGTGAACCTCGCGAGCCCCGACCGGACGCTGCAGCAGCGGTCGAGACGGTGCGTCCTCGAAGAATGGGACCGCTCGGAGCGGCTCGGACTCGACGGACTCGTCCTCCATCCCGGGGCCCACATGGGCGGCGGTGAGGCCAAGGGCCTCCAGCGCATCGCGCGGGCCCTCGACTGGCTCCACGGCCGCCGGCCCGACCGCACGTGCCCCATCCTGCTCGAGACCACCGCCGGCGCCGGGACGGTCCTGTGCGGACGCCTCGAGCACCTGGCCACCCTGATCGAATCGAGCCGCGCCGGGCCGCGCCTCGGCGTCTGCATCGACACGTGCCACCTGTGGGTGGCCGGATACGACGTGCGGTCGCGCGCCGGCCTCGACGAAACGCTTGGGCGGCTCGATGAGACCGTCGGCCTGGAGCGCGTGGCCGTCGTTCACGCCAACGACGCCAAAGGCGAACGCGGGTCGCACCTCGACCGCCACGACCACATCGGCCGCGGGACCATCGGCAGGGAAGGCTTCCGCCGCCTCCTCACCCACCCCGCCCTCTCGCACCTGCCGTTCATCCTCGAAACACCCAAAGAAGGCCCGCGCGGCCGCAAGATGGACCCCGTGAACCTGCGCACCCTGCGGCGGTTGACCTTGCCATGACCGGCTGTGGAGCACGACAGGAGGGACCTGATGTCAGACGTGCCGGGGCCGAAGGAGCACAGTTCCCCGCGGGACGCAACGGCCGGTATCGGCTCCGCGTTCAGGCGCTCTGTACTCACGCTCAGTCTCGCAGGTGCTGTTGCGACCCTCGTCCTCGGCTGCGATTTGGCTCTCGTAGCGTTCGATGAGGACACTGCTTTGCGTCGCGCGATTCTGTGTGCCGTAGCGATCGGCGCATTGTCTGGACTCGCGAAGTGGGATTGGCCGTCTCTGGGTCTTGGCCTCTGGGTTCGGCCGAGTCTCCGGTACTGGCTCAAGGCCGCCATTTTGATCGGGGCCATCGTGGCACTGTTTTGCATCGTCGTCTTCACTGCGATCTGGCTCCTGTGTCCTGGACTTCCAGACGGGCGACGGTGGGCAGCGCCGTCTGACTTCTGGCGTTGGACACCCCACGCGTGCCTGGTAGCACCGCTTCTGGAAGAGACGATCTACCGGTTCGCGCTGTGCTCGGTGGGGGCCGTCCTTCTCGGCCGCTGGCCAACCATTGTGCTCAGTGGCTTGGTATTCGCCGGACTACACGTTTTATACGGCAGCCCAAGTCCGGAGAACCTCATCGCGGGGCTCTTCCTGGGGTGGGCCTACTTGAGGAGCAAGAACCTGCTCGTACCCATCGCGCTCCACTCGTTGGGCAACTTGGCAGTCGGTCTTTGGAACCTTGGCGTCGTTGTGCTGGCCGGTTGAACCGGCCGGGAGGTCGGGGCACACCGCCCCCGGCCGACGGACCCCCGTCAATCTCCGTACCCTGCGGCACCTGATGGCAACAGAAGTATATAGATGGCATCCGCCAGCCCGGAGCCCTGGAGGGGCGTAGCATGCTACGCCCTTATGGCGGCAGGGCCGCCACAGGCTGCAAGCCGCAAAATGGTGTCGTCGGGCTGACAGGACACCTGGGCTCGCCGACTATGGGGGGTGAGAAGGGGCACAGCCATTGAGAATGGGGCCGTGGTTGGCCGCGCGCCTGGTCACCGCCTGTGCCCCGCTTCATGCGCTTCTGCGGGCCGTTCCTGCCGAGTCAGGCCCTGCCACGTCGAGTTGGTCACGGAGATCGCCGGCGTCCCCGCTGACCGGTCCCGCCGAAAGAAGCCCTACCACATCCTCCCCCTTCTCGGCGCGCGGATACCTCGAACCGGGGATGCGTTTCTCGCGCGGCGAAAAAGAAAAAAGGTGCAAAAAAGGTGCCAGGCACCTTTTTCAGTTTCTACGTTTTCAGCACGTCCGAGGGGGTCCAGGAAAAGGTGCCTGGCCCCTTTTTTAGGTTTGCCGCGGACGGCCACGGGAGCGAAGGGTGCTTTTGAGGCCCAGACGTACAGCGGCGGCGGAAACCCAACCCGCCGATCCGTAGGGCCGACCCCGCCTCGTACACAATCTGAGGGCCGCCAGTTCGTCCTCAGTCAAGGGCTGATTGACGAGACCCAGCCAGCAGTCGGGTCGAGGTACGGGCCATCCGCTCAGCAAGGCTCTTGCCTGTGCTGTGCCGCGCTCCCGACACCACAGGCTGCCCCACCGCCAGTCCTCCGCCCTCGCCACCAGGCCGGCCCGCATAGCGTTGCGTTCGACGTACCGGCACACTGCCAGGAAATGCCGGTCCGTCTGGACAGGGAAAGACTTGAACCTCCCCTGGTACAGATGGCCGTAGCCGCACATCCCTCGAAAGCCGTGCCAGCGAAGGGAATGCATTCGCGTCAGCCAGGCCATATATCGCGACAGGGCGCCGTCCTGCTCCGGGTGAACCACCATGTGCCAGTGGTTCGGCATCACGCAGTACGCGAGGATGCGCATCGGAACGCGATCCAGAGCCTCCGCCATCATGTCCACGAACGCTGCGTAATCGCCCTCGCTTTCGAAAACCTGCGCACGCCCGTTGGCCCTGTTCAGGACATGGTATACGACTCCACCCACAGCAACGCGCGGTCCTCTCGGCATACCCGAACCATACCCCCAGACAACATCCATGTCAACCAAAGAAGAAAAAGGTGCCAGGCACCTTTTTTTTAGACGGCATTAGCAGGCCTAAAAGGCGGAATATGAAAAAGGTGCCTGGCACCTTTTTCTTACCACGTCCTCCCTTTGTCGGCGGGGGGGTACTTGGAGCCGGGGATGCCTTTGGCGCGGAGGGGCTTTTCGGGAATCGTGAACGCGACCGTGACGGGCTCCGTCAGGTCCTCGGAGACGACGAGGCCGCCGAGTTTGGGCTCAAACTGCCAGCCCCACGTCTGCCACTCGGCCTTTGAGAGGCGGAACCGGTACAGGCACCGCGACTTGAACGAGGCCCAGGCATCGTATTTCTTCTCGTAGGTCCACTGTTCGATGCGCCAGGTGATTTCGTCGCCCTTGCGGCTGTGGAAGGCCTTGTCCATCATCAGTTCGACGAGCACGACCGCCATGTCGGCCGAGCCCGCGATGATCATGTCGGTGACCTTGTTTTCGTACCGCTTGACCTCGTGGATGATGCGTCGGATGGCGGCCCGGTCCTTCTCGGTGAAGTCGCCCCCGGTCCGAAGGCCCAGGTCCGGCGTCCGGTATTCGGGCGGGATGAGGATGTCGTACGGCGAGACCTTCGGTTCCATGTCAATGCCTTCGAGCCTTCCCCACGGCGTGCGAATCACCAGATCGTACGTGCCGAGACGCAGATCCTTCACCTCGAAGGCGCCGGTGGTCTTGTCCACCCGGACGGGGATATTCAGGTCCATCGACCGTTCGATGAGATGGGCTTCGAGCACGCGATCGGGCGGCGAGAGGCGGCCGCGGATGGCGCGGACCTGCGGCGGCTGCTCCTTCTTCTCGGCTGCGGGCGCGGCAGGGGCGGCGGCGGCGGGCGCCGCCGGGTTCGGTTTCGCCGGTGCAAACGGGTTGGCCGGCGCTGCGCCCATCGACGCCGGCACGCACACCATCAGGCACGCCGCAAGGGGTAAAAGCATACGTGCGGGACGATACGTCACGCCGGCACCCGCCTTCGCTCAGTTGGCCAACGTGGCCAGATCCGCCTCGGAGACAAACTTATACTGGCCGCCGTTCTCCGCGGCAATCCTTTTGAGGAGCGGTTCGTTCATCCGATAGAGGAACCCGACGGTATGGACCGGCGCCTTGGCGCCCGGATTCAGCCGCTTGAGAAGGTCGGCGATGGCCCGGTCGAACTCGCCGTCGGTCAGGATGAACACGACGCCGGGCTTCAGTTGAAACGCCCGCTCGAGTGCCTTCGAGGGATCGGTCTCGCCCTGCGGTATAACACCGTCGATGAACGCGTAGGCCTTGGCCTTGGCCGCAGCCGTCGCCTTGGGCAACACGGTCTCGGCAAGCATGTGCTTCGTAAGGCTGTCATGGGTCGTGGCCCTGATGCGCCGCGTCGTCGGCATTTCGAGAGGCGGGCCGGAGGAGTAGAAGATCACGTGGAAGGTTTCGGCCTCGGTCAACCGGGCGATGCTGCGTTTCAGTTCGAATTTCACGTAATCGAGGGAGTCGGTCATGCTGCCCGACCGGTCCACAACGTAGATGATGCGGGTGGCGTCGCCTGCACTGACTTTGAAGAAGGTGGTGGGCTCGCGTTTCGGCTTCGCGGCCGGCTTCTTCGCAGGCTTGGCGGTCGGCGACACTGCTTTGGGTTGCGGCTTGCGTCCGGCCCGCGGCGGGGATCCGGGATGGAATGGATCGTGGTCGGCGCCCGGTGCGCGGCAGTTCTCCAGGTTGAGGCCCAAGTACGCCCGGTCCGCCGTCCAGCCTGAGATGGCCTGCTCGGCCCCGGAAACCTGGATCTTCCCGCGTACCGGGTAAAGCGCGTCGCCCACGGCGGTCTCGCCGGCCACGGTAACCTGCTCACCCGGGTCCAGGCCCGCGAAGTCGGAAGCCGCGGCGCTGGCCGCAAGTTCGGCACGGATCCTGCACAGAACCATGCGACCGTGAACCGGCGTCAACACCGGAAGGTGCCCCGTCACGACGATCACACCGTCGTCGGTGCACCGCACCGTGCCGGCCACAAACCGAACCCGCACGAGTTGCCCTGACAGGGTGGCCGCCGCCCATCGTCGGAACGACTTTTCCTGCCACTCCGTCATCTGCCCCGCAGGCATGAGGGAAGCCGGTATCTGGGCCAGGAGGGCCTCCACGCCGCTGCTGCCACGCTCCCCGATTCCCACCCCCCGTCCGACGTCGGCCACACAGAGCAAGCCGCAGACGGCAACGACACACGCGGCGATTCGAGCCGTTCGCGTTCGATTGCCGCAGGATGTAACGCGGCGGGGCTCCTGGCCCACCGCGCTGCAGTGGCGACCTTTCCACTCCAGCCAGCCGCTTCGACGCGCCCCTGTCATGGCGTTGCCTCCCGGCCTGCGACCCGTCGGGACGGTCATGCTCCGATCGTCCGCAGACCTGCTGTCACCGGCGTCCGGCCCGGCCCCACTGGCCAAGCCTCAAACGCCCCCTCCATAGAATACATACGGCTGACAGCGGCCTTGGTCTGCTCCATATTGGATTGATCGTTCGGCCCCCCGTCGGAAACGGCAGCGGCCTGGGCGTGGAGGTGACAGGTTCTTCCGGCAGGCGGCGATCATTCCACCGCCGCCTCGGCCATGGCCCGGACGTTTTCGGGCGGGACGTTCGGCAGCAGGGCCTCGTGGCTGGGGCTGACGATCAGGCATGGGCCGAGCAACTGTTTGACGCGCCGTACGTCGTCTTTCACCTCGTCGGGCGTGGCGTGCACCAGCAGCCGCTGCGTGTCGATGCCGCCGAGGAAGGCGATGCGGCCCTTGAAGTCGCGGGCCAGCGTCTCGGCGTCCATGTCGCGGGCCCGGGCCTGGAGCGGATGCAGACACTCGACGCCGGCCTCGATCAGCCGCTCGATGACGCCGTGTATCGCCCCGCACGAATGCAGGATGACCTGGCACCCGTGGGCGTGACCCTGGTCGGTGAACCTTTTGAACCATGGCATGATGTACCGGTCGAAGTGTTCGGGGCTGCAAATCAGGTCGACTTGGGTGCCGAAATCGTTGCCGAAGAAGAAGGCGTCGATGAGGTCGCCCGCCATCTCAAACAGGCGCTCGTTCGCCTCCAGGTAGAACTCGCAGACGTTGCGCGTGACCGCATCGACGACCTCGGGATGGGTATACATCTTGATCATGTAACTCTCCATCCCGAAGAGGTCCATGACGTTGTGGTAGAACGGGCACCACATGCCGCTCGCGCGGTAGACGTCGCCCGCCTCCCGCAGGGCCGCCAGGCACGGCTCGAAGTCCATGTAGTCGAGGTTCGGCCACGCGTAGGCCTCGACCTCGTCGACGGTCTCACAGTCGGCCAGGGCGCGCATGTCGCCGGTTTCGCCACCCAGCAGCGAGGGGAACATCTCCCGCCCCTCCGGGTGCCGGTAGGCGCCCTCGAACGCCGCAGGGTCGAACCACCGGTAGTCGTCGCCCAGGCGGCGGCGGAGCGTCTCCTGGTCGGCGACGCCGAAATAGTCCAGGTAGATGGGCCACGTGTCGTCGTGCGGATTGCCGAGCCAGAAACCGCACCGGTCGGCCGCCTGGCCGGCAATGATCCTCCGGACCCGTTCGCGGCTGTTCATGCTCAACGCCCCTGACTCATTCCCGTTGGCCCATCGTACCACACAGGCCGGCAGGCGGCAATCGGTGGCCGATCGGCCCTGTGCGCCAACGCCGCCTGATGACCCGAAACAACGGGCCCCGCAGAGGGTTAAAAACCGTGTCACACGCAGACCTCGTGTGGTAGGTTGGGGTGCCAGACACCACCGTTCGGGGAGGATGACCGGGATGACCCACAGCGTCGCCGTCGCATCTGTCGCCTGTTTTCTCGTCCTCGCCGGTTCGGCTCTCGCAGCCGAGCGTCTGGCCACCATCACGGTCGAAGCAGGCAAACACGAGAGGGTCGACGCGCCCGTGTCGGTTGCGATAGACGGCCTCGGCGCGGGGCCGCTGGGGCTCCGCGAGATCCGAGGCGGTAAGAAGGTGGAGGTCGCGTCCCAGGTTGCGGCCGGCACCCCGCCGCAGTTGTGCTGGATCCTGTCGGGCAAGACCCCCGCCGGAGCGTCGCGGACCTTCGAGGTCCGGCCCATCGCCCACCGCCAAGTCGGCGCCCCGGCGGTTGAGATCACGAACACCGACGCCTGCCTCGACGTCGCCATCGGCGGCAAGACCGTCCTGCGGTACCACACGGCCATGGTCAGGCCGCCGGACGGCATCGACAAGGAATACGCGCGGAACGCCTACATCCACCCGGCCTGGACGCCGTCGGGCGCGGTCGTGACCGACGATTTTCCGTCCGACCACAAACATCAGCGCGGTATCTGGTTTTCGTGGACCAAGACGGAGTTCGAGGGCCGGCACCCCGACTGGTGGAATATGAAGGGGGCCACTATCCGCTTCACGAACATGGGCCCCACGGTCAGCGGGCCCGTCTTCGCCTCCTTCCAGCCGCACCACGCACACCTGGACCTGGGCGCCCCCGGCGGCGGGAAGGCCGTCCTGAATGAGGTCTGGCTCATCCGGGTCTGGAACGTCGGCGGCCCGCAGGCCGGCCACTGGCTCTGGGACATGGTCAGCACCCAGCGGTGCGCCTCCGACAGCCCGGTGAGGCTGCCGAAGTACTTTTACGGCGGCCAAGGGTTTCGCGGCAGCCGCCAGTGGGCCAACAAGGTGGACATGCGGACCTCCGAAGGCAAGACACGCAAGGACGGCAACGAGTCGAAGGCCCGCTGGTTCGACGTCTCGGGCCTCGTGGACGGCAAGCGGGCCGGATGCCTGATAATGATCCACCCGACGAACTTCCGTTACCCGCAGCCGCTGCGTCTGAATCCGAAGAACCCGCAGACGTGCATCGCCCCGTCGCAGGAAGGGCCGTGGGAGATCAAACCGGGCACCGACTACGTCTCGCGCTACCGGTTCTGCATTCACGACGGCCGGATGACCGACGCGGCGGCCGAACGGCTCTGGGCCGACTTCGCCGAACCCCCCGTCGTCAAGGTAAGTTGGTAACATGGCCCTGTTAGCCGGCGGGCTTGCCCGCCGCGCTTCTGCCGAGGAGCACCACGTGCGTTACTTCATTGCCGGGCTGATGGCCGGCCTTACGTTTTGCGGCCTCGCCCTGGCCGAGGCGAAGCCCCCGGTCAAGGTGTGCATGCTCTCGGGCTCGCGCGAGTACCATTCGGACGAGTCGCTGACGGCCTTCAAGCCGTTTCTCGAATCGAACTACAACATCGCCTGCACGCTTGTCAAGGGCGGTGACAAGGGCAAAGGCCTGCCGGGCATCGAGGCCGCCAGGACGTGCGACCTGCTGTTCGTTTTCGTCCGGCGGAACACGCTGCCCGAGGACCAACTGAAGATCGTCCGGGACTACTGCGAGGCCGGGCGCCCGGTCGTCGGCATCCGCACCGCCAGCCACGCCTTTCAGAACTGGCTCGAGTTCGACAAGAAGGTCCTCGGCGGCAACTATCAAGGCCATTACGGCGCGGGGGCGAAGGCTCAGATTGCGTTCGACGAGAAGGCCAAGGACCATCCCGTCCTCCGGGGCGTCAAGCCGTTCGCCTCGTCCTATTCGCTCTACAAGAACACCGGCCTCGCAGGCGACGTGACGCTCCTGGCCACCGCCACCGCCAAGGGCAAGACCGAGCCGGTGGCCTGGACGCGCCTCCACAAGGGCGGCCGCGTGTTTTACACCTCGTTCGGCGGCCCCGACGACTTCAAGGACCCCAACTTCAAGCAGATGCTCGTCAACGCCATCTTCTGGACCGCGAAGCGCGACGTCGAGAAGAAATGAGCCACGAACGGTAGAAACGGATAAGCCTCACGCCAAGCCGCAAAGGCGCAAAGAACGGCGTTCTGTTGATGAACGAAAA
>CAZEBQ010000134.1:0-10260 GCA_964510295.1 uncultured Anaerolineales bacterium | reverse complement strand
CGCCGCGATTCATCGGCTTTTTGCGCGGTGGTTACGGAGAACCACCGCGCACAACTTATCTCGGACCGCTCAGGTGGATTCGCGCGGCGGTCGCTCTGACGCTGGCGCTGGCGCTGGCCTCCGGCGCAGGCGGTGCGCAACACGGTTCGGCCCCGCAGGCCCGGCAGATCCTCGAAACCTCCGGCGTCCGCGGCGGGCTGGTGGTCCACCTCGGTTGCGCCGGCGGCACCTTGACCGCCGCACTGCACGCCGGTGACGCCTACCTCGTCCACGGCCTGGACTCTCGTGCCGCCGACGTCGAGAAGGCCCGCAGCCACATCCGGTCCCTCGGCCTCTACGGGCCCGTCTCGGCGGCCACATTCGACGGCGAGCATCTGCCCTACATCGACAACCTGGTGAACCTCATCGTGGCCGAGGACCCGGGCAAGGTGCCCATGAACGAGATTCTGCGCGTCCTGGCGCCGGGCGGCGTGGCGATGGTCGGCGGCAACAAGACCGTCAAGCCGTGGCCCGAGGCGATCGACGAGTGGACCCACTTCTTCCACGGTCCCGACAACAACGCCCTGGCCAACGACCGCGTCGTGGGGCCGCCCCGGCACATGCAGTGGCTGGCCGGGCCCAAGTGGACGCGGCATCACCACGCCGATAAGGGCACGCATCCTGCCGTCCGTGCGGTGGTCTCGGCCCGCGGACGACTCTACTACATGGTCGATGAGGCCGGCACCTCCGACATGACGGTGCCCGGCCGATGGTTCCTGGCGGCCCGTGACGGTTTCAGCGGCGTCCTGTTGTGGAAGAAGCCTCTCGAGGTCACCACGTTCGAGCGTCGTCTGGAACGGGTGTGGCGAACGCTCGTCGCCGACGGCGACCGCGTCTACGGTCCTCTCGGCGCCGGCCGCCCCCTCAGCGCCTTCGACGGCGCCACGGGTGCGGTGGTCAGGACCTACCCGGGCACCGAAGGCTTCCAGGAGATGGTCAAAGACACGAGCGCCCTGTACCTGGTCGGCAAGCAGGGAACCCTGCTGGCGCTGGAGGCCGATTCCGGCCGCCCGCTCTGGCAGTGGCGGCCGCCACCCGGCGAGGGGGACATCGTGCCGCTGACCCTGGCTGCCTCCGGCGGCAAGGTCTTCGTCAAAACCGATGAGAGCGTCCTCTGCCTGTCGGCCGACGAGGGCAAGACGCTGTGGCGGGTTCCCCTGGAAGGCTCACAGAAGCGGATCCGGCTCCGGTGGCCTCGCGAGAGGCTTCTCGTCTCCGACGGCGTGGTGCTGTGTTCGTACGGGGGCAAGGACCCGAAAGTCCTGGACCGCGACACATTCGCGTACCTTGGCTCGCATCCCCGCGTCAACGCGTACGGCGGCAAGTTGGCCGCCCTGGCCGCCGAAGACGGACGCAGGCTCTGGAACACCGTCTACCGGCCCGGGCTCGAGAGCACCCCCGGAGAGATCTACATCTCAGACGCCGTCGTCTGGCTCGGACCCGACTTCGCCCAACCCCGCGACCTGCGCACCGGGGCGGTCATCCGGACGAGGCCCGTCCTCGAACGGCTTTGGACGACCGGCCACCATTACCGGTGCTATCCCGGCAAGGCGACCTGCCGCTACATCATCACCGCCAAGCGGGGCATCGAGATGTTCGACCTGACGGGCGAGAACCACTCACGCAACAACTGGGCACGTGCAACCTGCCGCGTCGGCGTCACCCCGTGCAACGGCCTCCTTTACGCCCCGCCCCATTCCTGCGGGTGCTACATGGAGGCCAGACTCTACGGCTTCTGGGCGCTGGCGCCGAAACGCCCGGCTCAGGAGCGAACCCAGAGCGAACGCCGGAACCGGCTCGAGCGCGGCCCGGCCTACGGGCAAATCCGCCGGCCGCCTTCGGCTACCCCCAAGCCGGATGACTGGCCGACCTATCGCGGCGATACGGCTCGTTCCGGGTCAACGACCGCGCCGGTGCCGACAGACCTCAACCCGCTCTGGAAGACCGACCTCGGCGGCCGCCTCAGCCCCGGGCGCCTCACCCCCGGGCGCGGCGGGTCTCCGCACCCGCCGCGACTCTGGAAGACCGACCTCGGCGGCCGCCTCAGCCCAATCACCGTGGCCGACGGCAAGGTCTTCGTTGCCGAGGTCGATGCCCACACCGTCCATGCGTTGGACGCCGAAAGCGGCCGACCGGTGTGGCGGTTCACGGCGAGCGGCCGGGTGGACTCGCCGCCCACGCTGCATGAGGGGCTCGTCCTGTTCGGCTCACAAGACGGCTTCCTCTACTGTCTCCGGGCGGATGACGGCCGCCTGGTGTGGCGGTTCCACGCGGCCCCGAAGGCGACCGCAGCCGTGGCGTTTGAGCAGGTGGAATCGCTCTGGCCGGTGCACGGCAGTGTGCTGGTCCGCGATGGCATCGCCTACGCCGCCGCCGGCAGGTCGTCCTATCTTGACGGTGGAATCGTCCTGTTCGGCCTCGATCCCGAGACCGGCGACGTGCGCTGCACCACCCGTGTGGCCAGCGAGCACACCGGCGCCCTCGACCCGCCTCCCGAGAACGAGCGCGCCAGGATGAGCGCGACGATCGGGCAGAATCGCACCGACTACAAGACGTTCCTCGCCGCCGACCGCAGCGACGCCTTCTCCATGCGGGGGGCGCTGACCGACGTGCTGGTCGCCGGGGGCGAATCGGTCTTCATGCGGCAGATGCGCTTCGACGGCAACCTCGTGCAGCAGAAGACCAGGCGAGCCCACCTCTTTTCGACCTCCAGCCTGCTGGACGGCGAGGAGCACCACCGGTCGCACTGGGTGCTCGGCACGGGCGACTTCAGCCGAACCACGGTTGCCTATCCGTGGATCGTGACCAAGCGCCTGGCCGTGCCCTACGGCCTGATGCTGACGTTCGACGCGGAGACCGTCTGGGGCGTGCGCCGTATCGGAAAGAGGGAGCACACCGACCATTACGTCGTCTTCGCCTCGCCGCGGCCCGACCCGTCGGCCGAGGCGAGCCGGTTGCCCGACTTCGCCGAGCGGCGCGGCACCAAGAGCGCCGACGGCTCGTGGACCACCGTGCTGTCGCTGAGGCCGAGGGCGATGATCCGCGCAGGCCATCGCCTCTTCATCGGCGGCGAACCGGCAGCGCCGCCCTCCAACGGCAAGGCCGCTGCCCGCAGCGCCGGCGCCAAGCCGAACCCGGCAGGCGTTCTGAGAATGGTCTCCTGCGCCGACGGCGCGACGGTGGGCGAGACGCGCCTGGAGTCACCACCCGTCTGGGACGGTATGGCCGTCGCCGGCGGCAGGATCTACCTCGCCACACGCTCTGGGCGAATCCTATGCATGACCAACGGCAAGTGAAGGGAGAAACACGCTCATGCCGACGCGACAACACGCAACGAGATGGATTCGCGCGGCCGTGGCGCTGGCGCTGCTGACGGCGCCGGCGGCCGCAGCCGACGGCGAACACGAGGCACGCGAGATCCTCCACGCCACCGGCGTCGCCGGCGGGCTCATCGTCCACGTCGGCTGCGCAGGCGGCACGTTGACCGCCGCACTCCGAGCGAGCGATTCCTGCCTCGTTCACGGCCTCGACTCAGGCGCCGCCAACGTCGAAAAGGCCCGCGAACACGTCCGGTCGCTCGGCCTGGCCGGCAAGGTCATCGTCGAACGCTGGGAGGGGTCACGCCTGCCGTACGTCGACAACCTCGTCAACCTTCTCGTCGCCCGGGACCTCGGCACGGTCGAGATGGCCGAGGTGATGCGGGTCCTGGCGCCCGGCGGCGCGGCGTACATCCGGACGGGCGACAACTGGGTGAAGACCGTCAAGCCCCGGCCGAAACAGATCGACGAATGGACGCACTATCTTCACGATGCCGGCGGCAACGCCGTGGCCGGCGACTCCGTCGCCGGACCGCCCCGCAACATGCAGTGGCTGGCCGCGCCCACCTGGAGCCGCCACCATCATACCCTGGCCAGCATCAGTGCCGTGGTCTCGGCCCGGGGACGCCTGTTCAGCATCGTCGATGAAGGACCGGCCGACGACATGGACGTGGTCGGCAACTGGTCGCTCGTCGGCCGCGACGCCTTCAGCGGCGTCACACTGTGGAAGAAGCCGATCCCGAAGTGGGTCTGGCACCGCAGGGGCTTCCGGTCCGGGCCCGTTCAACTGCCCAGAACGCTTGTGGCGGAGGGCGACCGCGTGTACGCCCCGCTCGGCATCGCCGCACCCGTGACGGCCCTCGACGCCGCAACCGGCGAGGTCGTCCGAACCTACAAGGGCACCGAGGGCGCCGAAGAACTGGTTCTCGCCGGCGGCGTCCTGTTGGTCGTGACCGGTTCGCCCACGGCCGAGCAGGCGGTCGTTGACCCGGCCCTGCGAGGGATAGCCAAGTATCCCAACCAGAAAACGATCCACGCGATACGGGCCGAAACCGGAGACCCACTCTGGACGTGGTCGCAAAGCGGCGCCAACCCCGTCCCCCTGACGCTTGCCGCAGAGGGCTCGCGCGCCTTCTTCGAGAGCGGCAACGGCATCGTGTGCCTCAACCTCAAGACGGGCGACCCGCTCTGGGATTCCCGTCCTGCCGAAGCGACCAAGCCCGAGCCCGCCAAGACCGCCGCCGCAAAGAGGTTGTTTCAAATCCCCTCTCCCCTGGCGGGAGAGGGTAGGGTGAGGGGGGATAAGCGGGCTCATTCACGGCTTGTCACCCTCACCCCACCCCTCTCCCATCAAGGGAGAGGGAGTTATGAAACAGCCGCTAAGGGCAAGAAGGGCAAGGCCAAACGCAAGCCCAAGGCGGCCCGGTCGGCCGGCTGGTCGGTGGCCACGCTCGTCGTTCACGACGGGGTCGTCTTGCTGGCAGACCGGGGGAAACTCTCGGCCCGCTCGGCCGCCGACGGAAAGGCCCTCTGGGACTGCCCGTGCAAGCCGGGCTTCAAGTCGCCGGCCGACGTGTTCGTCATTAACGGTCTGGTCTGGATCGGCCCCGACTTCTCCGCCGGGCGCGACCTTCGCACGGGCGAGGTCACCAAGACCAACGCCGTCATCCACGACCTCTGGACCGCGGGCCATCACCACCGATGCTACCGCGAGAAGGCGACCGTCCGCTACATCATGACCGGCAAGCGCGGCATCGAGTTCCTCGACCTGCTATCCGACAACCACTCCCGCAACAACTGGGTCCGCGGCGGGTGCCAGTACGGCACGCTGCCCTGCAACGGCCTCATCTACGCCCCCTCGCACGCGTGCGGCTGCTACATGGAGGTGTTGCTGCACGGCTTCTGGGCCCTTGCCCCGAAGCGCCTGGCCGGCCTCAAGACGGACCAGGCGGATGGAGACCGGCTGGAGCGCGGCCCGGCCTATGAGCAAATCCGAAATCCGAAATCCGAAATCCGAAATCAGGATGATTGGCCCACGCTCCGCGGCGACCCGATGCGAAGCGGTGTGGCGCGGTGTGCCGTGCCCGCCAAACTGAAAGAAGCGTGGACGGCCGACGTCGGCGGCGCCATCACCCAGCCCGTCATCGCCGACGGCAGGCTCCTGGTCGCCTCCGTCGATACCCACACGGTCCACGCCCTGGACGCCGGCTCCGGCAAGCGGCTGTGGCAGTACACGGCGGGCGGACGGGTGGATTCCCCGCCGACCGTCTACAAGGGCCTGGCGCTGTTCGGCTGCGCCGACGGCTGGGTGTACTGCGTGCGGCTGTCCGACGGACGCCTGGCCTGGCGCCGGCGCGCCGCGCCGGCGAATCTCAAGACCGTCGCGATGGACCAGGTTGAGTCGCTCTGGCCGGTCCACGGGAACGTGTTGGTTCACGAGGGAACCGCCTACTTTGCCGCCGGACGGTCGTCCTGGCTCGACGGCGGCATCATCCTGTACGGCCTTGACCCGGCGACCGGTAAGGTCGTCCACCGATCGACGGTCCGCAGCACCCATCCCAAGTACGAGGAAGGCAAGGACGAGACCGCCGCCCGGTTCGCCAAGAGGTTCGTCCAGAACGCGACCGACTACAAGACGTTCAAGGCATCGGACCGAAGCGACGCCTTCAGCATGGCCGAGGGCGCAACGACCGACGTGCTGGTCACGGACGGCGCCTCGGTGTTCATGCGGCACGTGCGGTTCGATGCGTCGCTGGCGAAGCAGGCCCGGATGATGCCGCACCTGTTCTCGACCTCCAGCCTGCTGGACGGCGCAGAGAATCACCGGAGCCACTGGGTCTTCGGGACGGGCGACTTCAGCCGCGTGGGCGTCGCCTATTCCTGGATTGCCTTCAGGCCGGGCAACTTCGGTTCGCAACTTTCGGTGCCATACGGCCTGATGCTGGCGTTCGACGACGAGACGGTCTGGGGCGTCCGGCGCGGACACCTGATGCGGTGGTCCCTGAAGGAGGGCGGCCGATACACGCTGTTCGCCGAGAAGCGGCCGAAACCGTCCACGGGCGAGACGCACCTGCCCGATTTCAGGAAGCCCGCCCAAAAGGGCGCCATGCCGTTCCAATGGACCGCCGCCCTTGCGATGCGGCCGCGCGCCATGCTCAAGGCCGGCAACATGCTGCTGCTCGGCGGGATGCCCGGTCGGCGCATCGAGCCCGGCGTCTCGTCCGCCCCGCGGGTGAACGAGGTCGGCGTGTTGCGGCTGGTCTCGGCCGCCGACGGCGCCGGCGCAGGCGAGTGCCAACTCCAATCACCGCCCGTCTGGGACGGTATGGCTGCGGCCGGGGGACGCGTCTTCATCGCCCTCGAGAACGGTCAACTGGTCTGCCTGGGGAAGGAGTAACCGCCCGTGCAAACGATTCGCGCTCTCTTCAATCGAGTAGCGCTACGAGTAGCCGACGTTCCGCGCGGCGGCCTTCCCAGGCCGCCGCGAACGACGTTTATGCCTTTTCCTGGTGGCCTGGGAAGGCCACCAGGCGGATGGGGTCAGGCAAGTTCTTTGCGGTAGATGCGCGGCGGGTCTCCGTACCCGCCGCGATATAGCGGTCGCAAGCGCGGTGGGTACGGAGACCCGTTCCGCGCGGCGGCCTTCCCAGGCCGCCGCGAACGACGTTTATGCCTTTTCCTGGTGGCCTGGGAAGGCCACCAGGCGGATAAGAAGGCGAAGTAGCGTTGTAGGATCAGCCGACGCGGATGGTCGAGAATCGTCATTCGGAAAGGAGCGTCCCATGAACCGCTGGTCGCTGACATCGATCCTGATGGCCTGCTCGGTGGTGTTGGGCTGCATGAACGGCGCCGGGGTGGCCGAGTCGGCTTCGCCGGCCAAGGCGGCGAAAGAACTGCCGAACCGGATGCCGAACGCGTCCTTCGAAAAGGCCGCCAAGGGCAAGCCGGCCCAGTGGCAGACCCACACCTGGGCAGGCAAGGGCGCCTTCTCCTACGCCGACACCGGCCGCACGGGCGCTCGCAGCGTCATGATCTCCTCCGAGGACGGGGCCGACGCGGGGTGGTACGCCATCGCGGCGACCGAGCCCTATGCGACGTATCGCCTGTCGGGCTGGATCAAGACCGAAAACGTCAAGACCGACGGCACGAAAGGCCGGCCCGGGCGCGGCGCGCTTCTGAATCTTCACGAGATGCAGCCGGTTGCCACGAAGGCCGTCCGCGGCACCGCCGACTGGACCAAGGTCGAGGTCATCTTCGAGACCGGCGGCGAGGATGCCGTCCAGGTCAACTGCCTCTTCGGCGGCTGGGGCCTGGCCACCGGCAAGGCGTGGTACGATGACATCCGACTGGAGAAACTCGCGATGAAAGAGTGGAAGCCGCACATCGCCATCGACGCCGCCAAGAAGGGCGAACCCGTCTCGAAGTACATCTACGGCCAGTTCATCGAGCACCTCGGCCGGTGCATCTACGGCGGCATCTGGGCCGAGATGCTCGAAGACCGCAAGTTCTTCTACGCCGTCGGCGCAAAGGGGTCGCCCTGGAAACCGCTGGCGGGCTCCGGCGCAACGACCATGGACAAGGCCGATTCCTTCGCCGGCGACCACACGCCCAGGACGGCCGCGCCGGGCGGCATCGTCCAGGGCGGCCTCGGCCTCGTGAAGGGCAACAAGTACGTGGGCCACATCTGGCTCAAGGGCGCAGGCGACGCCGGCCCCGTCGAGGTCAGCCTCATCTGGGGCGACGGCGCCAAGGACCGCCAGACCGTGACGGTCGAGAAACTCACCGCCCTCTACGCCAAGACGCCGTTTGAGTTCACGTCCGGCGCAGCCACAGACGACGGCCGCCTCGAGATCAAGGCGCCCGGCGGCAAGGGCGCCTTCCACGTCGGGACCGTCTCGCTCATGCCCGCCGACAACGTCAAGGGGATGCGGGCCGACACGCTGCGGCTGCTCAAGGAACTCGATTCACCCGTCTACCGGTGGCCGGGCGGAAACTTCGTGAGCGGCTACAACTGGAAGGACGGCATCGGCGACCGCGACCGCCGACCGCCGCGAAAGAACCCCGCCTGGAAGGGCGTCGAGCACAACGACTTCGGCCTCGATGAATTCATCCTCTTCTGCCGCCTGCTCGGCACCGAGCCCTACATCGCCGTCAACAGCGGCATGGGCGGCGTCGAAAGCGCCGTCCAGGAACTCCAGTACGCCAACGGCGGACCCGGCACGCCCATGGGCAAACTGCGGGCGACAAACGGCCATCCCCAGCCCTACAAGGTCAAGTTCTGGGGCATCGGCAACGAGATGTACGGCGGCTGGCAACTCGGGCACATGACGCTGGAGAAGTACATCAAAAAGCACAACCAGTTCGCCGAGGCCATGCGGGCCGAGGACCGCTCCATTCAACTCGTGGCCGTCGGCGCCACCGGCAAATGGAGCGAGGGCATGATGCAGCACTGCGCCGACCACATGGACCTCATCAGCGAGCACTTCTACGTCCACGCCAAGGCGGGCCTCGCGTCGCACGTGCGGCAGGCGGCGGACCGGGTGCGAGGCAAGGCGGAGGCCCATCGCCGGTACCGGAAGGAATTCGCCTCGCTCAAGGGCAAGGACATCCGCATCGCCCTCGACGAGTGGAACTACTGGTACGGGCCGCACGTCTACGGCGAACTCGGAACGCGGTACTTCCTCAAGGACGCCTTGGGCATCGCCGCCGGCCTCAACGCCTGCGCCCGCAACAGCGACATCTTCTTCATGGCCAACTACGCCCAGACCGTCAACGTCATCGGCTGCATCAAGACCACCAAGACCGACGCGGCCTTCGCCACCACAGGACTCGCCCTGAAACTGTACCGCAAACACTTCGGCGCCGTGCCCGTGAGCGTGGTGACCGAGGCGCCGCTCGACGTGGCGGCCGCCTGGAGCCAGGACGGCAAAACCTTCACCATCAGCATCGTCAACCCGACCATGAACCCGTTGGAGATACCGCTGGACGTCAAGGGCGTGAACCTGACCGGCGCCGGCACCCGCCGGCAGATCGCCGGCACCGACCCGATGGCCTACAACGAGCCGGGCAAGCCGCCGCGCGTCACCATTGACGAGGCGCCCGTGAAGGGCATCTCCGAGGCGCTCTCGGTCGGGCCGTGCAGTGTGACGCTCTTTGCCCTCGACGTGAAATAGGGGTGCGGCCCCGCGCGGCGGGCAATCCTGCCCGCCGCGCAAAACCCGTTTGCCCGTCGCCCTAATCGTTTAGCCGTCGCCGGTACGGCGACGCGAATCGACGCCGATGTGCCAACGGCAACGACCGTCGGCGTGCCGCCGACGGCTAAACGCCGCACCTTGGCAGGGGCCAGGCATGACTCGACCCGTTTAGCCGTCGCCGGTACGGCGACGCGAATCGACGCCGACGTTCCAACGGCAACGACCGTCGGCGTGCCGCCGACGGCTAAACGCCGCGCATGAAGCCGCCAAAGCGCGGTGGGCAGGATTGCCCACCGCGCGAGCCTCATTGCTTCAGCGCGTGCAGCGCGGCGGGTACGGAGACCCGCCGCGCTCAATGGATGGGGTGGCATGGCCGCTACTTCGTCGAGAACTTGTGGATCATGATGTGCTTGTAGGTCTCACCGGGCTTGAGGACCACCGGCGGGAAGGCGGGCTGGTTCGGCGAATCCGGGTAATGTTGCGTCTCGAGGCAGAAGCCCTGGTGCTTCTTGTACGCCACACCGGCCTTGCCCGTGACGGTGCCGTCGAGGAAGTTGCCGGAGTAGAACTGGATGCCGGGCTGGTCGGTGTGAATCTCCATGACGCGGCCGCTCTTCGGTTCGACCACGCGGGCCGCCAGGACCACCTTGCTGCTGTCCTGGTTGCGCAGGACGAAGTTGTGGTCGTAACCGCCCTCGACCTGGGCGATG
>CAZEBQ010000133.1:0-10324 GCA_964510295.1 uncultured Anaerolineales bacterium | reverse complement strand
GCGGCTAACGCATCCCTGGCCGAGTCAGCACCACGCGCCGCGCAAGCGCGGCGGCTAACGCATCCCTGGCCGAGTCAGCACCACGCGCCGCGCAAGCGCGGCGGCTAACGCATCCCTGGCCGAGTCAGCACCACGCGCCGCGCAAGCGCCGCGGCTAACGCACCCCTCGCCGAGTTAGCCGCCGAGTTCACTCGGCGCGCCGCCGCTAACGCACCCCTCGACGAGTTAGCCGCCGGGCTTGCCCGGCGCGTGTTGTGCTTTATCGTTTGACCTCGCCTTCCCGCGCGGTAGGCTCCGTCGCGAAACCATGCCCACTCAGCGACAACTCGCCGAGTCGGTCATCGGACGCCTGCGCGAAGCCGGGCACGAGGCCGTGCTCGCCGGCGGATGCGTCCGCGATCTCCTCCTCGACCGCACGCCCAACGACTACGACGTCGCCACCAGCGCCCGGCCCGAGACCGTACTCGACCTTTACCCCGGCGCCCTGACGGTCGGCCAGGCCTTCGGCGTGGTCGTCGTTCACGACGGCGCGATGCAGGTCGAGGTCGCCACCTTCCGAAGCGACGCCGCCTACACCGACGGACGCCATCCCGACGCCGTCACCTTCACCGACGCCCGCCACGACGCCCTGCGGCGCGACTTCACCATCAACGCCATGTTCCTCGACCCCGAGACGCACCAGATCGTCGATCACGTCGGCGGCAAGAAAGACCTCAACAGGCGCATCATCCGGGCCGTGGGCGAGGCGCGCGACCGCTTCGCCGAAGACCGCCTCCGGATGCTCCGGGCCGTCCGGTTTGCGGCCGAACTCGAGTTCGACATCGAGAAGGCCACCGCCGACGCCATCCGAGACCTGGCCGCAGAGATCGTCTTGGTCAGCGGCGAACGCATCGCGGCAGAACTGGGACGGCTGCTGACCGCTGCGCCCGCCGGACGCCGCCGCGGCCTCCAACTCGCCGACGACCTCGGCCTCCTCGCTCCTGTCCTGCCCGAGGTCCACGCCATGCACGGGACCGAACAGGGCCCCACCGTCCACCCCGAGGGCGACGCCTTCGTCCACACCGTCCTGTGCGTCGAACACCTGAGAGAGCCGACCTTCGAACTCGCCCTGGCCGCCCTGCTCCACGACGTCGGAAAACCCGCGACCGCCAGGTTCCGCGACGGCAAGTGGACCTTCTACGGCCACGCGGCGACCGGCGAGGAGACGGCCGGCCGAATCTGCCGGCGTCTCCGACTCAACAACTTCGAGCGGCGACGCGTCGCCTGGCTCGTCGGCAACCACATGAACCTGCTGAACTGGGACCAGATGCGCCAGGCGCGACTCAAACGCCTCTTCGCCCACGACGGGTTCGAGGAACTGGCCGAACTGTGGCGGGCCGACTGCCTCGCCTCCGGAGGCAACGCCGATGCCTACGAGGCCCTCATGGTCCGGTACCGCGCCATGGGCCGCCACGAGGTCCGCCCCACGCCCTTCATCTCCGGACACGATCTCATCCGGATGGGCCTCGAACCCGGCCCCGCCTTCCGCCACATTCTCGACCACGTGTACGACGCCCAACTCGAGGGCCGCGCCGCCACCAGGGACAGCGCCCTCACCCTGGCCCGGAAGGTCGCGGCAGAGCAATCCACGTCCGAAGGCTGAACGTGAGCGGCCAGGGGTTGTCTGCCGGCCTTGCCCGGCCGCAACACAAGCACAAAACGTTGCCTTGCCGCTGCGCCCCTCGGCGGTATACTCATGCGGACCCCTGGTGCAGGCCGCAACGGAGGAAACTGTCATGCAGAAGACACTTCGAGCCTCGGTGCTCCCGGCCGTCGCGCTGGCCGTCGTGGCCATGTCATCGGTCGCTTGCGCCCAGAAGATGCGCTGCGCTACCGATAAGGACACCCTCGCCGTGACGGTCGGCGAGCGGGGGCTCCTCACCTACCGCAGCACGCCGACGCCGCTGAAGGTGTACGTGAAGGAACTTTACACGCCCGGCGGCCTGCAGGTGCTGCTCGATTCGCCGCACGATCACATCCACCATCACGCCCTGATGTACGCCGTCGGCGCAGGTGGCGTCGATTTCTGGGCCGACGAGCCGAAGGACAAGGTGGGCAAGCAGCGGCCCCGCTCCGATGCCGCCGCCGCCGTCACCGAAGACGGCGACCGCCGGCACGCCACCATCGAACACGCCCTCGACTGGACCGGCCCCGACCAGAAGCCCATCCTCAACGAGCGCCGCCGCATCGTGGTCTACAATCCGAAGCACGTCGGGGCAACGCTCCTGACGTGGTCGAGCCTCCTGCGGCCGGCCGCGGGCAAGGACTCGGTGAAACTCTCCCCCGCGCGGCACTATTTCGGCCTGGGCCTGCGGCCGGTGCGGGCGATGGACAACGGCACGTTTCTCAACCCCACCGGCCAGGCAGGCGAGACCGTCCGCGGCACCGAGAAACTCGTCCGCGCCGACTGGTGCGCTTACCACGCCGCCATCGACGGCAAGGCCGTCACGGTCGCCATGTTCGACCACCCCGAGAACCCGCGGCATCCCGCAACGTGGTTCACCATGACCGCACCGTTCGGGTACCTCGCCGCCACGTTGAACCTGCACCGAGAGCCGATGACCCTCCAGAAGGGCCAGACCCTCGGCCTGACCTACGGCGTGGCCCTGTGGGACGGGAAGCGAGGCGCCGAGGAGATCGCGACGACCTACCGCCGGTGGCTCACCCTGGCGGCAAAACCCTAAGCGGGGTCAGCATTGATTCTGCGGGTGCGATGCTTTCCCGCCGTTGGGAAAGCATGTGCTCCCGACCCGAGGCGCATGCTTTCGCAAGCGAAAGCATGGCACCCGCGCGCCGCGCGGCGGCCTTCCCAGGCCGCCGCGTGACCCCCGCGAAGCCGGAGCAGGCATCAGGCACCAGAAAGGAGTCCAAATCATGTCGAGCAACCATCATTCACCGCGTGCAACGCGGCGCCGCCTTCTCCAGGGCGCTGCAGCCGTCGCCGCCTTCAGCATCAGCCGCGTCGGACGGGGCGCCGGCGAACGGCTCGGCGTCGGATTCATCGGCGCCGGCGGCCGCGCGGGATCCCACATGCAGATCGTCCGCCGCCTGCGCGACCAGGAGAAATCCCCCGTTGACCTCGTTGCCGCCTGCGACATCTACCGGCCGCGCCTCCAGCAACGCATGAAGGCATTCGGCATCCCCAAGGGCTACGACGACCACCGCGACCTGCTGGCCGACCCGAAGGTGGACGTCGTGTGCATCGCCACGCCCGACCACCATCACGGCTACCAGGCCATCGACGCCATCAAGGCGGGCAAGGACGTCTACTGCGAGAAGCCGGTCACCCACTGGCGCCAGTTCGACCTGACGAAAAGGCTCGCCGAGACGGTCGCGGGGAGCGACCGCGTCTTCCAACTCGGCACCCAGGCCATGAGCGACTCGGTGTGGCACCAGATGAAGCAACTCGTGCAGGACGGCCTCATCGGCCAACCGCTCTTCGGCGAGACCGGCTTCTTCCGCATCGGCGACTGGGGCGAGCGAGGCATGCGGGTCGACGACCCGAAGGCCAGGCCAGGGAAGGATTTGAACTGGGAAGCCTTCCTCGGCGACGCCCCCAAACGCCCCTTCAGCGTCGACCGCCTGTTCCGCTGGCGCCTCTTCGAGGACTACGCCGGCGGACCCGTGACCGACCTCTATCCGCACTGCCTGACACAGGTGGTGGACATCCTCGGCGTCCAGTTCCCCGAAATCGTGGCCGCCACCGGCGGCATCCACCGCTACACGTACGAGTTGCGCGACGTGCCCGACACCTTCAACCTGCTGGCCCAGTACCCCGAGAAGGTCACCATCTCGCTGGTCGGCACCCAGGCCAATGACCACAACCTGACGGACCAACGCGGTGCGGGCGCGAGGCAGCCCGCGATCCGCGGATGGGACGGCACGTTGACCATCGACAAGAACAAGGAGATTCTGTTCACCCCCGTGCACGTCAAGGGCGCCAAGAAGCCGCAACGCATCCCCATCGAGCGGCCCGAGAGCACGGTGAACCACTGGAAAAACCTGCTCGACTGCTGCCGAAGCCGCAAGAAGCAAACGTGGAGCCCCATGGACCTGGCTTTCCGTGTTCAGACGGTCCTGCAGATGGCGGCGCTCGGCGCGAAGCAGGGCAAGATCGCTCGCTTCGACGCCAAGAAGCGCCAGATCGTCCTGTCCTGAAACACGGCGGCAAGAGTCCGCGATAGGGCGCTTCTGGGTGTGCCCCGGCCGCTACGCCTGCCACGGGCGTTGGCGTTTGAGTTTGCCCGAGAGGACCTTCCGTGCGATGGCGGCGTCTTCGCGGACCTGGAAATCGAACATGCCCACGCAGGCGAAATCGGCCCCGTTCTCAAAGACGTATCGGAACCCGGCTCGCGGGTGAATCGCCCCCGCCGCCAGCACCTTGAAGGCAATCCACGGCCGTTTCACCTCCTGCATGAACTTGGCGGTCTCTTCCGGCACGGCACACCAACTGTTGTCGTGCTTGCCCTCTTTGGTGTACGACCAGTAGTCGGGGCGGTGAAACGTCTTCATGTAGAAATCGGGCTCCAGCCCCGCGGCTTCGACGGCCATCGGCACGTCGAGCACGTGGCCGCCCACGCCCCCCGGCACGCCGGCATCGCGGATAACCTTGAGCGATTTCTCGAGGAGGTCCACGCGGCCGGCCTTCACCCACCGGTCGCCGATACCTCCCTGGATGTAACAGGCCACGGCCCCGTTATCGACGGCCCGCTTGATGTCGGTTTCGGTGTCGTTCTCCTTCGGATACACCTGGGCCAGCCACTGTATCTTGCCGCCGCGCTTCTTCCAGTACGTGTCTAGAATGCGCGTCACCTGGTCGTCCATGCGCAGGAGCGCGGTGTTGATGCCGGCCTGCTCGCAGATGTGCAGCGTCTCCCAGACCTTCTCGTCGGTGAAGTAGTGCTTGAGCATGGCGGAGACGTAGATGAGGTCTCTGCTGTGGGCGAATCCGCTGATCAGGTTTCCGCCGCAGATCAGCCGCGTGACGTTCACCTTCCCGATTTTTCCCGTCGGCAACAGGTCGGCCGCCGGCTCGGCCGCCGCCTCGGCGGAGACGGAGGAGTGTGCGGCCGCCAGCGCCTGCTCTTCGAGGCTCAGCGCCAGGGCGCCCCCTGCGGCTGCGGCGAGCGCCCCTTTGAGAAGATCCCGGCGTTTCGACGTCTTCTTCATCGCCAACACCTGCCCTTCCCTGTCGGCATCCTGCGGACACACATCAGACGGCAAAGGTTCGCCGCACACCACCTGCGGAGAACACGGTCGCCGTATTGTACGGCCGCAAGGCATTCTGACAATGCCCAAACCCGTGCGTGCCGGGCGTCGGCATCCGGGCGTTTGCGGCGTTGTGTTGAACCCGCCCCCCCGGCCGAAGGCGTCGGCTTCTCTCTTGATTCCGGCGCGGGCGCGCCTATACTACGGGCGTCGGTCCGGACGCCAGGGGCGCCTCTGCCGCCCTTTTGCATTCGGGCTGCCCCCTGGTGTAATGGTAGCACGAGCGGCTCTGGACCGCTTAGTCGGGGTTCAAATCCCTGGGGGGCAGCCACTTCTTTTGCGCTTCGGCGTGGCGCGTTCTGCGCGCATTCGGTTACTGGAAACACCCGGGCCATGCGGGCCTCGCGACGGAGGTCACGCGGACCGCACCCGAAGGCTTCAAGATGTGCCCCCTCCAATGGCCGGCGCTGCGGGGTGCACGTGCCGATTCCGCTTCGGCGCCCAACGGCGACGGAACTACCCACGGCGTGACGGGTTGGGTATAATGGACGAACCGAAGCAGCCGCCCTGGTAAGGAGATGAGCCATGCGGAACTTACGTGTCATCGCTCTCGTTGCAGCCGTATCGGTGGGCGCTCTGGTGACCGGGTGGTCGGTCGCGGCAGAGAAGCCGCCCGAGGCCCAGAAGGTCAAGAAGGCCTTTGCCTTCACACTGGACGACCAGGACGGCAACAAAGTAACGATGTCGACGTTCCACGGCCAGGTCGTCGTGCTGGAGTGGGTGAACTTCGACTGCCCCTTCTCGAAGCGGCACCAGGAGGCGGGCACCTTCAGGGAACTCTACAAGAAGTACAAGTACGGCGTCCCGGGCGCCAAACCGGTCGAGACCCCGCCGCAGAAGGGCCGCCGGAGGTCGCGCGGCCCGAAGCAGAAGGTCGTCTGGCTGGCCATCAACAGCACCCACTACTCGAGCGCCGAACAGAACAAGGCCGCCGCCACCAAGTACCAGATACCCTATCCCCTTCTCGACGATCACCGCGGACGCGTCGGCCGCATCTACGGCGCCAAGACCACGCCCCACATCTTCATCAAGGCCCCCGACGGCAGCCTGGCATACGAGGGCGCCATTGACAACGATCCCAAGGGCAACAAGGAAGAGCCCCTCAACTACGTCGACCAGGCGCTCGAAGAGATCCTGACCGGCAAGGCCGTCTCGACGCCCGAGACCAAGCCGTACGGATGCAGCGTCAAGTACGCGGAGAGGCGCTGACGGCCCACAACGGGCTCCATCCTGCGTTGCCGGACTCAGCCTTAGGGTGGGGCTTCCGCACCCACGCGGCGCTCTGAAGCCCCGTGTGAAAGGCCGCGTGGGTGCAGAGCACCCACACTACAACTGCCGAGAACATGGTCACCCTTTGGAATGACCATGCCACCCATGCTAAAACTGCCGAGAACATGGTCACCCTTCGGGATGACCATGCCACCCGCCGAGAACATGGTCACCCTTCGGGATGACCATGCCACCCGCCACAGCGATTATGTCACACCTTATGATGGTAGAGTTCCCGTGCACTCAGGCATCGGAGGCACGCAATGAGCGATCGGGAGGTAACGTTGGCCATGGCACTTGTCAACCGAGGGCCGGTCGGGCATAATCGCCGAGCCACGGTGCCGGCACGACCGGCGCGGCGCCCGAAGATGAGGAGATGAGCGATGACCGGCGAACGAACCAGGTTGGGCCGCTTCGCCGCGGTGGTCGCCGTTGCGTCGGCGCTGCTGTGCGCCTGCGGAACCGCGCAGGCCGCCGCGGCCGACCAAGCCAGACAGATCCTCGACCAGACGGGCGTCAAGGGCGGGCTCGTCGTCCACCTCGGTTGCGGCGACGGTAAACTGACGGCCGCCCTCTGCGCCGGCGACAGATACCTCGTTCACGGCCTCGACGCCGACGCGACGCACGTCGAACGGGCACGCCGGCACATCCGGGCCCTCGGACTTTACGGCAGAGCGTCGGTCGAGCAGTGGTCGGCCAACCACCTGCCGCACGCCGACAACCTCGTCAACCTGCTCGTGGCCGAAGACCTCGGCGACGTGCCCATGGACGAGATCCTCCGCGTCCTGTGCCCCAACGGCGTGGCTTACGTGGGCGGCAAGAAGACCGTCAACCCGTGGCCCGCGGAGATAGACGAGTGGACCCATCACCTGCACGACGCCGGCGGCAACGCCGTGGCCAGGGATACGGTCGTCGGCCCGCCTCGCCATCTCCACTGGACGGCCGGACCGCGGTGGGCCCGCAGCCACGGGTACACGCCGAGCACGAGCGCCATGGTCTCGGCCAAGGGGCGACTGTTCTACATCCTTGATGAGACGCTGGCCTGCGTGGACGACACCGTGCCGAGCAAGTGGGCCGTGGTGGCCCGCGACGCCTTCAGCGGCGTGCTGCTCTGGAAACGTCCCGTGCCGCGATGGGGCTCGAAGGCGATGAGCGGCACGGACGACATCGGCCGCGGGGTCACCACCGGCCGCTTCACCATGCCGCCGCACGTCGGCAAACGCCTGGTGGCCGTCGGCGACACCGTCTACGTGACGCTCGGCGCAGGCGCCCCCGTGACGGCCCTCGATGCGGTCACGGGCCAGGAGCGGCGCGTCTACGCCGAGACGGCCCGCGCCGACGAAATCCTCTGGACGGGCGGTCGGCTGATCGTCTCGATCAATCCCCCCGCAGGCGCCAGGCCGGCCGTGGCCGACCGCAGCGCGCCGCCCGCGCCGCCGCCCGGCAAGCACGTCTGCGCGGTCGATGCCGCGAGCGGGCGCGTGCTCTGGAAGAAGGGCCCGTTCGTGGGCGTCCGGGCCGGCAGGGGCCAGGACCCGTTCGGCAGGATCGAACTGGCGGCCGGCGACGGCCGGGTCTTCCTGCTGACGCAGAAGACCATCGAATGCCTGGCGGCGGATTCGGGCCAGACCGTCTGGCGGATCGACCGCCCCGCCCTGCCCGACAGCGCCGTCCGCAAACTCGGCTTCGCGGGGATGTACGAGTTCCGCCTGACGGTCATGGTGTACGCAGGCGGCGTGGTGCTGCTGGCCCAGCCCGAACCGAACACGCATCACACCTACCACACCATGCCGGGCACGCTCTACGCCTTCGACGCCAAAGACGGGCGGCCGATGTGGAGGCACGGCTACGGCGGATGGGGCCATTGCACGCCGCCCGACGTCTTCGTTGTCGGCGACGTCGTCTGGACCCACGTCGACGCCAAGACCGACTACGGTTCCGTTTGGGGCAGCGGGTTCAAGGCCAGGAACTCGGCCCAGGTCAACTACCGCATCCAGGCGCTCGACCTCCACACCGGCAAGACCCGCAAGGAACACCCGACGAAAGACATCTTCAACGTCGGGCACCATCACCGCTGCTACCGGAACAAGATTACGGAGCGGTTCCTCATGTCGTCGCGCCGGGGCGTCGAGTTCGTAGACCTGGCCACCGGCGAGAACTGGCAGAACCACTGGGTCCGCAGCGGATGCCTGCTGGGGAACCTGCCGTGCAACGGTCTGCTCTACGTCGCGCCTCACCCGTGCGCGTGCTACATCGACGCCAAACTCATCGGGTTCAACGCCCTGGCTCCCGCCTCGGCCGGTCCCCGCACGACCAAGATTGCAGCCGGCAGCGTGCGGCTGGTGAAAGGCCCGGCGTACGGTTCTGAAACCTCGAATCTGAAATCTCAGATCTCCGGCGCCGACTGGCCCACGTATCGCCACGACGGCCAACGCAGCGGAGCAACCGAATCGGCCGTCGCGGCGGAACTGAAGGTGGCCTGGCAGTCGAGGATCGGCACCCGGCCGAGCGGCCTGGTCGTCGCCGGCGGCAAGGTGCTCGTGGCCGGCGTGGACGCCCACACCGTGCATGCCCTCGGCGCGGGCGACGGCCGGCGCCTGTGGACGTACACGGCCGGCGCCCGCGTGGATTCGCCGCCCACCGTCGAGAAGGGCCGGGCGATCTTCGGCTCGGCCGACGGCCGCGTCACCTGCCTCCGCGCCTCCGACGGCGCGCTCGTCTGGCGGTTCGAGGCCGCGCCCGAGGAGCGGCGCGTGACGGCCTTCGGCCGCCTGGAGTCACCGTGGCCCGTGCCCGGCAGCGTGCTGGTGCGGGACGGCACGTGCTGGTTTGCGGCCGGCCGGTCGTCGTACCTCGACGGCGGCATCCGCCTCTACGCTCTCGACCCGGCGACGGGGAAGGTGACCAGGCAGGAGACCGTCTACCATGCCGACCCCAAGACCGGCAAGATGACGCCCGTGACAGACGGCCACGCGATGACCGGTCTGTTGAACGACATCCCTGCCACCGACGGCGCGGGCGTGTTCATCCGCCAGATGAAGGTCTCGGATTCCGGCGGCCGCGGCGGCGTGCACCTCTACACGACGGGCGGATACCTCGACCCGAGTTGGTTCAACCGGACGTTCTGGAAGGCCGGCCGGGCCCAGACGAGCGGCCTCATGGTCCTGGGTCCCGACGTGGCCTACGGCGTCGAGATCTACCCCTCGCGCAGCCGCGAGACGGTCTTCACGCCGGGCGCGGGCAACTACCGGCTGACGTGCTATCCGCTCAGGGCAAGCGCCGGCGAGGCGGCCGGCAAGCAGGCGAAACCCAAGGCGAAGCGTGCCCGGGGTCCGAAGGCGGTTTGGGAGCAGCGCGTCCCGATCCGGATCACCGCCATGATCCGCGCGGGCGATACGCTCTTTGTGGCCGGGCCGCCCGACATCATCGACCCCAAGGACCCCCACGGCGCGTGGGAAGGCCGCAAGGGCGGCGTCCTGGCCGCCTTCTCCGCATCGGACGGCAACAAACTCGTCGAACACCAACTGGCCGCGCCCCCCGTCTGGGACGGCATGGCGGCAGCGCGGGGACGGCTGTACCTGGCCACGATGGATGGGAAGGTGGTCTGCTTCGCAGCGCCCTGATCCTGCAACGTCACTTCCCGCGCGGCGGGTCTACTGACCGTACGTGTTTAGCGTCCCACGCGCCACCAAGAGGTGGCACGGCAGCGGCGAAGCCGCGGCCGTGGGTCGCGCCGAGGAGCACACGG
>CAZEBQ010000132.1:0-10346 GCA_964510295.1 uncultured Anaerolineales bacterium | reverse complement strand
ACGAAGTCGTCGGCGTAGTTGACTCTTTCGCGCCCCAAGACGCGCCTCGTGCCCCAGCGCCTTCCAGCCCACCACGAAGCGTCGGATGTAGATGTTCGCCAAGAGCGGCGAGATCGGCGCGCCTTGCGGCGTCCCTCGCCCCGTGTTCTTCCCGGGGGTCGTCCGCTCGCGTCGCCCGCGGTCGTCCTCTTCTTGAGGTCCTCCGCCAGTTCCCCCAGCCACCGCTCCACGCCGTACGTCGCGATGTCCTCGAACCGCTGGCCGTCCACCCCCGACGCCCCGCGCTTCGCGCGGCAGCACGCGTAGGCATGGGCCAGCACGTCCGGCCGGTACACCTTGTCGTACACGCAGTAGAACCGGAAGCCGGGTTCTCCCTTCGCTTTGGCGTGGAGCGCCGCCTGCAGCCTCTGGACGCTTTCAGGAGTTGCCAGGCTCATCGCCAATCCCCCGTCCTTCGCCGCTTCCTGCGCTCGCCTTCAACCAAGGCCCCTTCCCTCCACCACCGTTACGTGGCTTCCTCGGTACTACGGGCCTCTCCGCCACCCCGTGCGGCCCGGCCTCGCCCTCGCGGGCTGCCGGTTGGCGGTCACACGCCGCCACCGCGCGGGGCTTCCCGTGTTGCGCCCGGTTCCCTACGCCGACATGCCGCCGCCACTACCCCGGCACGGCCACGCGGGCTGCGTCGCTCGTTCGCCCCGCGATGGTGGCAGCCTTCCCCGAACGCTAAGCGGGTCGGCCCGTGCGTTATCCCTTTCGAGGCTTGCTCGGCGTTCACTCGCGTTGCGGCCTGCCGGCTCGCGGAGTCCCCAAGGGACCCTCTACACCAGAGGCTTCGACGGCTTCGTTGCCTCCGCCGCCGCTCCGATTGCTACGGGCTGGAGCGATAGTTGCCCGGCGGGTATAATCTCCCCGCTGAGAACCGGCGCCTTTCACGGCGCACTAGCGTTGTCGGACTACGCCCGCACGATGATCTGCGGCGGCGCCATCAGGCCGCACGGCACCAGGTGGTATTCCGCCTGCTCCACGCCATAACGGTCCGGCCCCGTCCATCGCGGGTGTTTGGCCTTCTGGTGAAGCGGTCCGTGCGAGTTGCGGCGATGGCCGAGCACCTGGATGCCGAGTTCCGCCTTCTCGCCGACGACGTCGGTGATGTCGATCTCGTTGGGCTGCCACGCGATGACGCCGGCCGGTTGACCGTCCACCAGAATCCGCACACCCGCGCCCAGGTACGCCGGCACCGAGACGAAGACGCGCTGCTTGCCGCGCCGCTTCGGCCGAATCGTCCGCCTGTACGTGACCGACCCGCTGTAGAAGGCCAGGCCCTGGCCGACCCAGTTGCCGATCTTGAGCGTCGTCGGCATCGGTGTCACGGCCACGCCGGTGCCGTTGACCTTCGTGCCGAAGGCGCCCAGGAGGTAGATGATCTCCAGCCCCGGATGGTCGGCGTCGTAGTCGCACGCGAGCGCCACCTCGTTCGTGCCGAGGCGGAGCAGGGCCGCATCGACCGGCAGTCTCCTCAGCGACCGGTCCACCCACCAGCCGGCGTCGGCCTCGGTGCTCACGGGCAGCCCGTTGACGGCCACGCGGTATCGGTGCGGTTCCTCGACGGCAAGGAACAGGGCGCCGCTCGGAACGGCCTGGACCTCGAAGGCGTAGGAGAGGGCAACGGCCACGCGCCGCTTCGGTTCGGCCGCCGGCCGCATCCACGGCTGGACCATCTGTCCGCCGCGTCGAGGGACGCCGAGGGCGTCGCGGACGGCGTGGTCCACCTCCAGTACGTCGCCTGCGACCCGCGGGCGGCCGCCGTCGATGCGGAACCGCGGACGGTCGAGGACGAGGTTGTTCTCCTCCGAGAGGCCGACCTTCCACCTTGCCCCGCCGAGCGTCTGCGTGCGGACCGTCTTCAGTTTCTTACGTCGCGCGGGCACGGCACGCGACTTGGCTTTCGGAAACAGAAAGGTGCGGCTGGCGAGCGGCGCCAGCGAGGTGCGGACCTCCCAGCCCGCGCCGCGGCGCCGGGCATCGGCCGCGAATCGCTCCCCGCTCTCGGGGTCCAGTTCCAGGGGCCGGCCCTTGCACTCGGCCGGAGGCGTGATACGAACGTCCGGCAGGGCCACCGTGCGTGCGCTGACCGGCCGATCCCTCACGCCCTTCAGGCCGCGCGTGTAGTCGTGTCCCGTGTTGCACACGAACAGGTAGAAGGCGTCGCGGTCCTCGCGGAGCAGATGGAGCGTCGGCCGCAGTTCGTTGGCCTCGGCGTCGGCGATTGAGACCCGCCGGCACGTCGGTTCGACGGCTTTGACGAGGCGAGGCCCCTTGGCCGAGGTTCTGACGCATGCTGCGGCGAGTTCGGCCGCGCCGGCTGCAGGCTTGCCATCGACGTGGGCCGCCGGACGGCCCGCGAAGATGACCGTGCCGCCGGCCTTGCGGAAACGTTCCAGCAGCGCGAGCGTCGTCCGGCGGATCGTAAGCGTCGGCGGGACCACCACGGCCTTGTAGGCCGCCTTGGCGACCTTCAGGACCGCCGCTGTGCCCGACCGGCCGACCTTGGCGTGCCGGGCGAGGATGTCCTCGTCGCCGTAATCGAAGTCGATGTTCGCGCCGAGGAGCGTGTCGCGCAGGTCGGTCGCCGCCTGGTCGAAGGCGGCCACGGCGGGGTCGTCCTGCCAGCCGGCCCGGCACAGGGCCCACATGCTCTCGACGGGATGAACGACCAGGAGGTCGCGGACCTCGCGTCCGCGGGTCATGACAACGTGCACGCGGGCGAAGTAGTCCTCGACCTTCTCGTAGACCTCCCACCACGGCGACTGGTGGAGGATCGAGGCCGGGTAGTCGCGCTTGGCCTGGCCTTCCATCGTGTACCACGCGAGGTGCTGGCACCGGAGATTGATGCCGAGGGCGACCTGCCAGTCGCCGATCGCCTTGTGACCCGCGAAGGGGAAGTCCCAGCCCGTGCATCCGTACGTCTCGGTCAGTCGCCAAGTGCGGCCGAACTGGCGGGCGGCCGAACTCACCTGCTTGGCCGTGCCGTACTCGCGGTTGTACTCGGTCAGGATGTCCATGCCCGGCGCCTGCATGGACTCGTAGAACCGCATGCACGAGCCGACGACGCTCGTCTGCGAGGCAAGCGTCTGTTCGCACAGAACGTGACCGGTGAACTGCATGCCCGTGCGGTCGCACCACTGGCCGATCTGGCGGGCGAAGGCGTCAACGAACAGGTGGGTCACGCAATCGTGGTAGTCCAGCCGCGCCCCAGTGAACGGACGGCCGTCCACGTTCAGGAAGACCTCCGGCAGCCGCGCCACGATATCGTAGCCGTACCGTTTGCGGAAGAAGTGCGGGAGTTTGGCGGTCCACGGGGCGCTCGTGCCGTCGGGTGCGCCGCCGAGCGCGGGATTCACGTCGCGGGCCATCATGCGGCTGTGGTTCGGTTCGTCGGTGAAGATGCCGGGCACACGGCCGCCGAGCGCGGGGCCGCAGCGCTTCTGGTAAGCCTCGTGAGTCACGCGGATAAACTCACGGACCGCCTCGTGGCTGAGCGTGTCGAGGTACGTCTCACCGTTGTACCAACTGCTGGGTTGGGAGACCTCGACGCGGAAGACGAGGATGGCCTCGTCCGGCACCAGCCGCTTCGGTCGGCGGCCGCGCGGCACCCGCTTGACGTTCTCGGCCGCGTTGCCTCGCACGCGGGCCGTGAAGGCGGCCAGGGTGTCGCGGTCCCATTTGAGGCGGCGCGGCTCAGACAGGCGGCGCATGACCACGGACCGCTGGCGGAACCTGGGGTTGCGGGTCACGAGTCCGCCTGCGGCACCCGACGGCCAGCGGTCCTCGTCGTAGAGCCACGCCTGCATATCAAGTGCCTCGGCCTCGTCGATGCAGGCGTCGACGCACTCGAACCACTCCTGGGCCAGGTACGGCGTGGCCAGGCCAACGCGGGAATGCATGAAGAACCCGCCGAGGCCCATGCGGTGCATGACCCGTATCTGGCGGCGGAGTTCCGCCGCTTCAAGGCGCCCGTTCCACGCCCAGAACGGCGCCCCGCGGTACGGGCTGGGCGGCGTGTGAAACTCGGCCAGGAACTTTCGATTCATTTGTCACGCTCCTCAACGCGGCGGGCAAGCCCGCCGGCTAACGCTGCCTCATCGGCGGCGGGCGAGGACCATCATCTGGCCCGTCCGCCCGGCTGCAAGGCCGATCCAACTCATCGCTCCGGCGAGGAGGCGCGAGTGGGCGAGTCTGCGGTGCAGCCCCCTGCCCGTCTCATCGGCCAACTGGCCGAAACTGCGGCGAAGAACCGCCGGACGCCGGACCGAACCCACGCCATCAACCTCGAACCCCGTCGCCTCCAGGTGCCGCCGCAGCGTCGCCCCGGTAAAGTGCCAGAGGTGGCGCGGCAGTTCCAGGGCGAACCAACACGAGCCGAACCACCGGGCGTCGAGGCTGTCGAGCCGCGGACACACGACGGCCAACCGACCGCCCGGACGCAGCAGCCGGGCCACCGCCTCCAGCGTCGCCTTCGGACTCGGCACGTGTTCCAGCGCCTGCCACATCGTCACGGCGTCAAACGATTCGGCCGCCAGATCCAGCCCGGGCAGCGTGCCCTGATGGAGCGTGAGTCCGGCCTGGCGGCCGAGACGGACGGCGTCGGGGCTCGTGTCGATGCCTTCGGCCCGCCAGCCTGCGGCGGCCATCCGGGCGACATACCGCCCGACGCCGCAGCCGAAATCCAGCAGTCTCCCCTCCCCCGTGAACGGGAGGTAAGCGGCCGCACGCCGCCGCGCAAGCACCGCCGCCGTCACCGGCGACAGAAGAGCGCGGATGAGCCGCGGCGCGAGGCGGCCAAGCGGATAGCCCGCGCGGTTGACGAGCGCCCAGTGCAGCAGGCCGCGCGGCGCGCGGACGGCACGCCAGGTGGCCTGATGCTCCGGGTACGCCTCGGGGTACGCGCCGGCGAGGGAGGCGGCGGTGGGACGAGGATTCGTCCGGGCCAGACCACAGTGGCGGCAGCGGACAACGTTGAACTCGCCCGGCAGACCGTGGGCGCGGTCGCGTCCGGCGATCAACAGGTCGGCGTCGCGGCCGCCGCAGTAGTCGCAAGGGACGTCTTCCAGTTGCCACTGGCCGTCAGGCATGTATCAGGCGCCGAGCGACTCGGCCGGCGTGTCGTCGCGGCCGGAGCGTGTTTTGAGGAGGGTCTCCAGTGCGTCGGTGGATGCCTCCCAGTCGAAGGCGAGGCTTCGCTCGTGAGCGGCCTCGGACATGGTTCGAAGGACGGCCTCGTCTTCAAGGAGCAGGGCGATCCGTTTGGCCATCGCCTCGTCGTCGCCGACCGGGACCAGGAACCCGTTGACCTCGTCCTCGATGATGCACTCGTGGCCTCCTGCCCGGCTCGCCACGGGCACGGCGTCGCAGGCCATCGCTTCGAGGACCGGCAGGCCGAAGCCTTCGTTGCGACTGGGGGCGAGCCAGATTTCGCAACCGGCGTAGATGGCCCGGAGGCGGGAGGGCTTCGGCCGGACGAACACCTCGGTGCGTGGCGGCACGTTGCGCGGCCGCTTGGCGCCGTACAGGACCAACCGGACGTCGGGCCACTGGTCGCGGACGCGTCGCATGGCCTCGAAGGCCTCGGCGGTTCCCTTCATTTCGCCGGCGACGAAGATCATGCCGACGGTCCGCGGCGTCCGGAACTGCCGCTCGTTGTTGTAGAACCGCGTATGGTCGACGCCGTTGGGGACGACCGCAGCCTCGATGCCGAACTGGCGTTCGAGGTACGCCGCCACGTAGTCCGAGACGGCCACGCGGTCCACGGGCAGGGCCATGACCTTTCGCGCGTCGTCGCGGTGCTGCTCCATGTGGATGGTTCCCTGCACGATTTCGACCACCCTCCCCTTTTCGGGCGGAAGGGCCGACGCCACCCGAACGGCGCGCAGGCCAGTCGTGACGATCACGTCGGCGTCGGGAACCGATTCGGGCGTGAACTCGCGGACGCCCGCCAGCACACATCCCGACTCATCGAGCGCATCGGGGGTGCGGCGGGTGATCCACCGCTGGAGCCACCGCTTGGCGTTTCTGGCGCTACGGCGATACAGGACGGCCACGTCGTGACGGCGGGCGCGAAGACGACCGGCATACTCGCCCATCACCTTGATGCCGCCGACCAGCCCACGTCCCGGAACCAGGAACGTGATTCGCAAGACCGCCTCCCTTCCAACGCCGGCGGCGACTATAGCAGGCGAGACCGGCCGACGCAACGGCCCGACCGGCCGGCGTCGCCCCGGCACCTCATAAGCCAACGAAACTTCCCGCGCGGCGGGTCCGGAGACCCGCCGCGCGAAATGGCGACGTTTCGTTGTAGTCCTAAGCCATGTCGGCTTGAACGAGGTCGATGCGGTCGGGATCGGCGTTGCCGAGTCCGATGACCTGTCCCCATGCGACCATCTGTCTGGCGGCGGTCAAGGGCCACGGTTTGCCGCGGACCGCGGCGCGCTGTTTCTCGAGGAGTCGCATTCCGACGGCGCTCGCCGCCACCGGGTCGGTCGTGACGATGAGACGGCGCAGGTCCCAGCGGTAGTCGGGATTGTCGGCCGGGCCGCCTGCGAAGAGCGGGCGGACGGCATCGACGATGACGAGTCGCGTCTTCTTGCGGAGCGGGTCGAGGGCGTTCAACTCCGGCAGACTCTTCGGCATGCGGCCGGGCTGCCAGCCGTGATAGGCGGCGGGGTTGTTGACGCTGCCGAGGTGGTTCTTCATGGCGGCCGACAAGCCTCCGCTGAAGTGGGCCTTCAGGACGGAGACGTTGACGACGGCCGTCGCCGCGTCGGTGTAGAGCCGCCGCAGCCGCGTCTTCAGACCGCTCGAAGGCAGCGTGAACGGCTCCGACAACTCGTCGTACGGGGGCGGCAGGACCCGGTCCGCCACGAGGACGCGCTTGGGATTGACCTTCGCCTCCGAAGCGAGACGCGACGCGACCACGTCGTTGATCTCGGTGTGGCTGTGGAGCGTCGGCCGACCGATGGAGTTGTGCTTGACGGCGACGAAATCGTCGGAGCGGGCGACCGCGGCCCATGCCTCGGACTCGGTGGCCTTGCCGGTCAGGTCAACGAGGGCCCGGTCGAGCATCTGCCGCAGGACGGGCGGATTGACGCGGTAGTCCCTGATGATGACTTCCGGGTGGGTCACGACCACGACGCGGCTCTTGGGGAGTGCCTTTGCGGCGGCCGCCAAGGCGCCGGCCACGCACGCCGCAGCCGACGCTCCTGCGGCCATCGAGGCGAGCATCTCGCGGCGTGTGATGCCGCGGGGGGCGGCCCGGCGCACGAAGGCGGCGTGGCGGCGGGCGAAATCGGCACAGATCCCGGCGAGCGTCAGGTGACCGGTGGGCGGCGACACGCTCCGCACCGGTTCGGCACCCCGATCGTCGAGATGCGCCATGGTCAGGTCTCGTCCGGGCGCCGTCGGGTGTGTCCGCGCCGCGCAGGGTCAGTCGTGATCGGCCCGTCCTACTTGGGCGGGATGACCAGAACGGTCCCGACGGGAATCGCCGTCACGTCGCGGAACTTGTCCCTGTTGGCCTCGGCGATTCGGGTCCAGAGTTTGCCGTCGCCATAGTAGCGTCTGGCCAGGCCGTAAAGCGTATCGCCTCGCTGCATGGCGTAACTATCGGAGATGGTCCGGGCCGGCACGGCGGCCAGGGTGGGCGTGGGGGTCTCGACCTCGGCGGTCGTGATCGGCGTCGTCAGGGCCGGTGTCGGTGTCGCGGCCTCGAGTTCGGCCGGATCGATCTGCGGCAATTCCTCTTCGCGTTTTTCGGCACAGCCTACAAGGCCGATAGCCATCACCATCACCACGGTCAACGTGAACACTCTCATGCCTGCTCCTCTCGCCTGTTCCGGCAATTCGCCCGATGTCCCTTCCTTATATCGATTCGAACTCGACTTGCAGGGCTTCTCGAGTTCGGAGTGCTTCTCGGCGGTGGCCGTCCTCCGCCGGCCTTCCGTCCGGGCCCACGTTCTCACGCCGGCTGCCCTTCGTCAGGCGAGTCTACCGCCTGCCCACGGCAAGTCAAGCGCCAACCAGCCATTCCACAAACCGGCGAAGGGGATCGACCGGCGGCATGTCCAGCAACACCAGCAGCGCCACGGTGGCGCCGGCCTGGATGTCGAAGGGGACCGTCCCGCGGCGCCAGCGGAAGAGGACGAGGCCCAGGAGTCCGCGCGGCTCATCGTCGCGCGGCGTGGTGCCTGGGCTGCCATCGGCCTGCGGGCACGTTCGGCGGGCCCGCCACAGGCGGTGGGCAACCGTCGCCAGGGGGAAGATTCCGAGGATCCACACGGCCGTGGCCAGGTGCAGAAAGGCGATGCCGAGGAGCATGGTGACGACCCGCTCGCCCCGCTGCCAGAACCCGCCGTACGCCTCGGCCCCCTCCTCGGTGGCGCGTGTCCGAAGGTAACTCGTCAGGAAGGCCCAGAGGAGTCCGAGGGCAGCGAGCAGGGCCAGGGTCAGGTTCGCCGGTTCATCGGGCTCATCGGGGTGGAGGGCGAAGTAGAAGGCGGCCCCGAGGAAGAGGGCGGCGTCGCCGATGCGGTCGTTCACGGAGTCGAGAATGGCCCCGAAGCAGGTCCTGAGTCTCCCGACGTTGGCCATGGCGCCGTCGAGCAGGTCGCACGCCCCGGCGCCGATGAGCAGGCCGATCGCCAGCGGCCGCCAGTGCGCCCGGCCGCACGCCACGGCCACGCCGGCGGCAACCGTCAAGAGCATCCCCACAACCGTGACGTGGTTCGGCCTCATCCCAAGGCGCAAGAGAAGACGAGCCACGGCGTCGCGGCAAACCGAGAAAAAGTGACCTATGTGTTCGGAGACCATATCCGTGAGATGTCGGGCGCGTCACGGCGCCGGCCCGTGCCACCCGCCGGCGCCGGCACGGACGCGGCCCGCGTCATTTTGCAGCGGACGGCACTCGCTCGACGGCTTCGGCGGGGTCTTCGACGGCGATGAAGGCATCGATCTCGGCCCGGGCGTCGGAGTCGCGCATCTGTTCGGGCGGATGCTTCATCAGGTAGGCCGAAGCCGACTTCATGGGCCCGGCCACGCCGCGGTCGCGCGCGACCTGACACAGCCGGACCGCGTCGATGCCGCACCCGGCGCTGTTCGGCGAATCCTCGACGCTCAGGCGCAGTTCGAGGTTGAGCGGGATGCCGGCAAATCCCCGGCCCTCCATCCGCAGGAAGCAGACCTTGTTGTCCTTCTGCCAGGGCACGTAATCGGAGGGTCCGATGTGGACCTGGTCGGGTGGCAGAGGCGTCTCGAGTTGAGACTGGACGGCCTCGGTCTTCGAGACCTTCTTCGAGGAGAGGCGCTCGCGCTTCAGCATGTTCAGGAAATCGGTGTTTCCGCCGGTGTTCAACTGGTACGTGGCGTCGAGGGCCGCACCCCGGTCGCGGAACAGCCGCGTGAGCGTCCGGTGGACGATGGTGGCGCCGACCTGTGCCTTGATGTCGTCGCCGACGACGGGGATGCCGGCCTCGGTGAACCGTGCCGCCCACGTCGCGTCGCTCACGATGAACACGGGCATGCAGTTGACGAAACTGACGCCGGCGTCCAGACAGGCCCGGGCGTAGTGTTCGCTGGCTTGTTGCGACCCGACGGGCAGGTAGTTCAGGAGGACCTGTGCCCCGGATTCCTTCAGGGCGGCGGTGACATCCACGGGCTCGGCGTCGGCGGGAATAAACCGCTGGTCGTCGGGAAACTCGGGCATGTGGTCGGCAACGCCGTCGAGGACGGGCCCCATCTGGACCATGGCCCCGCCGGCGGGGAGGTCGTCGAAGAACGTCTTCGTGCAGTTGGGCGGAGCGAAGATGGCTTCCTCGAAAGGCCGGCCGACCTTCCGCCGGTCGATATCAAACGCCGCGACGAAGTCGATGTCGCCCGGCAGGTATCCGGCGAGGTCGTAGTGCATGAGGCCGAGGGTCTCGCGGACGCCGTCCGCCTCGAGCCGATGCCGGTAGTACGCGACGCCCTGCGCGAGGCTTGAAGCGCAGTTGCCGACCCCCGCGATCGCTACGCGAATCCGATCGCCCATCGTGTGACCTCCTTCCGTGACCGCACCTGCCATCCCAGGCGGTGGCTCTGTGCGTAGTTGCGTGCGGACTCCAACAGATAGCATGCGCTTCGGGGAGTGTCAACGGCAAATCCCGCGATTCTTGGCGGGCGGGTGCACCTCAAGTTGTAGGATAGGTGCTCGGCACCCACGCTGAGGAGGTCTCGCGAGCGGCGCATGGGTGCGGGTACGTGTTTAGCGTGTCACGCGCCACCAAGAGGGTGGCACGGCAGCGGCGAAGCCGCGGCCG
>CAZEBQ010000131.1:0-10403 GCA_964510295.1 uncultured Anaerolineales bacterium | reverse complement strand
GCCTCTCGCCGATTATATACTTTAGTAAAACGGCGTTTTGCCGGGAGCGCGAAAACAGCCCTTTTCGGAGACCGAATCTGCGTTTTCAGGCCGCCAGGGGCGATTCAGGTCCGAAATGTTAAGATAGGTAAGGCAAAAAGCGCTGCCTTTTTTCGCCTTTTTACGTTTTTTGGGCGCGAATTTTCACGAATTTACCGATTTTTACCCCCGTTTTCACCCCTATGGAGCGACTTCAATCGATACTAAAGTATACAAAATGGCCTCCCAGAACCGATACTCCAGCATCGATTTCGATACTGGAGTATACCAACCGGCCGCCCGAATCGAGGGCCTCCGAAAACGGCGTAACTTCTTTCCCGACAAGGACTTACGCGCACGCCGAAAGTTGTTAGAACTCTAACAATCTCCGGAGCCCCAAAATCGCCCCTGGCGCTATCAAAAACGGCGAAAATCGGGAAACGCCCGAAAAACGCCCTGACGGCCCACTCCCACAACCCCCCGCGCCACGCCGCCAAGGGGCGAAAAACGCGTAACCGCTTTATTTACAAGGGCTTACGCCTTGAAAGAGAACGGCGACTTTTTGTTAGAGTTCTAACAATCGGCGCGTGTATGGTTCATGTCCCATTACCGTGGAGCCTGAAAGGCTCCCATTCGTCAGCCCAGGGCAACGCCCTGGGACTTGGATGAGATGGCCCGTGCCAAGCCCTGAAAGGGCGTTACAAACGGCTCTTGCGCCCTTTCAGGGCTTCCCTTTTCTGGCGTCCACCCGCCGACCCAGGGCGTTGCCCTGGGCTGGGAGAATCTCAGCCCTTCGCTCTGACGTCCCCGCAAATGGGTCATAAACCCCCCAAAATGGGCCTCGGCAGGCCTGCCATAATCCGTGGTCACACCCCGTGGGCCGGGAGAAGGCGAAGTACATGGCGGAGCGGCGGCGACTGGACTATAATCACGCCGGTCTGTACAGTTCGCTGGGCCGGCTGGCGCCGGCCGCGTTGGCGGTGCCGCGGGAGGGACACCGGCCGGACTCGCACTCGACCGCGCACACAAGTCGGGCGAGGGTCGCCGGACAGTATGGGGGAACGACCGAACAGGCTTGTCCTCGAAACATGGAAGGGAGAGGTGCGTTCATGAAACGACTGCGGCTCATGCCATACGGTGCACTCTTGCTCGTCGGCCTTGTTTGCTGCAGCGCAACCGCTGCACAGAATCCGAACATGGCCGCGGCGCGCGACCAGGCGAGGAGTATTCTGGACGCCACCGGCGTCACGGGCGGCCTGGTCGTCCACCTCGGCTGCGGCGACGGCAAACTGACCGCCGCCCTGCGCGCCGGCGACACCTACGCGGTCCAGGGCCTGGACCCGGACGCCAAGACGGTCGAGGCGGCCCGCCGGCACATCCAGTCGCTGGGGCTGTACGGCGCCGTCTCGGTCGAGCCGCTGTCCGGCAAGCGCCTGCCGTACGTCCATAACCTGGTCAGGCTGCTGGTGGCCGAGGATCTCGGCAAGGTGCCGATGGACGAGGTCATGCGCGTCGTGGCGCCGCTGGGCGTCGCGTACGTGAAGCAGGGCGACGGGTGGACGAAGACGGTCAAGCCCTGGCCCGAGGGGATGGACGAGTGGCAGCAGCATTTCCACGATGCCGACAACAACGCCGTGGCGCACGACCGCTTGGTGGGCCCGCCGCGTCGGTACCAGTGGGTCGCAGAGCCGCAGTGGATGCGCTCACACATGTCGATGCCGTCCATCAGCAGCCTGGTGTCGTCGAAGGGCCGGCTGTTTACCGTCGAGGACCTGGCCAGCGCCGAGCACCCTGCCCTGCCGGGCAAGTTCACGCTGGTGGCGCGCGACGCGTTCAACGGCATCGTGCTCTGGCAGCGGCCGTTTCCCGACTGGCACCCGGTGAACATCCGCACCAAGGAAACGCCCGTTCAGTTGCAGCGGCGGCTGGCGGCCGTCGGCGACGTCGTGTACTGCACGCCGGGCTACACCGCGCCGGTGACGGCGCTGGAGGCCGCCACCGGCAAGGTGCTCAAGACGTACGAGGGAACCGAGCGGACCACGGAGTTCCTCTACGACAGCGGCGTGCTGGTCGCAATTCTCGGCGACCCCACCGACACGGTGGGCGTGGCTGGAAAGGGCGCCTTCGGCACCAGCCAGTTTGCCGTTCTGGACTATGGCCCCAAGATTCCGGTGCTGGCCGATCCGAAGAGCACGATCGTGGCCATCCAGGCCGACTCCGGCCGGACGTTGTGGCGGAAATCGGGCGGCGATACCGCGGGCTACCAGGGCGCCTCCCTGGCCGTCCGTGGGCAGTACGCCGTCTACTCGACGGCCAAGGACCTCGCGTGCCTCGACCGGGCGTCGGGCCGGCAGGTGTGGCGCGTGCCGGCCCCCATCACCTTGAAGGGGCCGGGCGGCATCGCCGTGTCGCTGGTGCTCTCGGATAACGCGGTGTACCTGGCCGACTCGCAAGTCCTCCGGGCCTTCTCCCTCAAGGACGGCGCCGAGATGTGGAAAGGCAAAGCCACCTTGAACCATCACAAGCCGCCCGACCTGTTCCTGGCGGCCGGCGTCGTGTGGTCCGACTACTACAAGGGCCACGACCCGCACACCGGCAAGATCGTCAAGACGCTGAGCCAGAACATGAACGGCCCCATGGGGCACGATCGGTGCTACCGCAACCGGATCACCGACCGTTACTACATCAACACCAAGACAGGCGGGAGCGACTTCCTGCCTCTGGAGACGCCCGGCGAGTTCCCCAACCCGTGGGCCCGAAGCACGTGCGGCATCGGCCATCTGCCCTGCAACGGACTGCTCTACTGCGGTCCGCCCGCCTGTTCGTGCTGCAACTGGGTCATGCTCAACGCCATGAACGCCCTCGCGCCGGAGCCGGGTCTGGAGTCGTCGGGCCAGGTGCCCGAGGTCCGCGAGACGCCGCGCCTGGAGAAGGGCGCTGCGTACGGCCAATCTGAAATCTCCAATCTGAAATCTGAGATTCCACATCCGAAATCTCAGACCTCCGACTGGCCCACCTATCGCCACGACGCCCGCCGCACCGGCGTTACCAAGGCCAAGGCCCCGGCCGACCTGAAGCCGTGCTGGGAGGCCAAGGTCACGACGCACGCCAGCGCCCCCGTCATTGCGGCCGGCAAGGTCTTCGTGGCGGACATCGACGCCCACGCCGTCTGCGCGCTCGACGCCGCGGACGGGCGCCTTCTCTGGCGGTACACCACGGGCGCCCGCGTGGACTCGCCGCCCACCTGCCACGAGGGACGCCTCCTGTTCGGCTCCAGGGACGGGTGGGTGTACTGCCTGCGGGCCTCCGACGGCGTGCTGGCCTGGCGCTTCCGCGGCCTGCCCGACGACCGGACCATCTGCGCGTACGAACAGCCCGAGTCGGCCTGGCCGGTCTGCGGCAGCATTCTGGTCAAGGACGGCATCGCCTACTTTGCGGCCGGCCGGAACTCGTTCCTGGACGGCGGGATCTTCCTGTACGGCCTGGACCCGCAGACGGGCCGCGTGATTCACCAGCGCCGCATGTACGGGCCGTACAACGAGCAGGGGCATCCGATCATCGTCAGCAAGATCTCCTCGGGCAGCGGGCTCGACGGTTTCAAGGGCGATATCTTCCTGACGGACGGGCAACTGCTGTATCTCAGGCAGCAGGCGTTCAAGCCCGACCTCTCGCCCCTGAAACCGGAAGAGGTCACCCGGCCGCACCTGATTCCTTCGCCCGGGTTTCTCGAAGCGATCCCCCATCACCGGACGTTCTGGACCATCGACACCACCATCCGATACGACATCCCCGCCGGCCGCCAAGCCGTGCATGGCGACATCCTGGTCATGGACGGCAAGCAGTTCTACGAGGTCAGGGGCTATACGCCCGGACGGATCAACCCGTTTGATCCGCGGGCGGGCGGCTACACGCTCTTCGCCGGGGTGTATGCCCAGGCGAATAAGACCCTTACCCAGAAGAGAGCCGGCAGGAAGGCCCCCAGGAAGACGCGTGTCCGAAGCGTGGCCGAGCAGCGGTGGACCAGCCACATCCCGCTCACCGGCAAGGCCCTGGTCCTGGCGGGCGACACCCTGTTTGTCGCGGGCACCCCGGTGGCCTTCCCGGCCGACGACCTGGGCAAGGCGTACGAAGGGCGCATGGGCGGCGTCCTGTGGGCCGCTTCGGCTGCGACCGGCCAGAAAATCGCGGAAATCCGGCTCGACGCCCCACCCGTCTGGGACAGCCTGGCGGTGGCGAACGGGCGGCTCTTCATCTCGCTTCAGGACGGGCGCGTGGTGTGCATGAGCGGCAAGTAGACGTGGGAGGACGGTCACACATACTATGGCAAGCCCACGGCTGTGTCGGGAACTCTACCAGCCGTGTTCCCTGTTCCGAGCGCCGCAGCCGACGAAGGGCCCAACACAAGGGAGACTCGTCCGACGTCATCGCTGACAAGACCATCCACTACCTCTGCGTCAAGGGCGTCGGCGACAACGTGGGCCGCAACGTCGCTCTTCAGCCGCGCGGTCCTCCGCGTCGGCTGGAAGAGCCGGTTGGCTTCGCCGCTACTTGCTTCTCGTCCTCTTGTAATCGAAGACCCCATTCCCCAAGGTGTAGGTGTCACCGCTCTTCGGGTCCGGACTGAACGCAAAACCGTCGTCTCCCGTCGTAGGAAGATACGATGAGATGGGAATGTAGATGTACTTCCCTTCCTCTGTTCCGTCGCTGATGCGTTGAACAACGACCATATTGGCCCTGTGTGTGTAGACCTTGATTGGGTTCAACGCCTTGATCCGATCTGCCCAGTACCTCGAAGGGATTTCGGTGGTCAGAGTCTCGGTTCCCGCGTTGATGGCCCGCGCACGAGCCGCGTAGGTCGCGTGGGCGTCTCCCATGATGTCATCGCGGGATTGGGGGATCTCGTTCGACTGACAGCCACAGGCACCCAACAGCATTAGACAGAGGCCGGCAAGAGGGACGTGTTTCATCGCGAATCTCCTTTTCGTGCTTCTTATCGAATCTACCCGATTATACCAGAGACGCCGCCGTGAGAATGTAAAATGCTTGTAACATCTGGAAGCCAACCACGGATTACGTGGTTTCCGCATAACACGCGGCTCCACTTCCCGGCTGATGAACCGTCCCTGCTTTGTTACTGCTGAGTTTCTCCTCCACAGCAAATGACCTTCCCGTTCATGAGCGACACGTGCCAGCCGTAAACGGCCGTCACCCCGTACATCTCTTCAGTCCGGAGGAGGCAACTCGGCGGGGAAAGAAGAAACACACGTCCGGACAGCCCGAGTCCGAGCATCAATCGGCTTCCCACGGGGCCGGCGCCGCCGTCGCCTCTTCGCCGTAGACCGAACACGCCTGCAATCCGCTGCCGTTGGCCGTGTAGAGAATCCGCCCGTTGGAGGCGAACGCGCCGATGCACACCAGCACATCCAACGCCGGACCGCAATGGACCGGCTTAAAGCCTTGCGAGATATCAAACAGCGTGAAGTTCGGACCGAGAAGGTACGGCTCCGAAAGCGTGAACCGCGTGCAGCGATACCCCGGCACCAACGTCGAAAGAATCTTCCCGTTTCCCTTGTCGAGGAGGTAGCCGTGCTTGTACTGGGAGTAGGTAAAAAGGAATCGCTCCCCCACGGTGACCACGTGAATGGCCCGGCTGAGGGGTTCGGACTTCCAGATGAGGGAACCGTCCCGGGCGTCGAGGCACCAGACGCGGTTGGTTTTGCCTTCCACGGGGTTATAGCCACCCAGATAAATGCGCCCGTCTTCGCCCGAGACCGTGCAACCCGCGTGGACGGCATACTCGGTCGTCGACCAGAGGACCCGGCCGGTCTCCGGTTCGATCGCCGCCGTGACACCCGGGGGGCCCTTGCCGCCGAAGTAGCAGGAGTAGTAAAGGGTGCCGTCCATCAGGCACATCCCGGCATCGTCGCCCCCGGAGCCGAACTTGGAGAAATCACGAGTCCACACCTCCCGGCCGGACGCCAGGTTCCATGCCCGAACCAGCGGCTTGTGGTCCTCCGGGAAACCGAAGGTGCTCTGGTGTTCGAAGAGCCAGGTCCGCGGCGTGTACCGGCCGGTGCCGAACTGGTAGATGACAAAATCCTTGTACACGATCGGCGGCAGTTGCCGGTTCCAACTCGGCGAACCCGAGAACGGGGCTTCCCAGAGAAGCGCCCCGGTGGCGGCGTCCAGACAACGGAGCCGGCACTCTCGAAGCCCCGCCTGCGGCACCCACAGCCGACCTTCGTGGTAGATGGGGCTGGTATACGAAACGTGGACCCCGGGGAAATACCGCCGCCACAACAGCCGGCCGGTCTCCTGCTCGACCGCAAAGATCTGCCCTTCGGCCGTATGGGTGTACATCCGTCCTCCGCCACAGACCGACAGATGCTTCGCGGTGCCCTCGTACCGGCGGATCCACTTCATCCGAAACGGCGGCTCGATCCCCTGCCGATTCGTGTTCGTGTTCGCCAGGTTGCCGAAGTTGGTGTACCAGTCGTTCTTCGCATCGGCCAGTTTGCTCGTCAGAGGGCTCCGAATCTCGTGGAGGCGAAGGTCCTTCGACGGCAGCGGCGCCTTGCCCCCCTGCCCCAGGACGTACAGGTACCCGTCCTCGCAACCGAAGTAGATCCGGCCGTCGCACACGGCCACGGGCGCCGAGATCGCTTTGCCGAACGCCGTCTTGAACGACCGGACCTCGCGGTTCCCGCCCAACGGTACGACGTACAATCTCCCGTCCAATCCGCCGCAGACCGCACGGTCGCGCAGCAGAATCGGAGGGGCGATCGAGGGAGGCCCGCCAAGACATTCCGTCTTCTGGTCAGGTGTATGTCTGCACAGGCCGAAACTCTCCTCGGGCCGACATCGGTAAACGTCGCCGCCGCGAAGGCTCACCGAGCAGAAACTCAGCGACCCCGCACCTCGGTAACTGGTCTCGGTGCCCCGGACATGCTCCGCTTCCACCTCGCCGTCGCGAAGCCGGAGGACCTCGACACTGCCGCCGTTGTCGCGCCGGGTCCACTGCCGGTAGACGCCCCCCGTTTCGTCAATGCTCAGCCCGAGACAGGCCGGCGCTTCGCGTTTGCCGCAGTGGGCACCGCGCAGTTCGGCATGGTCGCCGGCGTCTTCCAGCCAGCAGATCGTACCACCGGCCGGGACCACGACCGTCTTTGCGGCCAGTGCCAGGTTCCTCGTGCAACAGAACTGCTCGCGCCATCCCGCCCGGCCGCGGATTCGGAGCCAGTCCTCGCCACTCCAACGATTGGCCGTGAAAGCCAGCCGCTGGTGGACAAAGTCCCACACCCAGCAGACGGTGCCGTCGGGCTCCAGCGCGTAGACCCGCGATCCGAGCGTCGCGACATAGACCCGGCCGCTGCCGACCACCGGCGCGCTGAAGATCGGGTCGCCCGTCTCCATCTTCTTGACCGGTTCGCCGCTGCCCGCATCCAGCACGTAGTACGACCCGGCCATGGTGCCGAAGTGCAGGTAGCGCCCGGCAACGGCGGGCGAGGAGACGTTGTTGCAGTTCGCTTTGCCGCCCGACGATTCGAACCTCCAAACCGGCGCGAGCGTGTCCGCCTTGAAACACCACGCCACCCCCGCCCCGTCCACCACGTACACACGGCCGTTGACAACCACCGGGGCGGTAAAGACGGCGTCGGACACAGGCGCCGCCGCGATCAACCCAAGTGGCACGCTCACGCTGCGCTCGGACACGTTGCCCGAGTGTCGACAGTCATACTTGAGTTGCGGCCAGTCCTCAGCAGCCCCGGCCGCCGCCACGCCGACCGCAAGAAGGACTGCCGTCTGAGCGATTCTTACAGTTCGGCAACTCACAATGTCCGCTCCTGCCCCTGACGGAAACCCCGTCCCCATTGATTCTACCGGGCTCGCGTTCCTTGCCAAGGCTATACTTTCCTCGTGGAATCCCGCTTCCAGCAACCGAACGGAGCGCAGGTCGCAGGCCGGCGTCAGCGCCGCGGGCTCAGCGGTTGGGGAGCACGCCGTTGTGCCCCCCCCCCCGGGATTTGATCCAGGTCTTGTGAGAGAATCCTGTCGGCCGGATGGCCGGAAAGGACTCTCCGATGAAGAAGCGACACCGTGCGGAGCAGATCGTGGGGAAGCTGCGTCAGGCGGACGTGGCGTTGGGCAAAGCCGCTTCGGGTGCCACAGACCGCGAGAATCCGTTTGCCAACGGCCGAAAGTGGTGTTATACTTGTGGCGGTTGAGGGGGCAAGCAAAGCGTGGGCCGGGCGTGGGCCGCAGGCGAGTGTCTGCGGGTATTTTTATGCGCCAAATGCGAACGGAGGCGGACGGATGAAACCCACACTTGCCGTTGTCCTTTATGTAGGTCTCGCGGTGGGCTTGGCCGGACCTGCGACGGCCGATACCCGTTACGTGGCCACCGATGTGACCCTGCCGCCGTGGCTGCCGGGCTACCAGGTGATCGGGAGTCCAACCATTGCCGACTTGAGCAACCGCGGTGAGTTAGTCGGCAGCTTCGGATACATCGACACCCAGACGTGGGATGAGGGAGCTGCCGGCTTCTACTGGAAGCCGGGCATGACCGACTACAGGTTTATCCTTGGCCAGGGTTCGAGCCCCGAGGCCTCGATCAGGGCGATCAATGAGGTGGGTGTGGTGACCGGGCACTATAGCGACGCCTCCAACAATCTTATCAGCTTCCGATGGAACATGAACCTCGGGCCGCCGCAACCCATCCCCGATCTGCGCTATGCCAACGATATCAACAACCAGAACGTGGTGGCCAGCCATACGATCCAGTGGCTGCCGGAGCCGGCGCACTGGAACGCGGTGCTGCACGATCCGTCGCGCCCGCCGGGGCAGCAGGCCGTGTACCCGCCCCCGCTGGTGAATCCCCCGAATCTGCCCACCGTGCACGCTCTGTCGATCAACAACCTCGGCGACGCGGTCGCCCTGGGGTGGCGCCAGGTCGAGCACCCAATTGGCTCGGGCTCGATGGTGAACCAGCAGGTGGGCGCCCGGTACACGCTGGCCAACGGGCAGATGGTCCAGTTGCCGCCCCTGCCTGGCGCCCAGTACGCAGCGCCAGAGCGCATCAACAACAACCGGGTGGTGGTGGGCCGGTGCAACATGCAGTGGACCTCCAACATCTACTCGGAGCCGTGTTACTGGGACGCCGGCGCCCAGGTCCACCCGCTGCGCGACGTGATCCCCGTGCAGTTCAAAGAGGGCAGCGTCAACTACATCGACGACGCCGACAACATCTTCATCTGGACCGACAACACTTACGACGATGCGGGGTTCTGGGTGTACAACCCCCAGCACGACACCGTGGCCCGCGACTTCAACGACGTGATCAACGAGCTGATCCTCGGGAACCCGGGCTTCCAGCCATACAGCTACAGGGCGTGCAGCCCGGGCGGGCTCCTGCTCGTGACCACGCCCGGCCAGTACCACATGCTGCACCCGCTCCTGGTGGATGTGTCGGCGGTGGGCACCGGCAATGACGTGATCACCGACGCCCTGGGCGGGTCCGGCAAGGCCGGCGGGGTCATGGCGGTCTTCGACGTGGTGGGTACCGAGGGCTCGTTCGTCGCACACAGCGGCATCCTGTCCGCCCCCGACTTCGCCGAGCAATTCTTCGGCGACCCGGCCGGCCTCGACTCCATAATCGATAGGCTGCCCGGGGACGACACCCAGTACTGGTCCATCGCCTTCGAAAACGGCGCCTACTCCGGCCACGTCACGCTGATCTTCTGCTACAACGAGTCGCTCCTGCCGCCGGGATTCGACGAATCACTGCTCGTCATGCTCCATCAAGAGGACGGCGGGCCGTGGGAGACGCTCGACCCGATTGCCATTGACACCGAGGCCAACACGTTGACGGTTGAGACCGGTTCGCTCAGCCCGTTCGTGCTGGGCATCGTCCCCGAGCCGGCCACGCTGCTCCTGCTGGCCCTGGGCGGCGCGGGCTTGCTGGCGGCACGCAGGCGGGATTAACAGGCCGCTCAAACCACCCCCGACTCCAAGTCGGGGGGGGATAAGGGGCGAGTGAAACTCGCAAAGGGCCACTGAAGTGGCTCGGGCGCTCAGCCCCGTCTGTCATTCCGAGCGAGCGCAAAAGAGTCGAGAGCCTGCCGTTTGCCCCTTGTGGTCCTTCACCTGCACGTGGCACGTGAAGACCTCGCCTACTTTCACGCCCGGCGCCATCCACATCAGATACCGACCCGTCGGATGGCCCATTACAGCCGCACGTCGAGAGGGGGAAATACGACGGGGTCGAGCAGGTCGGCGGCAAGATCGGTGTCGGCGGCCGTGTCGGAGGCCGAGGGCGACCAGGCCGGGGAGCCGGCGATTGGGACGGCGGGGTGGGGAACGTGACCGGGAGCAGCCGCTCCCGGCTC
>CAZEBQ010000130.1:1831-10485 GCA_964510295.1 uncultured Anaerolineales bacterium | reverse complement strand
CGGGATGACCATGCCACCCGGCTATCTCCGGAACATGGTCACCCTTCGGGATGACCATGCGACCCGGCTTGGCGGCTTGGGGCGGTGGCGTGGGGAATGCGTGGCGATTGTGCCGGTTCAGGATTCGACCGGCGTTTCGCGACGGGGTTCGCTCAGGGGCGCCAGAAAGACGAGGCTCAGGGCAACGGCGACGGTCGTCAGAATCGCCAGGTGGGTGAACCGCTCGGGGCCCGTCCAGACGAGGGAACTGATCTCCGAGGCCGCCAGCATGCTCGCAAAGCACACAAACGAGATGACCGCCAGGTACGTCGACCGCCGCTGCGGGGGGCAGATTTCGAGCGTCAGCGTCATCGTCCCGATCTGCCACGTGGTCTGGGCAAAACCGAAGAGCAGAAAAATGGCGTAGAACTCGACGTGCGTCGCCGCCGCAGCGCTCCACGGCGTCAGGACGAGAAAGGCGACCTGGCCGGCCATCAGGACGGCTTTGCCGCCGGCGCGTGCACCCACCGCACCGCCCACGAGGTTGCCGGCCGCTGCGCCGAGGGTCTGAACGATGACGAGTTCGCCGAGGAAGCCCTCGGTCTCGCCGAGCGTCCGGCGTGCGTGAATCGCCAGAAAGGGCATGATAATGAAGATGCCGCTGAGCAGCGACCGCGACACCAGGTACTGTTTGACGCGTTTTTCGGTCCGCACGAGACCCGGCATCCGGCGCAGGTTCTCCCGCAGGTTCAGCGGCCGCGCATCGTCGGGCGGCGGCGGAGCGGTTTCGCGGACCATGGCGAACAGAATGTATCCGAGCGCCAGCATCGCGAACGTGCACAGGTGCAGAATAGCGTATCCGTCCGGCCCGGGATGGGCCTCGAGCACCCGCTTGACGACCCATCCGGCGCCGATGCCGATGGCGCACGCGATGGTGCTGCGGATGCCGAGCATCGCACTTCGACGATGGGGAGGAAGCGTCCGAAGCAGCAGTTGCTGCCACGCCGTCAGGCCCAAACCCATCACGACACCGGCCGCCACGGGCCCGAGCGCGACGATGGCGAGTACCAGCGGCCGGCTCACGTCCGCAAGGTACAGCAGCGCGAGCGCCGCGGCGAGAAACGGCAACCGCTGGAAGACGCCGGTCGTCAGCAGCAGCGGCATATAGCGGCGGAGGCGTTCGATGCGGTGGGCCGTGAAGACCGGCATCAGCAACAGACCCGAGAGCAGGAGGATGGGCACCCGCGCGACCAGCCAGTCGGGCCCGCCGAGGCTCCGGACCATGGTCGGCAGAACCGTCGTGAAATTGATGAAGCAGAGCGCCCCGAGGAACAGTCCCCCCTCCATCGCGTGCACAACGAAGTTGTGCCGCAGGTGTTCGCTCATCCCGCCGGTGTCCTGATCGTGCGCCATATCGCCAACCGTGCAGAAGAACCGTGGCCGGTCTGTAACCGGAGGTGGATTCTGCCTTGCAGGGCGGCACACCGCAAGGGGTTTGGGCCGGGGTGGGGCTTTTTTGCGATTCCCCGGCCCCGATTCGCTGCTATACCAAGTGGGAACCCGCCCAGGACCTTCCCTGTGGGAGCAGCGCATGGCACTGAAGGCCCCACTGGTCCTTCTGATGGCCGCGACCCTGGCCGCCCACGGCCTGGCTGAAGAGTGGCCCGCCTGGCGCGGTCCGAGGGGCGACGGTACCAGCACCGAGACGGGCGTACCCGTCAGGTGGAGCGCCGGCAAGGCAATCGCCTGGAAGGCGCCGGTTCCCGGCACGGGCCATTCCTCGCCCGTCGTGTGGGGCGACCGCGTGTTCGTCACCACGTGCACCGAAAGCGAGGAGCAACGGATGCTCCTCTGCTTCGACCGTCGGACGGGTGTGCGGCTGTGGGACCGCGTTGTGCTGACCAGCCGGCTCGAGAAGAAGAACCACCTGAACTCGTACGCCTCGAGCACGCCGGCGACCGACGGCCGGCACGTCTGGGTCACGTTTCTCGATGAACCGCACGTCCGCGTCGTCTGCTACGACGCCGGGGGCAAGGAGGTCTGGCGGAAGACGCCGGGCGAACTCCATTCGGTCCACGGGTTCTGCAGTTCCCTCATCCCGTACAAGGACACCGTTATTCTGAACGCCGACCAGGACGCCAAACTGCCGAAGCGTGCCTACATCGTGGCCTTCGACAAGGCGACGGGCGAGCAGCGCTGGCGCATCGACCGGCCGAACCGGATCCGTTCGTACACCCCGCCGGCCGTCTTCGAGGCGGCCGGCAAGATGCAGATGGTCCTTTCCGGCTCGAAGTGCGTGGCCTCGTATGACCCCGACACCGGCAAGCAGCACTGGATCATCGACGGCCCGACCGAACAGTTCTGCGCCAGCCTCGTCTATACCGACGGCCTGTTCATGATGACGGGCGGGTGGCCCCAGAAGCACATCCTCGGCATCCGGCCCGACGGCACGGGCAACGTCACCGAGACGCACGTGGCGTGGCACCTCAGGGATCGCAAGATCGTCTCGTACGTTCCGTCGCCCATCGCCCGGGGCAAGTACTTCTATGTGATCAGCGACGGCGGGATGGCGACGTGCCTGGAGGCAAAGACCGGCAAGAAGATGTGGTCGGAGCGTCTCGGCAAGCATCACAGCGCCAGCCCCGTCCTGGCCGAGGGGCGGCTGTACTTCTGCGACGACGCCGGCGTCACACACGTCCTGAAGGCGGAACCGACGTTCGAGGTCATCGCCAGCAACGACCTCGGCGAACCCTGCTGCGCCTCGCCGGCCGTCTCACGCGGGCAGATCCTCATCCGCGGCACGAAGCACCTCTACTGTATCGGCGCCGCCAAGGGCAACTGAGCCTTGACGCCCTGGCGACGGCCTTCGGCGGGTGATGCACGCTTCACGCGCGGCCTTGATTCCCTATAATGGACCGGCCACGGGCAAGACGAGGGAGGAACGCATGCGGATCGCCGTCCGAACGACCGTCCTGTTGCTCTCCGTAGCGACCGTTCTGGGGCTGCCGGCGCCGCTGGGTGCGGCCGACCAGCCCCAGTGGGGGCAGGCGTGGTCGCGGAACCTGGTCTCGGATGAGACCGGTCTGCCCGATTCCTTCGAGCCGCCCACGTTCGACTCGGACACCGGCGACATGGTTCCCGGCACGGGGAAGAACGTGCGGTGGGCCGTCCGGTTGGGGAGCGTCTCGTACGGCACACCGATCATCGCGGGCGGCAAGGTGCTGGTGGGCACGAACAACGGGTACCCCCGCGACGCCAGGCACCAGGGCGACCGCGGCGTCCTGATGTGCTTCGGCGAGGCCGACGGCAGGTTCCTCTGGCAACTGTTGTGCCCGAAACTTCGGCGCGACCCGTACCTGGATTGGACGAACATCGGCATCTGCTCGCCCCCCTCCGTCCAGGGCGACCGCCTCTACGTCGTCGGCAACCGGGCCGAGGTGCTGTGCCTCGACCTCGACGGGCAGGCCGACGGCAACGACGGGCCGTACGCCGATGAGGGCAGGCACATGGTCCGGGCCGGACGGGAACCGATGAAGGTCCTCAAGACCGACGCCGACATCATCTGGACGTTCGACATGATGGCCTCGGTCGGTTCCCGCCAGCACGACGGGTGCCACTGTTCGGTGCTCGTTCACGGGCCGTTCGTCTACGCGAACACGTCGAACGGTGTGAGCAACACGCATCTCGGCCTGGCCCCGGACGCCCCCAGCCTCGTGGTGCTCGACAAGACGTCCGGCCGCCTGGCCGCCACCGACGACGAGGGGCTCGCCGAGCGGATCATCCACAGCATGTGGTCCTCGTGCGCTGCGGGCAAGGCCAACGGCCGCGAACTGATCGTCTTCGGGGGAGGCGACGCCATCGTCTACGCCTTCGACCCGATCAGGGGCACCTCGGCCGACGGCCGGCCCACCAAACTACGGGCCGCATGGCGATTCGACTGCGACCCCCGCGCACCGAAAAAGAACATCATGAAATGGCAGGACAATCGCCACGAAGGGCCCAGCACCATCATCGGCATGCCCGTCTTTCACCAGGGACGCGTGTACGTGACCGCGGGCGGCGACCCGTGGCACGGCAAACGCGAGGCGTGGCTGAAGTGCATCGACGCCTCCGGCAGCGGCGACATCACGGGCACCGGCCAGGTGTGGTCGTACGACCTGTCGCGGCACAGTCTGTCGACGCCGGCGATCTCAGACGGTCTGGTCTACGCCGCCGACAGTTCAGGGCGGGTCCACTGCGTCGACGCCCGGACGGGCAAGCCGCACTGGGTCCACAAACTGGCGGCGGGGATCTGGTCGTCGCCGCTCGTGGCCGACGGCAAGGTGTACATCGGCTCCATCAAGGGCGACTTCTACGTCCTGGCCGCCGGAAAGCAGAAGCGCGTCATCAGCCAGGCGCGGCTGCCGGGCGCGATGTGGGCGTCGCCGACGGCGGCCAACGGTCGCCTCTACGTCGTCAGCCGCCGGCACCTGTTTGCCCTTGAGCGGATGGACAAGTAGTACGACGACGCTACGTTCCGCGCGGCGGCCTTCCGTACGTGTTTAGCGTGTCATTCCGAGCGAGCGCAAAAGAGTCGAGGAATCTCGCCGTTATCCGTGTCGAGAGGCCGAGATTTCCTGCGGGCACTCGGGGTACAGCGCTCCGCTCGCCCTCGCCTTTGGCGAGGGCTCGGTCGAAATGACATCGCTTCGAGAGTACGCTAAACACGTACGGCCTTCCGAGGCCGCCGCGAACGCAGTTTATGCCTGTTCCTGGTGGCCTGGGAAGGCCACCAGGCGGACAAAAAGGCGAAGTGGCGTTGTAGGAGTAGTCGACGGTCAAGGTCGACTCGCCGGGCCGGGTGGGCTCAGCGTACCCACCGCGAGGCAGATGCGGGCACGCTCAACATAAAGGACCGAAACCGTGCAAACACGCCGCCAGTTCGTCCGAGCGATGGGCCTTGGCGCCGCCGCCATGGCGCTGCCGTCCGCGAGCAACGCCGCCAGGGCATCGGCCGCCAGGCCCAACATCATCTTCATCATGTCCGACGACCATGCGGCCCACGCCATCGGGGCCTACGGGGGTCGTCTGGCCAAACTGAATCCGACGCCGGTCATCGACACGCTGGCCGCCGACGGCGTGCTCCTCGAGAACGCCTTCTGCACCAACTCCATCTGCACCCCCAGCCGCGCGTGCATCATGACCGGCCAGTACAGCAACGTGAACGGGGTGCTTGACCTGGGCGGCCGCCTGGCGCCCGAGAACCAGGCCCTGGCCATCGAGATGAAGAAGGCCGGGTACCAGACGGCCATGATCGGCAAGTGGCACCTGAAACTGGAACCGAACTTCGACTACTACAAGGTGCTGCCCGGCCAGGGCAGTTATTACGACCCCTCGTTCCGCGAAAAGGGCAAGGGCGCCTGGCCGAACAACCTGGTCAAGATGACCGGCCACTCCTCCGACTGCATTACGGACAGCGTTCTCGGGTGGCTCAAGGGCCGCGACAAGACCAGGCCCTTCTTCCTGATGTACCACTTCAAAGCGCCCCACGACATGTTCGAAAACGCCAAGCGGTACGACGAGTACCTGGTCGACGTGGACATTCCCGAACCCGAGAGCATGTGGAAACAGCCGGACTTCGGCTCCATCGCCACACGGGGGTACAACGACGAACTCGTCCCGTACATCGGCACGTCCATCGGCCGCCGGCACGCCTTCCGCAACTACGCGCGCAATTGGGCCAAAGACGCCGACCTCTCCGGCGAGGAGGCCAAGCGGCAGGCCTACCAGACGTATCTCAAGAAGTATCTGCGGTGCGTCAAGGGCGTTGACGACAACCTCAAGCGGTTCCTCGACTATATGAAGGCCGAGGGCATCCTCGACGACACGCTTCTCATGTACACCGGCGACCAGGGGTTCATGCTCGGCGAGCACGATTACCAGGACAAACGCTGGATGTACGACGAATCGCAGCGGATGCCGTTCATCGTGCGCTATCCCAAGACCATCAAGGCCGGTTCACGGACGAACGCGATCGTCGAGAACGTCGATTACGGGCCCACGATGCTCGACTTCGCCGGCGCCAAGACACCCGCCAACATGCAGGGACGCAGTTTCAAGGCCATCCTCGAAACCGGCCATGAACCCGCCGACTGGAAGAAGGCCGCCTACTACCGGTACTGGATGCACTTGGCCCATCACTGGAACCCCGCCCACTTCGGCATCCGCACGAAGACCCATAAACTCATCTTCTACTACGGGTGCACGACGGACGGCCGGAACCGCACCCCGCCCGGTTGGGAACTCTACGACCTGGTGAAGGACCCCAAGGAGGTCAACAACGTGTACGACGACCCCGCGCAGAAGGACGTCGTCGTGGGTCTCAAGAAACAGTTGGCCCACCTGCGACGCAAGTACAAGGATACCGACCACGCGTTTCCGGAGGTCAAGCACATCGTCGAGGAATTCTGGGACTACGACGAGGAGGCCCGCAAGAAGGCCGAGGCCATCTCCCACGAGTATGCCGAGCGGTCGAAGCGGCCGAGGGGCAAACGGCAGACGCGCAAGGCCGCCGGCGGCTGGATCAAACCGCAACCCTCCAAGGCGCCCCTCAAGCAACACGGCGGGTGCAAGGAGATCTCACGCGACGCCCTCTACCAGGTAAGTCATCCGGGCAACGCCGCCTTCAACCTCGACAACGCCTTTCTGCTCTCCGGCGACGACCCCAAGCGGAAGCCGCACGCCTTCCATTCCGCCGAGGGCGCCGACCGGCCACACATCATCGTCAAGTTGGACAAGGAACGCACCATCCGCTTCCTCCATATCCGCAACCGCCGGGAGAGTTTTCACGAGCGCGCCAAGGGGCTGACCGTCTGGGTCTCGCGCGACGGCAAGCGGTGGAAGGAAATCTGGCAGGCCAAGTCGGTCGAACCCGAATGGCTCGTCGATGCCGGCAAGGACGTGCGGGCGGCGTATCTGAAGGTCGGCCTTCCCGGCCGGGGAACGCTGCACCTGAACAAGATGACGGTCTTCGGCGAGTAGCGGCAGGGCGTTGCGGCTGCCCTGGCAGTTGACCTGCCCGCCGCGCGGGTGTTATAAGATGGGGCGGGCGGGCGGAGATGAGCAATGCCGCTTTCGGATGACGAGAAGATCCGCGCCTGGGTGGATGCGTGGCGGCGTGCAGCGCCCATGCTCGAGGAGGAACGGCGCCGACGGCTGCGGGCGCTGACGCACGACGAGGCGGCCGCCGCCATCGACGCCCTGTTCGACCTGAGCGTCTCTCTGGCCCGTCCTCGGGCGACGACCGGCCTGGTTGAGCAACAGCGCCTGTTCCAGAAAGTGCGCCGATGAATCCGCTGTGCGAGGCCAAGGAAGACTCCACTATCCTGCCGCGCCTCGACGAGGTCCGCCGCCAAGCGGCCGGCGAATAGTCGTAGCGCTGCCGCGTCACAGGCTGCAGGAAGCAAGAAAGCGCGGCGGCGCACGTCGGCAGGCGGCACGAGGGACCGGCCCAGGGGGCTGCGGTGTGCTCCAGTCCGAGGCCTTGACCACCAGGCGGACAAAAAGGCGAAGTCGCGCTATAGGATTAGGGGGAGACCGACCATGCGTCACGCGAGCCGAATGCTCGTGAGCGCCGCGGTTATCGTCCTCATCGCATCGGCGCTGCCGGCGCAGCCGCTTCCGCGGCAGCCGGGCCTGCGACCGCCGAGGCGGCCTCGTCCGGGCATGCCGCCCCCGATGCGCGAGGGCCGGCCGCCGGGCACGCCCTACGGCAGCGGCACGAAGACGTTGGAGGTGGACTGCGGCAAGACGGTCGGCACGATCCGCTCGCTCCTCGGCGTCAACCGCGGGCCGCTCTCGTGGGCGCGCAAAACCGACGAGGTGGCCGCCGACCACACCGAGAGCCTGCGCTCCATCGGCGTGGACTTTATCCGGACCCACGATTTCTACGGGCCCACCGACTGGCACGCCATCTTTCCGGACTTCAAGGCCGAGAACATCTGCGACGAGTGGAACGCCGGCATCAAGCACCGGCTGTTCAGCCACACCCCTGCCGGCGCCGCCTTCTACGCCTCGGCCCTGGCCGCCATGCTCGACGGCGGCGTGGACCACGCCTTCCAGTACTGCGCCGACGCCCATCCCGGCCTCGGCCTGCACGAACGGGGGACCGGACGGCTGAAGATCTGCGCCGACGCCTTGGCCGCCTGGAAACGGCTCCTGGAAACGCCCGTGCGCGTGGCCGCCACCGGGGGCGATGCGCGCGGCTACGCCGTCGTCGCCGGGGTGGACTCCGCCGGCCGGCGCGTGCGCATCCTGGTCAGCGATTTCCAGTCCGGCCACGATGCCTTCGCCCTGCGCGTGGGGAACCTGCCGTGGGACGAGGATACGCCCTTCACGGTCAAACGGTCGCTGATCGACGCCCGCCACCGTCTCCAAACGGTCGAGGAGACCACCGCCCGTGGCCGCTCACTCACCATCGACAAGCCGTTCGCCTCGGCCTCGGTCTGCCTCATCGAGATGGAGCGCGGCATGTAGGCCGGGGCGCGCCCCGGCAGAGTAGGCCGGGGCGCGCCCCGGCAGGGGAAACACTCTCCGCGCGGCGGCCTTCCCAGGCCGCCGCGAAGGCCCGGCAAAGCGGGGTGCGCCCCGGCAGGGGAAACACTCTCCGCGCGGCGGCCTTCCCAGGCCGCCGCGAA
>CAZEBQ010000130.1:0-1731 GCA_964510295.1 uncultured Anaerolineales bacterium | reverse complement strand
GGCCCTGGAAAGCGGGGTGCTGGTGGCCTCGGAAGGCCACCAGCCGGACGTTGATGTAGGCCGGGGCGCGCCCCCGCCGCACGTCTGCCGGGGCGCGCCCCGGCAGACGGATAAGGAGCCAACCATGCGCGTCTATGTCGCATTCGTGATCGGCGCCGTCCTGGGCGTCGTCGCCTTGGCCGTCGGGGCCGCAGGCGCCGAGACCGCCGAAAACCTGGTCCGCAACCCCGCCTTCACCCTCGGCGAAGGCGACACCGTCCGGCACTGGACCATCTGGAAACCCGCGTGGGCGGGCGCCGCCTGCACCGTTCGCATGGCCGAGGGCGGCCTGCTCGTCTCATCGCCCACCGAGCCCTACGGCGTCGGCGGCGCGCGACAGCGGATCGACGGCATCGAAGGCGGCCAAGCCTACGCCGTTGAGGCCGCCTGCAAACTCACAGCCATCGGCGCGCCGCGCCGCTGTGTCACGGTGCGACTGGAGTGGCTCAAGGGGAAGAAGCAACTGCACCCGGCCGGGTGGCTTGTCCGCGGCCCCCTCGTTCGGGAGGGCGCCGCCGCGTTCAGCGACGTCCTCATCGCGCCCCCGGAGGCCGACGCCGCGCAACTGACGCTCGAAATCAAGTGGCCCGGCACCGGCTCGGTCCTGTGGAAGCGTGTGAGCCTGCGGCCGTCCGAGCCGCCGGCGCCGCGCAAGGTCAAGATCGGCACGGTATACCTTCGGCCGAGACGATCGACGCCTGAGAAGAACCTCGACCTGTGGTGCGCCCAGATCGACGCCGCCGGCAAACTCGGCCTCGACATCGTCTGCCTGGGCGAGGTCATCACCAAGGTCGGCACCGACGCAGGGTTGAGCGACGTCGCCAAACCGATCCCCGGCCCCGACACGGAGCGCCTGGGCGAGGCGGCACGCCGGAACACCATCTGGGTCGTCGCGGGCCTGACGGAGCGCGACGGCGACCGCCTCTACAACACGGCCGCCCTCATCGACCGCCAGGGACGCCTCGCAGGCACCTACCGCAAGGTCCATCTGCCGCGCGAGGAGTGGAAGAAGGGCATCACCCCCGGCACCGGGTACCCCGTCTTCAAGACGGACTTCGGTCGCGTCGCCATGATGATCTGCTACGACTGGTTCTTCCCGGAGGCGGCCGAGGCGTTCGCCCTGCGGGGAGCCGAGGTCCTCTTCGCCCCGACCTGGGGCAACACGCTGCCCGATGAAGACGGGCGCGTTGACGGCGAGACGACCTTCCGCGTCCGGGCACGCGACAACGGCCTGGTCATCGTTCCGAGTGTCTACGACGGCCAGAGCATGGTCATCGACCCGATGGGCCGCATCCTCGCCGCCAACGCCGGCAAGACCGGCCTCTTCTGGGCCGAGGTCGACCTGGCGCAGCGCCAGCGCCTCCGCTGGGTCGGCCATTGGGGCTCCATCGGCCCCCGCGACCGCATGCCCGAAACCTACGGCCCGCTCACCGAGAGCCGTTAAAGTAAACCGGGGCGCGCCCCGGCGGACATGTGCCGAGGCCGCCTGCTGATCAACCGGGCCAGGGACCGGCGTAGCCGGTGTCGGCCAGTTTCATGCCGTACAGGACGGCGAACAGGCGGAACTGCCGGGCGAAGTTGCCGCAGAAGAGCAGATTGTGGTGCCCCTTCACCAGGCACGCGTCCGCGCGGTCGGTGATCTCGACCTCAACGTTCGTGGTGCACCCGCCGACCGGCGGCATCTCGTGCGAT
>CAZEBQ010000129.1:0-10630 GCA_964510295.1 uncultured Anaerolineales bacterium | reverse complement strand
CCTCTGGGACAACCGCAAGGCCGGCCCCATGACGGTCTGGATGCCGAGGGCATGATGCGCCGGGCAAGCCCGACGGCTAACACCCCTCGTCACGAACCCAGCATCTCGTGGTACTCGCGGAGGCGGCCGTCGATCTCCTCGATCGCCAGCCGCTCGAGACGCCGGACGCTGAAATCCTCAATCGTGAAACTCGCCGTCACCGTGCCGTACGCCAGGGCGAGACGCAGGTCGTCGAGCGTAATCTCGTGGTCGAGGCCGGCCAGCCAGCCCATCATGCCGCCGGCAAACGAGTCGCCCGCGCCGGTCGGGTCGCGGACGTCGGCCCGGCGGTAGGCGGGGAACTCGGCACAGAGGCCGAGGGCCGGGCCGGTCGCGCCGGCCTTGAGGTCGCGTGCGGCGATCCGCGCCCCCTCGGACCCCATCTTGACGACGACGAACCTCGGCCCCCACTCCAGGATGCGCCGCTCCGCCTTCGCGAGGTCCTGCTCGCCCGTGAGCATCCGGGCCTCGCCGTCGTTCAGGACGAGGCCGTCGATCCGGGCGAGCAGGGCCACAAGATCGTCGCGCGCCGTCTCGATCCAGAGGTTCATCGTGTCGGCGACCACCAGGGCGGGCCCGGCCACCTGGTCGAGAACCGACATCTGCGTGACCGGGCTGCCGTTGGCCAGGAACACGAGGTCGGTCTCGCGCCACGCTTCCGGGATGACGGGCTTGAAGTCGCCGAAGACGTTCAACTGGACGTCGTCGGTCGTGGCCTCGTTCATGTCGCCTTCGTACGAGCCCTTCCAGCGAAAGGTCTTGCCGCCCTCAACCAGCCGGAGGCCGGCCGTATCGACGCGCCGCGACTCCAGCACCCGGCGGTGCGCGTCGGGGAAATCCTCCCCCACCACCCCCACCAGCCGCACCGGCGCCTGCAGCGACGCCGCCATCGAGAAGTACGTCGCCGACCCGCCGAGCACGTCGTTTGCCTCGCCGTGCGGCGTGCGGATGCTGTCGAACGCGATCGAACCTACGACCAGAAGCGAATGAGCCACGCGGTCTCCCTTCGTCTGAAACCATGCAGAACGGCTTATCTCCCCGGTGCGGCGCACAGAACCAGCGTCTGCCGCGCCAGCGGACCGACGGGCAGAAACTGCTCGACCCGCATGCCGGCGTCGGCGACCTCGCGGCGGATCGCCGCCCGCGTCTCGCCCGGATAGCGCCCCCGCAGGCCGTCGCGGACACCACGCCACGACAAACGGTTGTAGAACGAGAACAACACCCACCGCATGCTGACCCGGGCCAGTTCGCGCAGCACCGCGACCCGCTCGGCCTCCGTCCGGACACGGTGCAGCAGACGCATCGACAACGCCAACTCAAACCACCCGTCTGCAAACGGCAGGCGACGTGCATCGGCCATGGCCACATGCCACGGCACGCCTTCGTCGGCGGCGGCACGATGCGCCAGGCCCAGCATCTCGGCCGAGACGTCCACGCCCGTGCAGTCACGACCGCCGGAGGCCAGGATCGGCAGGAACCGGCCCGCGCCGCACGGCGCGTCGAGCACCGGGCCGACGACCCCGAGGTCCCCGATGAGCCGGCCGACGAGCCGCCGCTCGGCCGCATCGACCTGGCGCCCGTGACGCGACCGGCCGAACCGCCTGTCCCGATAGTTCTCGGCATCGCTGGCGGTCGCGTATCGGCGGGCAAAGACGTCGAGGCTCGCAGGGGCCCGCTTCCCCTTACGGACCTCGCGGGCCATGAGGTGGGCGGCCGAGGTCCAGGCACGGTCGATGACCGCCTCGCGGTCGGGCGCCCGGGGCAGGCCGCTCCGCCCGTTGGCCTCTTTGATGACGGCCGAGACCAGCGCCTCGACGACCGTGTCGTCCGCGCCGCCCACCAGCAGGAACGCGCCGAGCGTGATGATCTTCCGCTCGAGCGCCTCGGTCGGGTCGGCCCCGAACCGCGCATGGCGCGCGTCCACCAAACAGACCCATTGGTCAGCGCCCTCACCGCCGGGACCGACGACCAGATTGTCGGCGCTGACGTCGCGGTGCCAGACACCCTTGGAGGCCAGGTCCACCAGCAGCCTCGCCACGCACCCGGCCACCGCGTCGAACCCGCCGGACCCCGGCCCGCAGGCGCCGGCCAGGCAAACCGAGAGCGGCCGCATACCGGTCATGCGTTCCATCAGGTAATAGCAGGTGCGGCAGCCCCAATTGCCGGATTCGCTCACGAGGGCCAGCGGCTGCGGAACCGGCAGCCCCATGTCACACAGCCGAACCGCGTTGGCAAACTCCCGGGCGGCGCCGCTTCGACCCCACAGATGAAGGATGCGGCGGCGGAACGAACGATGCTCGAACACCTTGACGAACACGTCGAACGGCAAAGACCCCGACGTCTCCAGAACGCCGTACCTGCGACCGGCGACGTCGCGGCGGGACGCCACGGCGACCGGCGCCAGCGCCGGCGGGTCGAACGCCCGGACAAGCGCCTCGCGCCATTCCGGATCGATGCCGGCCGCCCAGTTCCACCGATAGGCCATCAGCGCCAGCCCTTCACCCAATCTGTGCAAAACCGCAGCATAGTGGCCGCCGCGCTGGAATCAAGCCCTTTGAGGTCCGAGATCACCCGTTCTTACTCGTGCGTGCGGGGCTGTCCCCAGCCCGCACGCTCACGGACCCGGCCGGAGGCACCGGGTGCGGGGTGGGGACACCCCGCACCTTTCCCAAGAGGGCCGGAATCGTCTGAATGCGGCCCGGTCACGCAAAGGCCTTGTCGCGGGACGAGGCCAACCCTATGATGCACCGGCGCAGGCGACGCAGCAGCGGAACCCCGATCGCGAGTCGGGGACATCGCGGCACCGCGGCGCCCATTGGATTTGTGCGCGGTGGGCCTCCGTACCCACCGCGCAGAAAACCGCGTTGTGCCTCACGACAAGGCCCTTTGCGTGGCGGGTACGGAGACCCGCCGCGCCGCGCCGGGATACGATGGCCGACGCCGAAAAAGTCGAACGCATGCTGGGCCGCCCGGAACTCCAGCGCCTGTTCCGGGCCATGACGGCGAAGCGGCCGGGCGGCCGGTGCTGGCTCGAACGGTTCTTCGAGGCCTACGCCAACGGCGCCATCCGCTGGTACGACCTGCAGTTCGCCCTCCCCTACCTGCTGACCGAGTACGTCCGCCGCAAGACCGGCGCACGCAAGGAGACGATCCAGCACCGCGTGCTCGGCAATCCCGCGACCCGGCGCGGCCTGGTGGCCACCATCCGAAGCGTCGGCCATCTGGGTCTCGGAAAGCCCCAATCGTTCGTCGCCCCGCTGATGGTCGTCTGGAACTTCACCCAGGCGTGTAACCTGAGGTGCAAGCACTGCTACCAGGAGGCGGGCCGACGGGCCGACGACGAACTCTCGTTCGACGAGCAAAAACGCATCGTCGACATCCTGGCCGACCACGACGTGGCGATGATCGCCTTCTCGGGCGGCGAACCGCTGATGAGCCCCACCTTCCTGCCCGTCGCCTCCTACGCCCGCGATTACGGCATGCACCTGACCGTGGCGACGAACGGCACGCTGTGCGCACCGGCGAAGGTGGCGGCCATGGCCGACGCCGGCATCCGCTACGTCGAGATCAGCCTCGACTCGGTCGATGCCGCGCGCCACGACGCCTTCCGCGGCGCCGGCGCGTGGGACCGGGCGGTCTCGGGGATCCGGAACACCGTCGCCAACCACGACGTGAAATGCGGCGTGGCGATGACCATCACCCGGTGGAACCTCGACGAGATGGAGTCGATGCTCCAGTGGTGTATCGCCGAGGGCGTTGACACGTTCTACGCCTTCAACTTCATTCCGACCGGCCGGGCCCGCAACATCGTTGAGATGGACCTCTCGCCCGACCAGCGCGAACAGATGCTCGCCACCCTTCAGAAATACCTCGTCGACGGCCGCATCAGCATCATGTCGAGCGCCCCCCAGTACGGACGCGCGTGCCTCGAACTCGGCGACCCCACCGACCCCGTCAACACGGGCCATTACGGATACGGCGGCGGCAAGATGACCCGCATCCTCGCCAAGTACGTCGGCGGGTGCGGCGCGGGACGCTGCTACATGGCCGTCCAGCCCAACGGCGACGCCACGCCGTGCGTTTTCATGCCCATTCACGTCGGCAGTTTCCGCACCGATTCGTTCGAGACGATCTGGAACCACCCCGTGATGCACCTGCTGCGCGACCGCGACGACCGCACCGGACACTGTCGGACGTGCGACTACAAGGCGACCTGCGGCGGCTGCCGGGCACGCAGTTGGGGCTATTTCCACGACCTGAGGCGGCCCGATCCGGGGTGCAAGTTCAACCGAGACGCCTGGGAGGAGGTCGTCCGCGCCGCAGCGCCCGCCGCCGCGGTGGGGATGAAGTAGCGTTCTATCCCACGCCAGATGAGGAGTGCCACGGGCGAGTTCCGGTCAGCCCGTGCGTCCGCCTCTGCACGATGCGCGTCGTTTCAATGGCGATCCAAGAGCCTGTTGCGCGAACCGCGCGGCGGCCTTCCCAGGCTGCGGCGAGACGCCTTGAATCATGCGTGGTGGCCTGGGAAGGCCACCACGCGGAAGCGCACGACGAGCGTCATCTCAATAGCGGTCCAGCCGAGGTTTTCTCCCCATGTCTTCAGGTTCTCTTAAGGTTCGATTCTCTAGAATACCGTGGCGTTGTGACTCCGCCGTTCGGCGGTCCGGTCGTCCGGTTCCTGGGAGGCGGGCTGTCGCGGGGGCTTGCGCCTCAGTGCGTCGCTCTGTTCGGGTGCACTGGTTTCGGATGCGTCGGAGCGGCGCGCAGCACGCTTGGAGTGGCCGATGCGAGACTGGTCGAAACAGCGTGGGGTGGGCTGGCTGTTGGTGTGTCTTGTCACGGCAGCGTCAGGTTGCATGCTTGGCGGCCCGGCGGGGCCGGACACGTACACCGGCCCGAAGGCACGGTCTGTGAAGGCGCCGGCCTCGGGCGGCACGGAGAAGGCGGCTTCGCCAAAGGCGGCCGCGCGGAGTGGCCGGGGCAGCGCGAAACCGGCGGCACACGCCGCCAAGGGGAACCCGACTCCGAAGGCGCCCCCGGCCGACGAGCGATCCCCGGCGTCTCCCGGCCCCGTGAAAGGGCCTTTGGCAATCTCTGTCAACCAGGCCATCGTCATGGCATTGGAGAACAACCCGGAGTTGGCCGTGGAGCGTCTTGAGCCCGAGATCCTGGCGACGTACGCGCAGGAAGAGCAGGCGATTTTCGATCCGCTACTGACGGCGGTGCTCGGCCACGAGCGGTTTCGGGCACAGGACCTGAGTTCGGGCGGAGTCTGGTTCCGGTACAACACCGACAGCGTCGTCGGCGAAGCGACGCTGTCGAAACTGTTCCCCACCGGCACCACCGTCGAATTGGGAGCGTCGTCCTGGGTGGAGGACGCCAGCCGCGACGGCCAGCAACTGATCGAGTCGCGCTTGGGCATGACGGTGACGCAGGCCCTGCTGCGAGGCGCCGGGACCCGGGTCAACCTGGCCCGGGTGCGGGAGGCCCGGCTCGATGCGCTGGCCTCGAAGTATGAAGTCCGCGGATTTGCCGAAATGGTTATCGCCCTGGTGGAGCAGACGTACTGGGACTACGCCTTGGGGCGGCGGCAAATCGACATCTACAACCGGTCCATTGCGCTGGCCGAGCAACTGCTCGAAGACTGCAAAGGAAAGGTCCGGGCCGGCGCCATGCCGACGAGTGCGCTCGCGGCCGCCGAGTCCGAAGTGGCCCTGCGCCGGCAAGATATGGTCGATGCCCGAAGCAACACGGCCAAAGCGAAGGCCCTCCTGCTAGGATTCCTGAGCCCGCCGCGGGCCCAAAGGAAGCGCCGCGACCTCCAGTTCGTGGACGGCCTCGTCGTACCGCACGTCCAACTTGATGACGTGGAGTCGCACGTTCGCGTGGCGCTGCGCATGAGGCCGGACCTGAACCAGGCACGCGTCCTGGCCCAGCGGGAGGAACTCCAGGTCATGCGGACCCGCAACGGCCTGCTCCCTCGGCTGGACCTGTTCATGACGCTCGGAAAGACGGGGTATGCCGAGACGTTCGGCGGCTCATGGAAGCGCTTCGCCAGAGACAGGTACGACCTCCTGGTCGGCCTGTCGGTGGAGTACCCCTTCGGGAACCACGAGGCCCGAGCCCAACACAAACGGGCGGTCCTCGGCCGCCGCCAGGCCGAGCACGCCATCGAGAACCTCGAACAACTCGCCGAGGTGGATGTCCAGACCGCATACATCGAACTGATCCGGACCAAAGAGAAAGTGGCGGCCGTCGCGACCACACGCCGGCTCGACGAGGAGAAACTGCGCATCGAGACCGAGACGTTCAGACTCGGACAGGCGAGTTCGTTCCAGGTCGCGCGGGCCCAGCGCGATCTCGCGCGAAGGCAGATCGCCGAGGCCGAGGCCATCGCGGAACACCTCAAGGCGCTGGTCGAGTTGTACCGGCTTGAGGGCTCCCTGCTCGAACGTCGCGGCATAAGCGCGCCCGGCGGCGAACCCGCCGACCTGAGACTGCCCAAACCGTAACGGCCCGCGCAAACGAGCCCCGACCGGGCAGGTTTCCTGCCACGGGCATGCGGCCCGGGTCGGCGCGGGGCAACCCAGCGGTAATTTTCTCCCTCATCTTCAGGTTCTCTTAAGGTTCGGTTTCCTAGAATACCGTAGCGTTGGACTCCGGCGGCGGTGCGCCGCCGGTGGGGGAGCGCCATCGGCTGGAGGCGTGACGTGGGCATGAGCCGAGCCAGACTCGCGATGCGCTGGTTCAGGTATCGGTTCGGGCCGGTTGGCCAGATCGCTGTGTGGTTGGCAGCGGCAGCGGCGGCGGTCATCTTGTTCCAGCACCGTTCGGAGTCGTTTCAGATCATCGGTCTGGCCCGAGGGCGGGTTTCCCGTGTCTCGGCTCCTTACGAAGCCCGCGTCGAGCGCATCCCCGTTCAACTCTTTGGGCCGGTGAAGAAGGGCCAAGTGGTGGCCGTTCTCGACGATTCCCTGCTCACGGCCCAAATCGCGACGATTTCGGCAGAGATCGCACGCCTGCGCGCCGAATACGCGGAAAACCAGACTCTCCTGGACGCCGATGTCAGGGCTCGCCTCTCGCGGTGGGACTCAGAGAACCGCGCCTTCTCGAACGATACCGTGCAATTGTCCGTCAGCACGCAGGAACTCAAAGCGGTCCTGGAGTACGACCGGGCCCTGCTGGAGGGGCTCCGTGCGGCTATGGAAAACACCGAGCAACTGGCCAAGAACGGTCTCGGCCCGCTCGCCGACTTCCAGTCGGCAAAGGCGGAGTATGAGGCCACGGTGAAGAAGGTCGAGGAAAACGAACGCCTGCTGGCGCATCTGCGGGCGGAGCGGCAAACGGCGGAGCAGCGCCTGGCGGCTCACCTTCAACACCGACCGGTTTCCCCGTCGCAGGAGGCCGCTCTGGCTCACATGCGCCAGGCCATTGCCGTCCAGGAGGGGTTGAGGCTCGAACTCCAGGCCCAGCGCGACGAGTACATCCTGCTGGCTCCGTGCGACGGCATCGTCATTGAACTCCAGGGCAGACCCCGCGACGCCTCCGCGAGCAGGCCGGGCGAAGGCGGCATGCGCAGTCCCGGAGAGGTCGTCGTGCCCGGCCAAACCATCGTCGCCATCGCCCAGGCTGAGCCAACCGAGATCGTCGCCTACGCCGACGACCACCAGGCACCCGAACTCAGCCCCGGCCTGCCCGTCAGGTTGACCTCCGGGGGACGCCGGCGGCAGGTAGCCCTGTCCGAGATCGTGGCCGTTGCACCCACCGTTCAACGCCTGCCCGAGACCCTCTGGCAGGACCCCAGGTTGCCCGAGTGGGGGCGCCCCGTCCTCGTCCGGAAGCCACCCGGCATGACCTTGCGCGTCGGTGAACGGGTGATGGTGCGGAATCGCTAATCCTACAACGCTATGAGACCTTCCAGCGAGGCCGTCGCCCGGACGGAAAAATCGCGGGTCAGGGCCACTTGGCGGTCAAACCGGACCCGTTTCCGGTTTGACCAGCCAACAGGTCGTTTGAGCCTCTTGGACATCCATAAGGCCAGCCCATTCCAAGCCAAACCGAACGGCTGGTTTGGCTTTGAATATGGCCCTGACCCGCGATTTTCCCGGCCGGGCGACAACCAGGCACGGGCGCAGGTACCGTCGTAGTACTGAGCGGTGCGCCGGCGCGCCCACAAACGCCGGTATCCCCGTCGCTCAAAGCCGTACCGCCACGCGCGGCATTCCATTGGCGTCGCCACGACTCGCGCGCTAAGATAGCGCGGTGACGTCGGAGCGACGGAGATTGCGGCGTATGCGTGCGCTGATCGTCGAGGACGAGGAGAGGCTGGCCCACAATATCGGACGCATGCTCGAAGAGCACACCTCCTTCGCGGTGGACATCGCCACCGACGGTGAGGCCGGCCTGTACATGGCGCTCGGCAACCCCTACGATCTGATCATCCTCGATCTGATGCTGCCCCATCTGAGCGGGCTGGCACTGCTTGAGAAACTGCGCGCGGCGGGCAAGGCGACGCCCGTCCTTGTCCTCACGGCGCGGGACACGACGGAGGACATCATCCGCGGCCTCGACCTCGGCTGCGACGACTATCTCACCAAGCCGTTCGAGATGGCGGAACTGTGCGCCCGCGCCAAAGCCCTGGTCCGCCGGGCCTACAATCGGCCGGACCCCGTCCTCAAGGTCGGCGACGTCGAGATCAACACCGCTGTACGAACGGTTACGTACCGGGGCAAGACCGAGCGGCTCCCCGCCATGGAGTACCGCCTGCTGGAGTATCTGGCCATGCGGGCCGGCGAGGTCGTCTCCAAGACCGATATTATCGAGCACCTTTACGACTTCAACTCCGACCGGTTCTCGAACGTCGTCGAGGTGTATGTCTCCTCGCTCCGGAGGCGCTTTGGCGCCCAGACGATCCAGACGCTACGAGGCCAGGGCTACATTCTGACCGGAGGCCGGACGTGAGGCCCATATCGTTGAAATGGCGCATCCGGCTCATGGTCACCCTCGTGGTGGCAGCCCTCGTCACCGCCGTCTCGGCTACTTCCTACCTCCGGTTCCGCACCGCCTACCTCGGACACATCGACCGCCTGCTCGACGTCATGTCCAAGGGCATTCTGGCCGAACTGGACGGGCCTCACGATCCCCGGGAACTCGCCGACAAGGTCCGACTCATTACCGACAGCCCGTGGCGCGGCCCCGAGACCCACTTCCGTCTATGGGTCGAGGGAGAGGGCACCGACCTGATCGCCAGCGTCCCGGCCGGCGGCAGGAAGGCACGATTCCTCTGGAGCCTCCAGCACGTCGACCCGCCCGGGGGCGACGAACCTGTTTGCTTCAACCTGACAGAGAAGAAGAAACACTTTCGCGCCCGCTGGACCCGTCACGCCACCCCGCGCGGAAACGTGAACGTTCTGATCGCTCATCCCAGCAGTTTCGAGCACCGGCGGCTCAACGAATTGCTCACGACGCTCCTGGCGGTCGGAGGTGGGCTGATCCTGGCCGGCGCCACGCTGGGCGCGTGGCTGGTGCTGCTGGGCCTGCGGCCGCTCCGTGCTACGGCCTTGCGGCTGTCCGGCATCACCGACGCCAACCTCCGCGAACCGCATCTCGCGAACCTGGCCGTGCCCCGCGAACTCGAACCCGTCATCGACGAGGTGACACGCCTTCTGAAACGCCTCGACGCGGCCCTGAGGCAACAGAGACAGTTTGTGGCCGATGCCTCCCACGAACTTCGCACGCCCCTCACGCTTGCCGAGAGCACGCTCCAACTGGCCCGGTCAAACGACAGAGACGTCGCCGGGTATAAACAGGCCATCGACGAAACGCTGGAAGACCTCGACCGCATGGAATGGCTCATCCGCCAACTGCTGACCTTGGCACGAATCGACGGACTCAGCGGAGTCCCCGAACCGGTGGACATCTGCCTGGATGCCATGCTGCAGGAACTCGTCATCGAACACGACGCACAAGCGTCGCAGCACGGTGCCGCGGTGGTCGCGGCAGAGTTGGCCCCATGCACCGTGCACGGGAACGAGGAGATGCTGGCCCTGCTGTTCCACAACCTTCTGGATAACGCGATGAAGTACGGCCCGGCACGCGGAACCGTCCGCGTGCGACTGGAACACGGCCCCGACGCCAGTTGCACCGTCACGGTTCAGGACGAAGGGGGGAACATCCCACCCGAGGCCATACCCCACCTGTTTGATCGCTTCTATCGAGTGGAATCCTCCCGCGATCGCAACACCGGCGGCGCGGGACTCGGCCTGCCGATTGCCCGCGGAATTGCGGTGCAACACGGGGGAGACCTCTCGGTTACCTCAACGCCCGACACCAGCACCACCTTCCATGTCCGTTTGCCCTGCGAAACGCGGCGCGACGACCCGCCAACTTCCAGGACGGGGTAATAACGACCCCGGGGAAACCCCTCGACGAGCAAGCCTGTGTCAAGTCCGGAGCGGTTCGAGGTTTCCAGAACGTATGCCCTGGCATCGCTTCCGTCTTCGCGCGGCCAGGCCCAGCCCGCCGACGGCCAGCAGCGCGAGCGTGGCGGGTTCGGGGGTGGGTACGGGAGCGCCAAGGCCGCCCAGCGGCG
>CAZEBQ010000128.1:3173-10671 GCA_964510295.1 uncultured Anaerolineales bacterium | reverse complement strand
TCCAGCAAACTCCACTACGCCTTCAACCTGGCGTGGCTTCTTGAGCCGGCGCCCGTCCCGCCCGGCTCCTAATATGACTACGCTAACTTGCGCGGTGGGTCTCCGCACCCGCCGCGCGGGAAGTGGCACTGTAGTGCTACTTGCCTTCGGTGCTGACCTTCATCCCGTCGATGGCCCCGCCGTCGGGCTTGACGATGCGGATGCAGAACGCCCAATCCGCGCCGCCCTGGGTGATCTTGACGAGCACCTTGTTCCAGCCTCGCTTCAGGTTGGCGTTGGCCTTGTCCTCGCCTGGCTTGCACGGGCGGGTGGCGTTGTTGGAGTGGACGAGTTTGCCGTTGATCCATACCTTGATGCCGTCGTCGCTGCCCATTTCCAGCCCCACGGCCTGGGCCGCCGGCGACCAGACGTTCGTCATCACGTAGGCGGCCCGGTTGTTTCCGCCGCCGATCCCCTGGATGAGGTCGATGGTCTGCGGTCCGACGCCCTTCGAGAGCACCTTCCACTTGGCGCTCTTGGGGTCCTTCTCGGGCGCATACGCCGTGTTGAACACCGACCCTTGCGTGTACGGCCCGCTGCCGAGCCAGGAGGTCAGGTACCCGCGGTACTTGTCCATCTCGTTGATGACGGCCTGGGCCTTCTGCTTGAGGGCGGCGTTCGTGGTGGAGGCGATGATCTTCTGAAGCGCCGCTCGCGCTTCGGTGGGGGCCGACCCGCGTGCGTTGCCGGCAATCTGGACGAGGGCCACCTCGGCCTCGGCCTTCAGCGATGCGTCGGCGAGCAGCCCCTCGACCAGTTTCATCGCCTCGGCCGACCGCGCGCCGGCCAGTCCCGCCAGGACCGACTTCTTCTCGGCCACGTTCGTCGCCAGCGCCAGCGCCTGCTTGTACATGGCGGTCGTGGCGGCGGCGCTGCGCTCGGGCCAACCCGGGGCGCCCGACAAGTGGGCCATCCGGATGTACCCGCGGAACGCCAGCACCCGCCGCGTCTTGTCGGAGGTCGTCTTGAGGAGGTTCAACAGATCCGGCGCAGGCGACGCGTCCGGCCACGCCGCCAGGGCGCGGACCGCTTCGGTGGCCACGTCGGCGGCTGACGCCTTGAGTTGACTCCGCACGCAGGCCAGCGCCTTCGTGCCGCCCAACCGGCTGAGGACCCTGACGAGGCAGACCTTCGCCCCCGCGTCGGCCCGTGTCACGCCGGCCACGATCGGGGCCGCGCGGGCCTCAACGTCGGCCGTGCGACCGGCCGCAGCGGCCAGCGCGCTCTCCAGGCCCGACCGCTCCGAGTCGCTCTTGGCGGCGGTGAGCAGGGCGACGATGTCGCTCAACTGCTCCTCGCCCGCCGCTGCGGCGAGGCCCTTGATGGCGACCTTGCGGATGTTCTCGTCGCGGTCGCGCGCGGCCTTGACCATGGCGGGGGCCATCGTCCGGTCGGCCCGGGCGGTCAGGACGCCGATGGCGCCGGCCCGAACGACGGGGTCGGTCGAATCGAGCAGTTTGGCGATCGCTTCGCCGACGCCCTCGCCCTTGAGTTGGTTGAGGCTGCCGGTGGCCGCATCGCCGACCGGGCCGCCGGCCGCTGCGGCCTTCACGAGCACCGGCACGCTGGAGGCATCGCCCAGAACACCCAAGGCCTTCATGACAGCCACGCGGACACCCTCGTCCTTGCTCCCGACGAGGGCCGCCACCTGGGGCGCGGCGGCCGTGTCTTTGCGGGCGGTCAGGACGTCGAGGAGCATGACCTGGCCGTCGGCGGGCATCGACACGAGTTTGGCTGCCACGGCCTTCGTTGCGGCCGGGCCGGGCATCTCGATGAGGAACTGGCCCGCCGCACGCTTCAGGTCGATGTCTTTGTCGGCGGTCAGCGCGATGAGCGTGTCAACGGCCTTCTCCTTCTCAGCGAGGACGGTGCCGCGCAGCGCCGCGATGCGGATCATCTTCGGCTTGGCCGCGGCCGACATCTCACGGTAGATGGCCGCCGCGCCGGCCGTCTCGCCGTCGGCGAGCATCCGGTCGGCACACCTCAGGTAGGCGTCGGCCACCTGAGTTTTGAGGGTGGCGGGCACGGTCGCGCCGGCCAGTGCCTTGGCGGCCTCGGCGGAGGCGATGTCGCCGAGCGCGGCGATGGCCGCCCGCGCGAGACCCCCGTCGCGGGCCGACACCAGTTTCGCCAACGCCGGGACGGCCTTCGGGTCGCGGCGTGCACCGACGGAGGTGATCATGCCGATCTTGAGGTCACCCGAGAGCCTGCCCATGGCGGTGCGCAGCGCCGTGGCGGCGGCCTCTCCCGGCAGGTTCTGCAGTGCGAACCGCGCCATGTGCGAGAGTTTCTCGTCGGCCAGCAGTTTCGCCAACACCGGCACGCACCTCGGCGACCCCGCCCGCCGGAGCATGCGGCAGACGAACTGCTTGCACGCGTAGCCGGCCTGCGGGTTGGCGAGGGCCCTGAGCAGTTTGCTTTCGATGACCAGGTGGTCGCGCGGCGTGGCGGCGTCGCGGATGTCCTGCTCGATGGTCGCCAGCGGCAGGCGGCTCTGGTCCCAGTCGTATCTGACGAGGTCGCTGTAGGCGTCGCCGCGGGCGGTGCGGCCGGCAAACACCAGTACCGCGGCGGCAACCAGGACGATACAGCCACGCGCCCATCTCGTATTGCTCATCACGTTCTCCTCTTTTCCGCGTGGTGGCCTTCCCAGGCCGCCACGCCCTATACAGCATCTCTCCCGGCGGCCTGGGAAGGCCGCCGCGCGGTTGGCGACGCGGCGGGTACCCGTTCGGCGGGCTCAGGGCAGGCTCCGACCCACCGCGCCAAAGTCGCGTCTCACAGTTGCCACGGTTCGCGGTACGAGCGGACGAGCAGGGCGCTCGCGCCGGGGTCGCCGATGATCTGCTCGGTGTCGGGGTCCCACTTGATCTTGCGGCCGGTGAGCATGGCGATCTCGCCGAGCAGACCGACGCTGATGGACCGGTGCCCGACCTCGGCGGGGCAGATAGTGAGTTTGCGGTTGATGACGCAGTCGATGAAGTTCCGCTTGTGCCCGCCGCTGTTGTAGAGTTTGATCTCGCCGGGGCCGATCTTCTCTTGCAGCAGGCTCTTCGGCTCGGCGTCGATGCGGCCGCGCTTGACGTACACCCAGCCCTTGTCGCCGATCCACTTGGTGCCCTGGGCGTTGATTTTGTTGTTCGTCACGCTGATCTCGACGCCGGTCTTGTACTTGCACGTGAAGTTGTACTCGGTCGGAGCGTCGTAGAGGCCTTCCTTGGGGTACACGCCCTTGCCCTCGATCTCGACGGGGCCGGTGTAATCGTACCCCATGCCCCAGTGGGCGATATCGACGTGGTGGCCGCACCAGTCGGTCAGTTGTCCGCCCGAGTAGTCGAAGATCCATCGCCAGTTCCAGTGCGGGCCGAAGCCCTGATACGGTCGCCACGGCGCCGGGCCGAGCCACCACTGCCAGTCGAGCCCGTCCGGGACGGGCTTGGCCTCGGTGCTTCCGCCGCCCCCGCCGGTGGGCAGGCCGACCTCCACGCGATGGACCTTGCCGACGCGGCCGTTGCGGACGAGTTCGCAGGCGAAGCGGAACCGGCCGTCGGAGCGCTGCTGGCTGCCGGTCTGCCACACCCGGCCGTACCGGTGGACGGCATTGCACATGGCCCGGCCTTCGCGGATGCTCCGGGCGAAGGGCTTCTGCCCGTGGATATCGCATCCGGCCTTGGCGGCGGCGATGGCGGGTATGGCGTGCCAGTGGTCGGGCAGGGCCGTCTGGACGGCATTCAGGTCGCCGCGTCCGAGGAGTTCCCGGAAGTCGAGGTACGTCTTGCAGTCGTTGTTCTTGTAGCGGTCATCCACCATTTTCTTGGCGCGGTCGCGATTCTTGGCGTCGACGTCGCAGACACCGACGTAATGGACGCGGCTGTCGCCGAGAAGGCCGCCGAGGTCGCCCCTGCCCATTCCCCCGATGCCGATGGCGCCCATCAGGATCTTGTTGCTCGGGGCGTCGGCGCCCAGGACGGACGACGGCACGATGGTGGGCAGCGTCACAGCCGCCCCTGCGGCGGCAGCGCCTTTCAGGAACCCTCGGCGGGTCAGCGAATGGTGCTTCGTCATGGCACGTTCTCCTTCGCATCCAGTGATTGACGTTACGGGTATTCCAGCGGACGACCGGGCGGTCGGCGGCAAATCCCCCCAAGTTGGTGCGCGGCGGGTCGGAGCCTGCCCTGAGCCCGCCGAACGGGTACCCGCCGCGGACACACCTGTTGAGCGCGGTGGGTCAGGAGACCCACCGCGCAGAACCTGTCAGATGGCTTCGCGTCGTCGGGCAAGCCGGATGAACGCGGCCTCACCCCTCTTCGATCACCTTGAACCCCATCAGCCGGCCCAGGCGCTTCATGTCCTTCACGTGGTTTCCGTAGAAGACATCGCGGTGCAGGAGGGCCATCATCCCGCCCTTGAGTATGCCGGCGCCCCAGTTGTGGTAGAACGCATCGGCGTCGGCGACCTTGGTCCAGATCTGGGTCCGGCAGCCGAGTTCGTCATGGGTGACCTTGTAAATCTTGCCGGTCGAGATGAGCATGGTGTCGAGGTTGATAAACTTGGCGCAGGTAACCACCTGCCCGATCCGATGCTCCACGTCGAGCGACACGCCCCGGTTGCTGTCGCTCTGGGTGCGGATGGTGAACGGCCGGCGCTTGCTCTGCGGCCCCTGCATCTTCGTCGCCGACGTGCAGTGGAAGTGGATGAGCGCGTTCTCGGCGACGTCGAAAACCGGGTCGCTGATCATGCCCGGAATGCCGAAGGCGTACTGGAACATCAGCATGGTCAGCGTCGAGTCCATGTCGCCCTCGCAGGCGCCGACCAGTCCCATGTCGTTCAGTTTGCTGAACGTCAGGCACCCTTTCGCCGGTCGGCCCATGCAGTTGGAACTCGTGATGGCCCGGGCCCCTTCCTTAATCATCATGTCCTTGACCGCCAGGAACAGGCGTGCCGAGTTGATGATTTGGTCCCTGGTGGGTTCGACGATTCGTTTGGCCTGGCTGGTCCAGTACCGGTCGGCCTCGGCCTCGGCCGCCTTCAGGTCAACCGCCTTGTGCGCCTGCATGGTTTGCTCGACGGTAACCGGGATGACCTGTGTGCCGAGACGGTCCTTGACCTGGTCGGCCGAACAGGCGGCCGCCGTCCCTTGAGGCCCGCGCACGACGAGGATGCGCGTTTGCCGCATCCGGGCCGGCACCCGCATGAGGCCCACCACGCGGTCGATCTCGCCCCAGTCGCTGGTCGGCAGGAGAACGACCTTCTTGCCCTCCTTCTGCCACTGGGGAAAGTACATCCACTCGTGGCCGCTGAATGGCTGGCTGACGATGGCCGCCGGCAGGCCCGTCTCGAGGATGCGGCCCATGGTGGGGAGGACACCCCACCCACCGAGATGGAACACGAGGACCGCGTCGGCCTCCTTGACCTTGGCGACGACCTGCTCGGCCTTGGCGGGCGGGATGACCTCGCCACCCACGAACTTCACGTCGCCGAGTTTATTTTCCAGGCCCGCCAGGTACTCTTCGAACTTGGCGATCTCCTCCTTCGGCCGCGACAGGTAGATGCCGCCGGTGCGGCCGACGTAAACCTTCGCGATCTTGACGGGCGGCGGCTTCGGCCAGCCTTCGGTCTCGGCCGTCGCGCCCGTCCGATGCTGGGCCGCACACCCGCCGGCCACCATCGCGCCACCGACGGCAGCGGTCCCAAGAAACGCGCGTCGGGTCAATCCGCTCATCACAGTCTCCCTATTCTGAACATCACCGGTTCCCGATTTTCCCCACGGCTCACAGCACTCGTCTGTGGAGCGTTGCAGTATACATCGCACGGCGCCGCGTTGCCAAGCATATCGTGTGGCTTCGTGAGAGCGGCCGTGCGCAACGCTCGGCGCACCCGGCCGCAGATGCCCAACGAATGAAGTGGACGCCGGCGGTTCCGGCCCATTAGAATCGGCGCCGCAACCGGACGCGGGAGGAGACCATGAGGTTCCTGGCAGTCGACATCGGCGCAAGCAGCGGTCGCACCATCGTCGGAACGGTCGAGCAGGGGTCGATCCGCCTCGACGAGAGTTACCGCTTCGAGAACGGCATGCAAGACTCAGGCGGCGCCAAACGGTGGGACATCACCGCCCTGGTCGAAGCGGTGAGGAACGGTATCCGCGCCTCGGGCGACCTCGACGGCATCGGCATCGACACCTGGGGCGTTGACTACGGACTGCTCGACGGGGCCGGCCGTCTGGTGGACCAGCCCTTTGCCTACCGCGACCCGCGCCACGCCGACGCCGTACCGGAGGTCTACCGCCTTATCCCCAGACAGCGCCTTTACGAGACCGCCGGCATGCAGGAACTGGCCTTCAACACCATCTTCCAACTCGTGGCCGAGAAGATGAAACGCCCTGAAATCCTCGACCGGGCCGACCGCATGCTCATGATGCCGGAACTGATCACCTACCTGCTCACCGGCGAAGCCGTCAGCGAGTACAGCGCCTGCAGCACCACCGGCCTGCTGAACGCCAGGGCCCGCGACTGGGACATGGACCTCATCGGCACGCTGGGGCTGCCCGAGCGGATCTTCGGCCCCGTCACCATGCCGGGCGCCCGGGCGGGGACCTGCGACGGCACGCCCGTCTACCTGCCGGCGATGCACGACACCGGCAGCGCCGTCGCCGCCGTCCCGGCGGTCGAGGCAGGCGACTGGGCCTACATCAGTTCCGGCACGTGGTCGCTCGTCGGGGCCGAACTCGACGAGCCCGTCCTCACCCAAGAGGCCCGCGAAGCCAACTTCACCAACGAAGGCGGCGCCGGGGGCAAGATACGCTTCCTCAAGAACATCAACGGACTCTGGCTCATCCAGGAGTGCCGACGCATGTGGGCGGAGCGCGGCAAGCCGATGGCGTTCGCCGAGATCGCCGCCGCTGCCGAGGCCTCCGACTACGGCGCCACCATCGACCCGAACGACCCGCGCTACCTCGCCCCCGACAACATGGTTGACGAGATCGCCGCCGACCTCGCGGACCGCGGCGAGCCCCTCCCGAAGACCGAGGGCGACCTCGCACGCTGCTGCTACCTCAGCCTCGCCAAGGTCTACAAACGTGAACTCGACCGCCTCCAGGAGGTCACCGGCAAACGCTTCGAGCGGGTTCACGTGGTGGGCGGCGGCGTCCGGGCGGAGTTGCTCAACCGGATGGCAGCCGACGAGGTGGGCATTCCCGTACACGCCGGTCCCGCCGAAGCCACCGCCATCGGCAACCTCTGCATCCAGGCCCAGGCGTGCGGCCTGTTCGCCGACCTCCAGGAAGCCCGGCAGGCCATCGCCGAGGCGATGCCGGTTACCGTCTACGAGCCAGCCGGCTGACGCGCGGCGCCCGCTGGTGTATACTCAGGCGCTTGGTCATGGATTGGCGGATGGAACGCTCTCGGGCGGAGGGTCCTGTCATGGTGCGTCGAACGCTCACAGGGTTTGCGGCACTGGCTCT
>CAZEBQ010000128.1:0-3073 GCA_964510295.1 uncultured Anaerolineales bacterium | reverse complement strand
CGGAGGGTCCTGTCATGGTGCGTCGAACGCTCACAGGGTTTGCGGCACTGGCTCTCCTGACGGCGGGCGCTGTCGCGCGTGCGGGCGAGGCCGCCGAAGCGTACGCCGACATCGTGGGCAAGACGCCCGGCCTTCTCGCCTGGTGGCGCTTCGAGGGAGACCTGAAAGACGCCAGAGGCTCAGCCCACGGCGAGGCCGTCGCCGGCGAGGCGACGTTCGTGCCCGGCCCCGGGGGCGGCAAGGCCGTGCAGTTAACGGGCAAACGTTTCGTCACGATGGGCACCGCGCCCCACCTCGACACGCCCCAGACCACCGTGGAGTTGTGGTTCAAGCCGACCTTCAGCACCGCACGGTACAATCCGTGTATCGTGGCCAAGCGGGCGGCGGGGGACCACACCAAGACGCGTTTCAGCATCCACGTCTGGGGCGACTACTCCTGCCTGGCCGTCTGGAACGGCCGCGAGGTTGTCCGGTTCGCGCCCGCGATGGGCCGGATCAAGCGGGGCCAGTGGCACTATCTGGTCGTCACCAGCACGGGCGGCCTCATGCGGATGTACCTCGACGGCGTAGGGTGCGTGCCGCAGGGCACCGAGGCCGTTTTCACTGCCGCCAACAAGGACCTTCCCCTCCAGATTGCCTCATCGACGCCTGAGGGACAGGAGTGGCTGGACGTTGAGGTGGACGAACTGGCCGTTTACTCGCGCGTGCTGACGGCCGAGGAAATCGCCCGGCACGCCGACGCCATGGGCTGGAAGGACAAGCGCCTGGCCGTCGCGACCGAGTTGGCCCGCCGCAAAACCCAGGCCGAAGCCAGCCGGAGGAATCGCATGGCGCTACTGACCGACGAAACACGCCTCTTCGCACCGGGCGAGCGTGCCACCTGCCGCGGCGAGCGGCTGACCGGCATCAGCCTCCCGGTCGGGGGCATCGGGACGGGGCTGATCCAGATGGACGGCCGGGCGCGGCCGGCGGTCTGGCAGATCTTCGGCAATTACCAGTACGTGCGCGTGCCGCACAGTTTCCTGGCCGTCCGCGCGGCGGCAGGTGAGGCTGAGACCGTCGTGCGGGCACTCCAGACCGAGGCCGTCGGCCCGTTCCAGGCCATGAAGGGGCTCTCCTTCCAGGGCGAGTACCCCTTCGGCTGGTACGCCTTTGAGGACCCGGCTCTGCCGGTCGAGGTCCGGATGGAAGTCTTCAACCCGCTGATTCCGCTGGATGCGAAAAACTCCGGCATCCCGTGTGCCCTGTTCAACGTCACGGCGCGGAATACGGGCAAGCACGACGTGGCCGTCGGCTTCCTCTATGCGCAGCAGAATGCCGTCGGGTACACGGGGCGAACCCGGATCGCCGAGCGCGCGTGCAAGGAATACGGCAAGAACGTGAACACGGTGCTGGTCGAGGACGGCGCGACGGTCGTTCACATGACCCGGGAGTCGGAGAAGGCGGCCCCGGGTTCCGGCGACATGGCCGTCTCGGTGGCGGCCGAGTCGGCATCTGCGGCCCCGGCCTGGTCTACGCTCGGGGAACTGGCCGCCGACTTCGCGGCCGACGGCGCGCTTGCCGTCGGGAAACGGGCCGGTCCCAGCCCCGACGGCCGGACCGTGGACGCCGCCGTCGCCGTCCCGGTCGTGTTACGCCCCGGCGAAGCGAAGACGGTCACGTTTGTCCTGACGTGGTACTTCCCCAACCAGCGGGGCGGTCAAGGCGAATGGGGCGGCAACGGCAGCATGTACCAGAATTGGTGGTCGTCGGCCCTGGACGTGGCACGCTACGTCCGGGCGAACCTCGCCGACCTGACCGCCAAGACCCGACTCTATCACCAGACGCTCTATGACTCGAACCTGCCGCGGTGGCTTCTCGACCGGGTCGGCTCCCAGGTAGCGGTCTTGAGAAGCAAGACCTGCTTCTGGACGAAGGACGGGTATTTCGGCGGCTGGGAGGGCTGTTGCCCCGACAGCGGATGCTGTCACGGCAACTGCAGCCACGTGTGGCACTACGCCCAGTCTCACGCCAGGTTGTTCCCGGAGATCGCCCGGCGGATGCGGGAGCAGGAGTTTTCGTGCCAGGAGCCGGGCGGCTCGATCCCGTTTCGCCAGCCGAAGCACGGCCCGGCCACCGACGGGCAGTGCGGAGCGGTTCTGAACTCGTACCGCGAGCACCTGATGAGCGCCGACGGCGAATGGCTCAAGGCCAACTGGCCCGCCGCCAAGAGGGCCATCGACTTCATTATCGCCACCTGGGACGCCGACGAAGACGGTGTCATGGACGGCCGGCAGTGGAACACCCTCGACTGCGCCATCGACGGGAGCAGTTCCTGGCTGGGGTCGCTGTACCTGGCGGCGTTGGGTGCTGCGGAGAAGATGGCGGTGCGCCAGGGCCAGGAGGCGCCCGCCGTCCGGTATCGCGCCATCCGCGTCTCCGGCATGACGAAGCAGGACGAGACGCTTTTCAACGGGCAGTACTACTTCCAGTTGCCGGGCAAGACGCGGATTCGCGATTACCTGGCGGGTTGCCACATCGACCAGGTGCTCGGGCAGTGGTGGGCGCACCAACTGGACCTGGGCTGGCTGTATCCGCGCGAACACGTGCGAACGGCCCTGCGGTCGCTGGTGAGGTACAACTTCCGGTACGACTTCCACGGCGTGCGACAGGCGCCGCGCAAGTTCGTCGCCGATGAGGACGCCGGCATGCAGATGATTACGTGGCCCAAAGGCGGCCGACCGCCGGCGGGCAAGTGCATGCTCTACGGCGACGAGGTGATGACCGGCTTCGAGTATGCCGCCGCCGCGGCCATGGTCCAGGCCGACCTGCTGAAAGAAGGCTTTCTGGTCACACGGGCCATCCACGATCGCTACGACGGGCGGGAGCGAACCAACGTCAGCAAGGGGCGAACCGCCTCGTGGGGACGGACCGGCAACCCCTTCGGCGATGACGAGTGCGGCAAGTTCTATGCCCGCGCGATGAGCAACTGGTCGATCCTGCTGGCCTGCCAGGGCTACATCTATGACGGCCCCGCCGGGGTGATCGGTTTCCGGCCCGTCTGGCGGCCCGAGGACCACCGCTCCTTCTTCAC
>CAZEBQ010000127.1:0-10833 GCA_964510295.1 uncultured Anaerolineales bacterium | reverse complement strand
GGCGTTTGCGTTAACTCAAACTCGCGGTCAATTCCGCAGGATTGATTCTGGCTCCCCGGGTAGGACTTGAACCTACAACCTAGCGGTTAACAGCCGCCCGCTCTACCAATTGAGCTACCGGGGAATCGAATTCGGCGGTGGTCTTAGCACGTATCGGCACCGGCGCCGGAGCGGCTTCAGCCGAACCGACGGCGATCCGGACAGGGCAGTATAGCCGCTCGGCCGTCGCTCGTCAAGGGTGCCGGCCGCCGGGGTACTTTCAAGGTTTGTGTGTCATTTCGGGCAGCAGGTGCGATCGGAGCAGTTGTCCGTGAACCGTGCTTCGTTGCGTGACCCGATTCGCGAGACCGTGCTTCAGCGGAGGGGTGGCGTTCCGGGAAGCGAATCACGTCTTCCACCGGACGATCGTCGAGGCGTCGGGCAACGCATCCTGCTCGCTTTGCCGCACACCCTCAGTCTTTCAGGCCGGCGAGGTTCGGCTCGATCCGTTTGGCGGCCTTCATCATGTCGGCCCAGGTCAGGGTGCGTCCGTCGTGGGCGGCGTCGCGGCCGAGGATGCACGCGAGGGTGCTGGCCACGCTTGGCTCGACGGTCGGGTTATCGTAAACGCCTTCCGTGATGCGCTTGTGGAAGATGTCGAGGTTGGCCTGGATGCCGGAGTTGTAGAGCCCCTTGATCTGGCCGCCGCGGTAGGCCATCTTGCCGCCGCGCACCCACGTCTGGGTCTCGCCGCTGTAGTCGCCCTCGAAGTAGGCGCCCTGTCCGTAGGCCGTGCAGTTGCAGGTGAAGGGCCACAGGTTGGGCACGTGTTCGCCGCGATGGTTCCAGACGAGACCGTCCTCGAAGCGGTAGGTGACGGAGTAGACGTCGCGGGTGTCGCCGTGCGGTGTGGGGCGTGCGGCTCGCGATGCGCCCATGGCGCTGACGGGCAGCCGGTCGGCCACCCAGAGGGCCACGTCCACGGCGTGGATGCCGGCGTTGACGAGCATCCCGCCGCCCAGGGCGATGTCGTTGACCCAGATGAGGTGCCGCAGACGGCTCTCCACCGTTCCGGTGAGCGGCGGGTCGCGGAATCCGTTGTCGTTGTAGACCGACGAGATGAATGCGACCCGGCCGAGCGCGCCGCCGTGGATCCGCTTGATCGACTCGATGAAGAACGGGTGCGTCCGCGTCTGGAAATCGACCAGGAACACCCGCTTCGCCTTGCCGGCGCGCTTGCCGAGGTCGGCGATCTGCACGCAACCGGGCACGTCCACCGCAACGGGCTTGGCCACGTAGACGTGGCAACCCGCCTCGACGGCGGCGGCGGCGTGGTCCGGGAAGAAGCATGGCGGCGTCTCCAGAAAGACCGCATCGACCTTGGCGGCGATCATCCGCTTGTACCCCGACAGGCCGGTGAACCGGCGAGGCTGCGGCACCTTGAACCGCTCGCCGGCGGCCTCGGCCACCTGCTCGAAGTAGTCCGTGAGGGCCGTGATCCGGTACCCGGCGTGCTTGGCGATCATGCCGGCGATGAGCCGACCGCGCCCACCCAGGCCCACGCAGCCCACTTCGACGCGGGAGTTGGCCTCCGTCCCGCGCACCCGCGACGGTTTCATCACAGCCACCGTCGCCGCCGCGGCCGCACCCGTGATGAACTGCCGGCGGCTGACACCTCTGTCACCTTGCTTGGTTGTGCCGAACCCTTTATCCATTTTCGACGGCTCCTTTCATTCAGCGCCGTTCGACCGCTCATCCTCCGGCGGCCTTGGCGAACTCCTGCCACTGCTTCTCCAGCGTTTCCTTGCGGCCGGGACCGGGATGGACGAGGATCCGGTACCTCAGGGTCAGGCTCTTGCCGGCGGGTATGGTGTGCGGCCGGTCGAAGAGAAACGCGGGGCTGAAGTACGGCATCCCGGCGTTGGCGTACCATTTCGGCGGATGCCGCAGGTTCTCCGGATGGTCGAAGATGGCTGCGCCGCCTGCCTCGCCGTCGGTCCCCGTGCCGCTGTAGTCGATCCACCGCGCCGCCAGACCGTGCATGATGGTCGCCTGCTTGCCCATCTTCTGGTGGTACTGCCGCCCCTCGCTGTCGAGGAACGTCCATCCGCGTGTCTCCTTGGCGAGGCGCAGCGAGAGCCCCGCGTAGCCTCCGTACCCCTTGCCGCCCTTCTCGTGGGGGAGCGGCGTGCGGTCGAGCACGACGTCGGCGCCGGTGGCCGTGAAGGTCCCGGTCCAGTCGATGTGGTACCCGCCGTCGGCGCGGGGCGGGCTGACGCGAATCGACCGCTTCTCCGCGAGGACGGTCGGCTTGCCCCACGGCTGGTAGCGGAGGGCCAACGCGAAGGTTGCGGAGAAGTCCTTCCGCGTGGCGACCTTGACGTCGGCGATCTCGGTCTGCCCGGCCCCCTTGCCGGTCTTGCGGTCGGTTTCCCAGTAGTTGATGCCATTGATGTATTTCCACGAGAACCACCCCGCGAGGTGCCACGGGTGATCCTGCGGACGCAGGTCCGTCAGGACCGTGCCGCCGGGAAGGGCCAGCGGGTGAAAGTGAGGCTTGGGCTCGTCCGCCCCGTAGTGGTACTGCCACAGGACGCTGTCGCCGCGCTTGAGGGCCAGGGACGAGTCGGTCCCGGCCCAACGGAGGTCGATCGTTTCGGTGGCGGCGGCGGAAGCCGTCGCGCCCCACGTGATGATTGCCAGTGCAAGGACCGTCGCTGCCACTGGCGCCGAGATGATTCCGCGTTCACCCATGGTTCTGTGCCTCCAATGAAGCCGGACCCGGCAGGGAAACCCTGGCAGCGGACGCTGCACGTCGGTACGGTTTCCTCCACGGGCCACGGGTCTACCGGCAAGGTACCGCCCCGGCGAGGTCCGGTCAAGGAGGCAGCAGGCGTCCCTCGGCAGCCGATTCGCCCGGATTCTCTCGGCGGCCGACGGTCGGCAGGAAACCGGCGGCGGGTTTGGCGGTTCAACAGGGTGATGGTCTCCGGCAGAAAAACAGCCGTGCCGTGGCGGTCGATAACGGCCCGGGCGGTGGGCTTGCTCGTGTGCCTCGGCCCGTGTGCCGCCGCGCCGCCGGCTGCGGCATCTCCGGCGCCGGGGGGAGTCTCTGCCCCCGCAGCCGACGATCCAACTATCGAGTGGAAAGGTTCCTGGGCCGAGACGTACGGGGCGAACCGGAAACGATGGCTCGATGAACTCCGGGGGCTCGACGCCGACCCTCGCCATGAGGAGATGGCCCGGCGGCTGACGGGCCTCGTCCGAGCCCTCCTTCAGCGCTTCGGCCCCGACGGCCAGGGCCGCGCGGAGGCGTACGAACGCATCGCGGGGGACGTGGCCAAACTCGGCTCGGCCACCCAGGGCATCGCCCGGCTCAAGCGGTTGACGGCCGCGTTTCCCGGCAACCTCGGCCTGGAGGTGGCGGCGCTCGAAGCCATCCTCAAGTCCGTCGAAGAGAACAATCTCTGGCGCGACGGCGGGCCTTACAGTGCCACCGCCGAACACGCCTCCGACCGTCTCATCGCCCTGGACGAAGCGGGTCGCCTGACGGAGAACCGGGAGGCGGCCGAGAGCGGCTGGCGGATGCGCCTGGCCCTGGCCATGGAGAGCCGCCGGTTCTGGGAGGCCGACCGCGCGCTCGACGGCCTGGCCGCCGTCACCGGGCGCGACGCCGGCTGGTATCAGATGCGGGTCGAACTCCTGGTGTCGGCCGGTCGGTGGCATGACGCGCGGCAGTTGCTCGAAACCCGCGCCGAGGCGATGGACGCCCGGTTCGTGGCGTCGCGGCTCCAACGGCTCGCGCAGGCCGAGGCCGTGCCGCCTGACTTCCCGCGCGACCTCGGTCTGGAGATGCGGTGGACCGCCATCCACTCCCGCACCAGCGGCGCCGACACCGCCACCGTCCAGGCACTCCTCGACGCCAGTGCCGAAGGCCGCGGCATCATGCCATGGGAACAGGACCGCCACGCCTCCGCCTGGGTCCTCCTCGACCGGCTCCTGGCACGGCAGACGCCCGACACCTTGATGCCCCTGCGCGAGGCGCAGCAACACCCGGCCCGGACCCTTCTCGCGCGGATCCCTAAGGCCGACGATCCGCAAACCATCGTGGCCGCCTACCGCCGGTACCCCTGGGCGGACGCTACCCACAAGGCCATGGTCGCTTGCGGGGAGGCGACGCTGCGGCAGGGCGCCTCGGGCCTCGCGCTTCGCATGTTCGAGGACGTGCTCTCGCACGGCGCCGACGCCGACTTGCGCAAGAGGGCCCGTGTCGGCGCCTGGCTGGCCATCCTCAACGAAACGCGGGACGCCGGGGCCGTGACGGCCGCCTTCGACGGCGTGGCGCCCGACGCCGAGTTTCCCTGGATGGGCGGCCGCGCGACGGCCGGCGCCATCCGCAAGAGACTCCTCGATGGCGTCGATGCCGCCGACACTCCCCCCGCGGCGCTGCGGCCGGCGACGCTGTCGCATCAGTTGCTGCGCCTTCCACCGGTCGCGCCGTGGCGGCCGGACGTCTTCGACGCGCTGCCCGACGAGGCGGTGTATGCCTTTCCCACGCCGCTCGGGTCGCTCCAGACGAGCGGCGGCCGGGTCCTGCTGGCCGGCCCCAACCTTCTCGTCTGCTTCGCCGAGGACCTGACGAAGCCGCTCTGGTGGCGGACGCCGATCGACATTGCCATGCCGCTGCGGCCCAGGCGGCAGGGCGAGCGAGGCCGCAATCGACAACTGCTTGCCGTCCCCGGCCCCTTCCGGCCGGCGATGACAGGCCGATGCGTCTACACCCGCTGGGGCGCCGACCCGTCCGGCGTATCGCTGCGCGGCGTGGCCGCCCTCGACGCACGCACCGGCGAGATACGGTGGTCCACCGACGCGGATCCCGTCTGGGAGACCATGCAGCCGATCAGCGACCCCGCCGTCGCCGGCGGGCGCGTCTATGTCCTGGCCATTCAGGAACAGGTCGGGCCCATTCTGCCGGTGCACCTGGTCTGCCTCGACGCCGACCGAGGCGGGGTCCTGTGGCAGCGGACGCTGGGGTTGCAGAACCCCTGCCTCGATTCCGGCGAAGGCTACCCGTTCCGGCGAGACGAGGGGCTCGAACAGGTCCGCTACGGCAACGCCGTCACGGTTCACCTGGGCGCGGTCTACTGCAGCACGAACCTCGGCTTTGTCGCGCGGTGCGACGCCCGCGACGGCATGGTCGAGTGGGTCAAGCCGTACCCGCGGGCCGCCATGGGGGAGGAGTGGCTCGGCATCCTCCGCCGGCAGGGCGCGCCGCCGGTCGTCGCGGGCGACCGTGTCATCTTTATGCCCCGCGACGGCCAGGGCGTGTTCGCACTGGACAGCCGCTCCGGCCGACGCCTGTGGGAAGCGCCGCTGGTCCCCGCCGAAGGCCTGGTAGGTCTGGCGGGCGGACGGTGTATCGTCAGGGGTGCCCGGAGCCTGTTCGCTCTCGACGTCGGTTCCGGCCGCGTCGCTTGGCACCGGCGTCTGTCGTCCCCGATTCTCGGCCGGCCGGTGCCGGCGCCCGGGGCGCTGGTCGTCGCAGTGCGGGAGACGTTACTGACGCTGCATCCGGCAACCGGCGAGACGATCGAGGAGAAGGCGTGGCTCGGGTCGGAACCGCCCCTGGCGCTGGTGCTTCGGGGACGCACGCTCGCGGGTGTCTCCCGGGTCTCGGCCGGTCTCGACCGGCCCGCCCCGGGGCCGGCCGCACCGGACGGGGCGCCGCTCGCGGCGCCCGTCAAACGTGTCTGGCACCTGCCGCGCACCGGGTCGCGTCTGTGGGCGCCCCCGCCCGAAGCGGACGTGCCCGGCCGGTTGTACCTGGCCTCGGGAGGCGTTCTGGAGTGCGTCCGTGCGGGTCCGCGAAAGGAGCGCGTGTGGCAACGGTTCGCCGAGCCCGACCTCGTGGACGTGACGTGGGCCGAGGGGACGCTCATCCTCGTCTGCGACCGGCGTCTGGTGGCGCTCGACGCCGCCACGGGCGTCTTGCGATGGGACTGCCGGTTGCCGTTCCAGACGAACCGGCACAAGGCCCTGGGGCCTCACCTCGTGGTGACGGGGTTCGCCGACCAGCGTCAGCGTGAGCCGATGGCCGGCCTGATTGACCGGTCCACCGGTCGCCTGCTCTGGGCCCGGCCGCTGTCGGACGAGATGAGTTCGTTCCGGCAGGTCGGGGTCGTCCGCAAGGGAGACCGGCTTCACCTCGTGAGCGACGGGCGCCGGCGCGGCAAGTGCGTGCACGTCGTCCTGGAGGTCGCCGACGGGGCGACGGCTGCCGTCAACGGTCTCCCCGCCGAAGGGCAGGACCGTGTCCGGGCCAGCGTCTTCGGCGACGAGGTCGGCTTCTACCTGACCGACGGCGGCGCCCTCTACGAATTCGCGCTGGCCGACCCGGGGTCTGCGCGCCTTTGTGGGGACCTGGAGGAGTTCAGTTCCCGCGCCGGCCTGCGCATGGACCTGACCGGCCCGTGGTTGCGAATCGTCCAGTTCGAGGGGGGCCAGTACCGGACCCAACGGCAGTGGATCTTCCGCGTCGGCGACCCGTCGTACCGGCTGCGCCTGGCGCGCTACGGCGAGGTCCGGGGCGACGTGAACTACACGCACGAGGGCGCCACGCTGACGGTCATCGACCTCCGGACGCGGAAGGAAACGACGTACCTTGTTCCGGTGGCCCGCGAACCGCAGCAGTTCGGCGGCATCTTCGACTTCCACCGGCTGGGCGACCGGATGTGGATCGCGTCTCTGGTGGCCGCCGACGGCAGGCAGAAAGCCGCGACGCTCCAGTTGGATACCTTCGACGCCGCAACCGGCGCCCACCGCCGCACACAGACCGTCTCGGGCGTCTTCCCCCAGGTCTATGAATACGGCCGAGGCGCGGAGGAATGGGCAGGGAGAAGGCGAGGCGGCACCCCCACGTCCGACATCCTCTGGACGCCCGAAGCGATCTTCGTCACCGACGCACGCGGACTCCACGCCCTGACGACCGCGCCGAAGGGCGAGCGCGACTGGAACCATCGGACCCTGGTCGCCAGGACGCCGGGCCGGGTGGCGATCGACGGCGACCTCGGCGAGTGGGACGACGCCGGCGCCCTGCCCCTCGAAGGGGAGGGCGGACGCCGCGGCCGCCTGTACCTGACACACGATACCGACCACCTGTACCTGGCGGTGCGCTACGCCGACCCGTCGTTCGTTCCACACGTTGGCGGCGGCGACGCCGCAGGCGGCGACTGGCTCGAGATCGGCCTCGCGGCCGGCGCCAGGCCGCATCGGTGGGAGATGGGCGCCGAGGCGCGCGGACGCCTGCGCCTGCGCACACTGACGCAGCAGCCGCTGCCCGAGGGCCTTCAGGGCGCCGTCCGTCACGATCCGGCCGGCGGCGAACTCGTGTACGAGGCGGCGATTCCGTCGCGAGCGCTGAGCGCACAGCCGTGGGACATGCGCCGCATGGGCCTCTCGATCGCCGTGTGGGACGAGCAGCCGGAGCGCGGCGGGCCGACGCGGGTGCTGACCTGGGGGGCGGGCGTGGCCGGCCGTGACCTTCTCGCCGCCGGACACGAGGCGATCTATATCGATCCTCTCACGCAAGGCGCCCGCCGGGCGATGCGCTCCATCGCGGACGAACTGCCCGACCTGCCGGAGGCCTTCGCGTACGTCAACGAGTCAGCGCAACTCCGCGCCACGTCGGCCCAGGGTCTGTTGGCGCTGGTGTCCGGTTTTATCGAGCGGCATCCGAAGAGCATGACGGTAAAGCGGCTGCTCACGCTCGACCACGCGCTTCGCGTGGCCGGGATGGCGGACCCGGGCAAGCGTCTGCTCGACCGTGCTGCGGCGGCGGGCGTTCCCGAGCCGATCCGCCGCCGATATGCGGCCCAGTCGCAGGCGTACCTGTCGCAGTGGGTCTACGTGCCCGGCGAGAATCGGTACCCGCGGTCGATCGCCCTGGACCTGTTCGATGGGCTCACGCGCCCGCGGGGATGGGGACACCGGGTCTACTGGGTCAAGACGGGGTGGTACGGTCAGGTGCCTGCGGTGTACCTGTCCGAGCGGTTCCCCGATGCCGCGTGGCATGAGATCCGCGTTCCGCTGGCCCTGCTGGGTATGGCGGACTTGCCGATCTGCGGGATCCGGTACCGGCAGCAGGGCGACCCGGCGCTGGTCTGGGACCGCACCGCCGTGGTGGCGGGCGGCAAGGAGCAGGTCTTCCTCGACGACGCGCTTCCTGAGGGGGCCGTCGCGAGCGGCGGGTGGCGGTGGGTGCTCGACCCGGTCCACAGCGGCACGAAGGCCCACTCGGCCGCGCCCCCCGGCGAACGGTATAAGACGGCCGGTCACTGGGTCCAGGACCTCAAGCGGCCGGTCATCCACCACCTGAGGACGCCGGGCGGCCCGTATCTATCGCAGTGGGTATATCTGGATGCGAAGGACCCGCCGCGCACCGTGTCGCTTGGCCTTCACGACGGTAGCGAGTGGTGCTTCAATGCCGTCTGGGGCGAGATGGCCGGCCGCGGACGCTACATGGGTCCGCTGCCCGAGGCGGGCAGGTGGCAGGAACTGAGACTGCCCCTTGCGTGGACGCCGCTGGCCGCCCAACCCGTCTCGGGCCTCTACTTCGCCCACGTCGGCGGCCGCGCGGTCTGGGACCGGACGGCTCTGGTCGCAGGCGGCAAGACGCACGTGGTTATCGACGACGACCTGTCCGCCGCACGCGCCGGCAAGGTGAAGCAGCACTGGGTGCCGTGGGCCGGCGACCACGTCGGCGGCGCAGGCGTGGCGCCCGGCAAGATCGGCGCCGCCCTGGGATTGGACGGCCTGACCGGGCAGGTCGAGGTGCCGCACTCGCCGGCACTCGAACCGGCTGAGATGACCCTCGAGGCCTGGATCTTCCAGGACCGATGGCCGCAAGGCGGCGACATCCGACGCTGGATCGTCAACAAGAACACCAACGAAGAGACCGACGGCCACTACGCCCTGGTGGTCAACGGGATGCAGGTCGGCGCTTACCTCAACATCGGCGGCAAGGAGGAGGGCAAGTTCCAGGTTTGGAGCGGCAGTGGTGTCCTGACGCTCCGAGAGTGGCACCACGTGGCCATGACGTTCGACGGGCGCGACCTGAAGGTCTACCACAACGGCCGGCTCGCCGGCACGACGCCGGTCAATCTGAAACGCAACCCCGGCCTCACGCCTCTCCACATCGGGGGGCGCCAGGACGGATACTGTCGCTTCGGGGGCAGGATCGACGAGGTACGGCTCTACGGCCGCGCACTGGCGGAACGCGAGGTGCTGGCCCGATACGAGTCGGCCATGCCGCCCGGTGGCGGGACGCCGGCGAAGCCGGACGCGGCGCAGGCCGGCCACTGGGGGTTCGACGAGTTGGCCTCGCCGGCCGACCTCTCCGACCGATGGCAGTGGGTGGACGGGCCGGTCAAGAGCGGCAAGCGGGCCCACACCCAGGCGCCGGCCAACGGGTACACCGGGCACTGCTGCCTGCTGACCGATCCGCTTGTGGCCCACTTGCCGTACGATCCGAAGCGGGCGTTGGCCGTTCTGCGCCGGAGCGTTCCCGCCCTCGGACTAACGGGCGAAGCGTGGCGGATGGTGCAGCGGATGCTCCGGTTGAGTCCCGGACCGGCCGAGCGAGCCGAGATCTGCAAGTGGTTCCTCGCGAAAATGCCGGATCATCCGAAGGCCGGCCACGCCCTGGCGGCGCTCCTCGACGCCTACAAGACGGCCGGGACGGACGATCCTGTGGCGGCCGTGGAGGCCGACCTCAAGGGCCTGAGCCTGCCCCGGGAGACCGTGTACGTGTTCCATCGCCGCTGCACGCATCTCGACCGCCACGTCGTCCGGTCGTGGCAGGTGCTCGGCCCGTTCCCGAACCCGCAAGGCCGGGGCCACGGCATCGCCTACCCGCCTGAAACCGACGGGGTGGACGTGGGCGCAGCGTACGACGGGGCCTCGGGCAGGATCCGATGGAAGGTTTACACGTCGCCCTGGGAGTTCGTGAGCCTGTATGCGGCCCTGGCTCAGGGGGAAGCGGCCAAGGGGTCGGCGGACCCCCAGCCGCTCGATTGGTCCACCGCCTACGCGGCCTGTTGGGTTCACTCGGACGCGGCCGGCCGGGCCGTCCTCCAGGTGGGGCACAACGATACGGCCAAGGTGTGGATCAACCGCCAACTCGTGCTGGACGGCGACCGGTACGCCATGCGGTCGCGGCCCGAGGACGGCGTGCTCGTGGACCTGCCCGCGGGATGGAGCCAGGTGCTCCTGAAGACGTCGAACCAGCAGCGGACATGGGAGTTCTATCTGGAACTGATGGACCCGCTCGGCCGCGGCCCACCGCAGGGCATGACCTTCAGCCCCACCCCCCCCGCCAAGGCGCCGTGACATTTATGCCGCTTGCTCGCGGCGAAAAAGAAAAAAGGTGCCAGGCACCTTTTCGCCTTTTCCCCGTTTTTACCGGCAAGAAGGCCGTTTGAAAAAAAGGTGCCTGGCACCTTTTTTCGTGTCAGCGCTGGTAAATGGGCAGGAAGCGGTAGGGCACGCCGAGGACGAGGATGGCCATGGAGGTGGAGAAGGCGGGTCCGCTTCCGCCTTCGCCGCCGTCCCAACTGCCGTCTTCGCGTTGCCTGGCGAGCATGGCGTCGCTGATGTTCGGGTACCACTGCTGGTAATAGGATTCGCCGGCCTGGTACATGGCCTGGATGGCGTAGTAGTGTCCGTAGTAGTAGAACTTGGCGGCGGTGAACTTGCCGTGCGGCAGTTGGCGCAGGTACTCCAGTCCCATGAGGACCTCGCGGGAATCGCGTTCGCCGCACATCAGCAGGGCCATCACCCCCGCCGCCGACCGCGCGA
>CAZEBQ010000126.1:0-10848 GCA_964510295.1 uncultured Anaerolineales bacterium | reverse complement strand
CCCGCGGCGGGCTCGGTCCCGGCGGCGGGTTCGGAGGGCCTCATTGCTCGGCGCGTTTCAGGTCCTCGATCTGGTCCCACAGGGCGTTGGTTTCGGCGGCGTCATCCGCCGTGACCTTCGTGATGGCGAAGCCGGCGTGGACGAGGACCCAATCGCCGACGTCGGCCTCCGGCACGAGCAGGAGCCCCGCACGCATGCGGTTGCCGCGGATGTCGACGACGCCCATGCCGTCGTCCTTCGTGACGATTTGTCCAGGTATGGCCAGGCACATTGCTGCTACCTCACCTTTTGCAGCGCGCGCGGGGCAAGCCCCGCGGCTAAATGGATTCGGTCTGCAGTTGTGCGGCGGCGACATAGGCCTGACCGAGGGCGACCCCGCCGTCGCTGGGCGGCACGTCGCGGTGACCATACACCTCGAACCCCTCGGATTCAAGGGCGGGCGCCAGCGTCCGGACGAGCCGGTCGTTGGCGAAGCACCCGCCCGACAGGGCGATTCGCCCGAGCCCCGTCTCCTCCCGTGCCCGTTGCGCCGCCGCAACGAGCATCCGTGCGACGGTGGCGTGAAACCGCGCGCTGACGGCGCCCGCGCCTGCGCCCGCCTCAACGTCGGCCACCACGCCGCGAATCAGGGGCACCGTATCGAGGACCCAGCCCTCAACCCGCACGGGCGGCTTGGCCACGCCGGCGTGGCCATGTTTCCCCGAGACGGGGTCCGGCTCGCCGGACGGGTCGACGATGGCGAAGGCGTAGGGCGTGGCGTCGTCGGGCGCATCGGCGGCTGCGGCCTCCAGTTCCATCGCAGCGCGGCCATCGTAGGTGTTCTCGGCGCAGACGCCCGCGAGGACGCTGACCCCGTCGAACAATCGCCCCAGGCCGCACGCCCGCGGCGCGTTGACGCCGCGCGCAATCATCTCGGTCCACACGGCCCGGTCGTTCGCGGCGTCCGAGGCGAGGTATCCGACACGGTGCCGTTCGGCCTCCTCGGCGCCGCAGGCACGGAGCAGCAGCGCCCAGGCCGTCCGGACGGGGTGCCGGACCGCGGCGTCGCCGCCGGGTAGAGGAACGTAGGCCAGGTGGCCGAGTCTCGCGAATTCGGTTGCCGACGCCCGCAGAACCTCGCCACCCCAGACGGTGCCGTCGGCGCCGTAGCCGGTGCCGTCCATCGACAGGCCGAGGATCTCGCCGTCGAGTCCGCACTCGGCCATCACGGCCGCGACGTGAGCGTGGTGGTGGTGCACGCCGACGAGGCCGATGCCATCGGCCGACGCCCGGCGCCGGGCGTACCGCGTCGAGAGGTAGGCCGGATGCAGGTCGTGAGCGATGGCCGTCGGCGTGATATCGAGCAGCCGCTCCAGTTTCTCGATGGTGGCCTCGAAGTATTGGGCGGCCAGGGCGTTCTTGAGGTCGCCGATGTGCTGGCTGACGAACGCCTCCCGGCCGCGCACCAGGCACACGCCGTTCTTCAGTTCCGGCCCGACCGCAAGGATCGGTTCCGGCGCGGCGAGCGGCAACCTGAGCGGTCGCGGGGCGTACCCCCGCCCGCGACGAAGCATCAGCGGACGGCCGCGCTGCACCACCGTCACCGAATCATCGCAAACCGTGTGGATCGGCCGGTTGTGCAGCAGGTACAGGTCGGCGATGCCGGCGAGGCGGCGGACGGCCTCGTCGCCGTCTCGGCAGATGGGTTCTTCCGACAGGTTCCCGCTCGTCATGACCATCGGCGGGAAGTCGTTCTCGAAGAGCAGGTAGTGGACCGGTGCATACGGCAGCATGAATCCGACGTACGGGCTCTTCGGAGCGACCTGCGGCGAGAGGTCGTCCTCGGCACGCTTCGGAAGGAGGACGATCGGCCGCTGGATCGACTCCAGCAGCGCCCGTCCGGCGTCGCTCACGTGGGCTCGCCGCGCGACCGCTTCGGCCGAGGCGGCCATCATGGCGAAGGCCTTCCGGTCGCGGCCCTTGCGGCGGCGGAGCGAGCGGACGGCCTCGTCGCTTCGCGCGTCGCAGGCCAGGTGGAACCCGGTCAGGCCCTTGACGGCCACGATGCGGCCGGACAGGAGCGCCTCGCGGACCGCCGCGACGGGGTCGGCGCACGCAACGGGCCGGCCCTCGGCATCGTGCAGCGCCAGGTGCGGACCGCACACCGGGCAGGCGTTCGGCTGGGCGTGGAACCGGCGGTGGGCCGGGTCGTCGTACTCGGCACGGCACTTCGGACACATCGTGAAGTGTTGCATCGTGGTGCTCGGCCGGTCGTACGGGATGTCGAGGATGATGGAGTAACGCGGGCCGCAGTTCGTGCAGTTGATGAACGGGTACCGGAACCGCCGGTCCGCCGGGTCCATGAGTTCCCGCAGACAGTCGTCGCAGACGGCCATGTCGGGCGAGACGAGCGCGGCGGGCTCGCCGCCGGCCGACGCGGCGATGGCGAAGGCCGTCTCGTCCTCGGGCGCGACGGTGTCGGTCTCGACGGCGGTGATCTCGGCCAGCGGAGGCGGGCGGGCGGTCAGGTGGGCGAGAAAATCGTCGACGGCCGGCGGCGGGCCCTCCAGTTCGATGAGCACGCCCTCGGCGTCGTTCAGCACCCAACCGCCCAGGTTCCGCTCGACGGCCAGACGATAGACGGTAGGCCGGAATCCGACGCCCTGGACGATGCCGCGCACGCGGATGCGCCGCCGCACCGCGCCCTTATGTTGCCCCGACTCGTCCACGGTCTCTCCGCCTTTCCCCGCTGCCTGAGCGGATCCTATTCTACGCGACGGGCCGGTCGAAAGCCAACCGCCTGCCGGCGGGGGCGCCGGGCGCGAGTGAGCGGTCCCACACACGTTTTGCGCGGCGGGTCGCCCGGCCCTGTTTAGCGTGCTCTCGAAGCGATGTCATTTCGACCGAGCCGTCGCCAAAGGCGAGTACGTGTTTAGCGTTGTCATTCTGAGGCCCGCTTGCGGGCCGAAGAATCTCGCCGTGGTCTTTGCTGTTTCGTCGTTTCCACGGCGAGACCCTTCGCTTCGCTCAGGGTGACAGCCACAACCGACACGCTAAACAGGTACAAAGGCGAGGGCGAGCGGAGCGCTGTACCCCGAGTGCCCGCAGGAAATCTCGTCGTCCGAACACGCATAACGGCGAGATTCCTCGACTCTTTTTCGCTCGCTCGGAATGACACGCTAAACACGTACGGTCGCCCGGCCCGCCGCGCGCGCAAGTAGATAGGAGTTGCCCGAGTGTGTTTATTGAGCGCGGCGTTACAGGGTTGTTACAGAACAGGCGGGTCCGGCGCTCGTATTGAGAATAGAGAACGTGAGAGCGGGGTCTCGCGCGGGCGCGCGGCGTCTTGTGGCGACGGGCGGCGTGGGCTATAGTAGGGGGGTCGGGAGCGTCCGGGCGCCGGATGGCGGGCGAGAAACCCGCGTATTTCCGGTTTTTTGGGAACCCGCCCCAAGGGGTGGCGTCTAACAGAACAGATAGGAAGCGGTGGCTTCACGAGCGGCATCCAGAAGCAACCTGACCGACCAGAAGTTGATCGGACAGGTGCTCAGCGGTGACAGCGCTGCGTTCGGCGAGATCGTCGAACGCCACGAGGACCGTCTCTACAACACGATCTACCGCCTGGTGGGCTCGGCCGACGACGCACGCGACCTGCTTCAGGACACGTTCGTCAAGGCGTATGAGAAACTGGACGACTTCCGCGGCGGAAGCAGCCTGTACACGTGGTTGTTCCGGATTGCGGTGAACACCTCGCTGAGCCACCGCCGAAGAAGGAAATGGGTTCAGATGGGCGCACCGGCGGGCGACGACGACCCGAACCCCGGCAATGCCGTGGCCGATACGGCGGCCGTCGACCCGGCCGACCCGCTCATCGCGGCCGAAACCGAGACGCTGGTTCAGGAGGCGATCAACAGCCTCGACGACGAACATCGGACGGTGGTCGTCCTGCGGGACATCCAGCACTGCGATTACCACGAGATCGCCGATATCCTGGACGTGCCGCCCGGAACCGTGAAATCGCGGCTGCATCGGGCACGCATGATGCTTAGAGACAGGCTCGAACCGCTGCTCAAGAACTGACAACCGACTTCCAGTTGCCGTCCACGGGGGTGGAGTGACGGGCGATGTTGTGTGACCAAGCACGTGAACATCTGTCGGCGTACCTGGACAAGGAACTCTCGGCCGACCTGTCGGCCGGCGTCCGTGCGCACCTCGACACGTGCCCCGACTGCCGCAGCCTCCTGAATGACCTCCGCGCCACGTCGGACCTTCTGAGGCGTCTGCCGGTCCACGCCGCCCCGGACGGTCTGGCGGGGGATGTGCTCCGCGAGATGGAACGCCGCAGTCTCCTCCAGTCTTCCGAGACGGCTGCGGGTCAACCGCACGAGCGAACGCTGGCGATCCATCGTGCCCGTCCGTGGCCTCGCGCCTTGGCCGTGGCTGCCACATTGCTGCTGGCGGTCGGCATCGGCCTGTTCGCGTACCTGGGCGGGCGAACCGGTGAGATGGCGCCCTCGCTGGATTCCAGGGGCCTCGACGCCGACAGCCCCCCGGATGCCGCCGCGATGAAGACCGGCGATGACTGGGGCGTGCCGGCCGGCGCCACGCAACTTGCCCGCAGGAAACGGGGCGTCGGCGAGATGGTGGAACGGCTCGACGAAGCCGGGCTCGCGGTGGCTGACGGTCTCAGCCTGAGTTACAGGGCGCGACGTCCCCTCGGCGTGGATTACGACGTGGACGAAACCGCCCGGTTGGGACAGGCCCTCGCCGATGCCCCGACGGCGGGCGTGGCCAACATCGAGGACGTGGCGGGTCAGCAGACGATCTTCGGCAACAGCGTCGTCGTGCGTTCGGGCGCGGCTACGCAGCGTCTGACGCCGCGCCACGAAACGGTTCACGAACAGGGCCTCGCGTTGGCGTCAACCAGCGCCCGCAAAGGCGGCCCCGGCACGACGGACCTCTACGCCTATATGTCGAATGGCTCGGCCAAGCATTTCTACGGCAAGGCTGCCGCAACGGATACGAAGTTGAAGAAACTCGCACCGCCGACCTTGGACACCGTGGCTATGGGAACGACGGTCCGGGCAGAGGGGCAAGTCGCCGACCGCGACGCGGACGGCGAACCGGCGCAATTGACCGGGCCGGCCGCCGTCCAACACGCGATGAACTACGTTGCGGAAGGGCGGGCCCCGTTCGGCACGTTGGCGGCCGTGGCCACCCGCGACAACCTGGTCCGTGCCGCGAACCAGTTGGTCGTCCGTGCCGCATCGCGCGATAAGGCCAACGGCGCGCTGGTGGAGTTGTTCCACGCCAACGGTTGGGCGGCGCTGCCGCGCAGTCGGGCGCTTGCGTACTTCCGTCAGGACGGGGCGCGGGCGGAAACTGCCGGCGGTATGAAGCGCGGCGGCGGCGGCGGCGCCAGTCATGCCGCTGAAGGGCTCGCGACCGCCGGCGGCTGTTACTTCCTGGCCGGCCGCAACGGCGAGGACACCTGGGTCGTCCTGACGGACCGCGACCGTCTCTCTCGCTTCGGCGGTCAACTGGCCCAAGCCGGAGAGATGACCGTCGAGGACGATTCCAGCGAGCCGTTCCGTACCATCGTGCAATTGCAGAAGCAACTCCGGGCGTACGCCGTCGCCAAGGCCGACGTGGCGCTTGAGGAAGAGCCTCCGGCATACGGCAGGTCCATGGGCAGGGCTGCGCCCGAGGCCGCGCCGGCGACGGCCGGGCTATTACGCCAGGCCAAGGCCAGGTCCGGCCGGGCCGAGCCGGGCGGGGAACCGGAGCCGGATGCGACGCTCCGCGGAAACGTCCCGGCCGAGAAGGCGGCCGAGAAAGAGACCAGCGAGGGCTTCGGCATCAGGGGTGCCGAGCCGATGGCCCGGCAGAAGGCCAACGCCCGGGGCCGGTTCGGCGACGATGTCAAGGCGAAGCGAGCACCGTTGCACCAGGCCCCGGCCGCGGCAGGGGATGCCCCGGCCGTAGCGGCTGCCGGCGAGCCTGTCCCGCCTGTCGACCGGGCTGAGGCTGTGGAAGTCCCGCGGTCCAAGACGCCTTCCGTTACGATGCACGGTCGAACGACGCCCAGTGGGAAGAAGGCGGCGGACAAACTTGTTTCCGGCGCCGGCCTTGGGTCTGTGGCCAAGCCGAGCGCTGTTGCGCCCGGCGAACCGTCGGCGCCGGCGGTGCCGGCCGCGCCGACGCTTCAGCCTGCGGTCACGTACAGGCCGGCCGCACGCTGGGACTTTGGCACGGCCGGTCCGGCGCCCACCGATGAGGATGGCGCGTCGCGCCTCGGCGACGAACGCCGCACCGCGAGGCGCAAGGACGCCGCCTCGAAAGAGGAAGCGAAGACGGAAGACAGTCAGAAACGGCGGCTCACCGGTGGATACGCCTACAAAGAAGCCGACCGATTCGAGAAGGCCGACGCTGCAAAACGCGGGCCGGCGAAGCGGCCGGCGGACCGGCCTCTCGGAGAGGCTGTTGTTTTGCAGCACGGCGAGGCAAAGCCGAGATTCACCTTGGGCATCGCCGGGGGCGCCGTGACGGTCCATCCTCTTTTCACGTTGCCGAAGAACCAGGTTCTTCTGATTGTGCGTGTGCGGCAGGTTTCCGAGACGGCCGCCACAGCCGCCGAGAAAGATGCCGGGGCAGAGACACGCCCGGAGGCGTTGAAGGAGGTGGCGCCCTGAGTCGTCTCGGGAACGCCCTTGGATGTGTGAGCGCGGCGGGTCTGCTGACCCGCCGCGCATTATTATTATAGAGGCGCGTGCCGGTCAGGCGTTCGGTGCGGTGGGTCGGGATGGCCGGCGCGACGTGGGGTTGGGTTTCGCCGACGTTTGCCCGGTTATGGCTTCGGGGCGTCGATGCCGAAGAATTCGAGGGCCTCTTTCTTGGCCTTGACCTGTTGGATGCGGTCTTCGAGGGCGTCGGGCCAGAATTTCTGGTCGATCGTGGTTTTGATTTCTTCGAGTTTGGCCAGGGCCTCGGCGAACTTTTCCTGCTTTTCGAGTCCGGCGGCGGCTGCCAGCAGGTCGGCGACGGCCTTGGCGGCCTCATCGGGGGGCGGCGGCGGCGGTTTCGGCGGCGTCGGGGGCGTGGCGGCGGCGAGTTCCGCCTGCACCTGCTGAATCGTGGCCGTCAGATCGACCCGCTTTGCCACGACCCCTTCCGGGAAGGTGTTGCCGATCTGCGTGTACAGGGAGAGGGCCTTGGCGAATTTCTTGGCCTTGCGGAGGTCGGCGGCCTGGGCGAGCATGCCGGTCAGTTGCTGTTGCTGCTTCTGCTGCTTGGCGTGCTCGGCCTGGGCGGTGCGGAATTGCGCCTCCATCGCGTCCACGTCCAGGGCGATGTCCGGGGAAGCCAGGAACGACCGGTCTTCCTTGCCGATGTTCCTGAGAATCGCGAGGGCATCGTCGTAGTTGTGGTCGGTGGCGAACTGCTTGGCCATGACGAGGCGTTTGCCGAGTTCGTCGAGCCGGGTCTTGTGTTCCTCGGCGGGTTTGCGGCGAAGGGCTTCGATGCGCGACCGGAGCGAGGTGTCGCCCGTCTTGTCGATGACGAGGTTGAGGATGCCGATGGCGCGGGCGTAGTCTTTGGCCTGCTCGGCCTTGTCGGCCTCGGCGAGTTGTTCCTGGAGCCACTTGTCGCCGACCTTGGGCGGATTGGGGCCGGGCGGCCGGGGCTGGGTCGTGCCACCCCCGAACACGGCCCGCATGGCGTCGTGCACCAGCGGGATCGGGAAATAGTAACCGAGCAGCAGGATGGGGGGAATCAGGGAAACCCAGGTCAAGACCAGGATGATCCAGAGTTTGGGTCGGCTCCGGGGCCCTGCCGATGCGACGATGCGCGATTTGCGGTCGGCGACCGCCGTGCCCGTATCGGCGAGGGCGGCTGCGGCAGCGGCGGCCGTCGCGGTGGGTGTGGGTTCGGGTCGCGGCGTGGGGGCCGCAACCGGCCTGGGCGGCGGCGTCGGCGCCGGGGCGGCGGCGGGGGCCTCGGTTGCACCGGTGGCCGCCTCGGCCAGTTGCTTCTCCATCTCGTAGGCCGCCGCGTGGAACGGCTCCTTCACGAGGTCGGGCGGGATGCCCGGCCGCGGGTCGGCCGGCCTCGCGTTCATGTTCAACTGACAACTGGTGCAGAACGTTTCTTCGGGCTTGGCCTCGGCGAAGCAGTGGGGGCACATGCCCAGGTATTTGGCGAGGCGGGGTGCCTCGGCGGCGTACAGCCAGTCGTGGTGCGTCGTAGGGCCGCGAACGATGGAATCGGGTTTGATGCGGCCCTTCTCGATCATCTTGATGAGCGTCTCGAACGTGACCCCGCGGCCGCTCGGGTTCCGCGAGTCAAGGTAGTACCAGTTGCCGACGACCTCGCGGGACGCCTGGCGTACGGCAAGGGAGAAGGAGGTGCGGCAGTGGGGACAGCGGTCGCTGGTCCGTTCGATGATCTGTCCGCAGTAGACGCAGGGGGTCTGGTCGCCCATCCAGGCGGGCTGGTCGTCGGCGGAATCGTTCGTCTCGGTCATCTGAATCCTTGCCACACGGGTCGGCAGGCAGCGGCCCGCCCCCCACAAAGGGCTCCGCCACCCGGGCCGATTATAAGGGCTGCCCCCCGGCTGTGTCAAACAGCCTTGTGCCGGTTCCTCGTACCGGGACATGGCCGCGCGGATGCCGGCACGGCCCGCCGTCTCCGGCAAGAAGGTCCCAGAAAAGGCTCTGGGCATGCCGTGTTCGGTGCCGTGAGGAGGCGCCACACCTCTTATTGGATACCTCATCGGCGAGACGGGTCGCGGGAATTGTGGATTTTTCGGCCCCCATTTTTTGCTTTTGGCCAAAAAGGCGTTATACTAGGGTTGAGGAAAAGGGGGTTGGATCAAGGCAAAGGGCTGCTGGTTGCACCTTTCTGCTGGATCCCACCCAGTTGTCCGTGTGTTTGGCTGTAAGTAGCGTCGGGGGCACGGTTTACGTGCCGCTGCACGGCCGGACACGCTTCACGGGGATAGCATGTTGTCCTGGGAGGAGGGGTACCTATGTTGCGTTCGTTCGTGAGTGGATTGTGCGCTGCGGGGTTGGTGACTCTAGTGGCGTCGATGGCCTCGGCCGCCGCTATCACCGATTACGAGGAGGTCGGTTTTGACCCCACGCAGCAGGATTATGAACTGTGGCTGGGTCACGCGCCGTCGGCCTACCTGATGACGTGGGACACGTCGGCCGGCAACCTTGCACCGAGCGGCCACAGCCCCGTCGGCCCTCCCGTCTACGGCCCCGCCGGGGGGAACCCCCCCTGGCTGAAATTCCAAGACACCGGCGGCGGTGGCGGTGGCGGTGGCGGTGGCGGTGGTGGCGGTGGCGGCGACACCCTCAGCACCTTCAAACTCGGCAACGAGTACGGGAACGACTGGTCGATGGACTTCTTCGTCATGATCTTCGACGCCGACTTTGCCGGTGAGAAGATCAACGTCTACGTCATCGGCGAAGACCCCACCAACCCGAACAACGCCCAGTCCGTCTCGGTCGAGGCCGACGACGTCAAGACCGGCAAACTGCTCAAGTGGAAGATTGAGGCCGCCGCCGCAGAAGAGGTGACCGTCTACATCGAGTCGATCGGCGACCAGAGTTACGCGGCGGGCTTCATGATGGACAACGCGGTCGTCGGCACGGCTCCCATACCGGAACCCGCCACATTGGCCCTGTTGGGCCTCGGCGCGGCCGGTCTGGCAGCGGGTCGGCGTCGGCGCCGGTAGCAGACCAATTGTGAGTCTTGAGAACCGCCAGGGGCGGCCGTTCGGTCGCCCCTGGTTCCGCGCGCGAACCCGGCCGCCGAACCGCCCGTCGGCTTGCAGGGCGAACGTCTCCTCGCTATCATACCCTCGTCCAGCGGCAGGGGAGTACGCATGGCCACCGAACGACGGGGTATCGCCGGCGCGGGGAACTGGATCATCGACCACCTCTATATCTGCGACCGGTGGCCGCGAGAGGAGACCCTCTCGAACATCCTTGCCGAGGACCGCGGCACCGGCGGCGCACCCTACAACTGCCTGGTGGACCTGGCGACGTTCGGCCCGGAGGCCGGCGGCGAACCGATCCCGCTCGAGGCCATCGGCCTGACGGGAGACGACGCCGACGGCGAGTTGATCCGAGCCGACATGGCTTCCCGCGGCATCGACGCCTCGGCCCTCGCCGCCACCGACGCCGCACCCACCTCCTACACCAACGTCATGGTCGTCCAGGAGACCGGCCGCCGCACCTTCTTCCACAACCGCGGCGCCAACGCCCTCTTCTCATCCCAAGACGTGCCCGTTGACACGATCCGGGCTCGCCTGTTCCACATGGGGTACCTGCTGCTCTTGGACAAGATGGACGAGCCGGACGACCAGTTCGGCACGGCGGCGGCCCGGGTGCTCTCGCGTCTGCGCGCCGCCGGCATCGAGACCTCCATTGACGTCGTCAGCGAAGACAGCGACCGGTTCGCGACGATCGTGCGGCCGGCCCTCCGGTACGTCGATTACGCCATCCTGAACGAGTTTGAGGCCGGGCGCACGACCGGCCACGACCTGAAGCCCGGCGGCGTTCCCGGCCCGGCGGCCATCCGGGCCTCGGCCGAGGCGCTGCTCAGGCTCGGCGTCAAGCGGCTGGTCTGCATCCACATGCCGGAGGGCGGATACGTCCGGACCGCGGGCGGCGAGGAGGTCTGGCAGCCCTCGCTTCGCCTGCCGCCCGGCTACATCAAGGGCGCCGCGGGGGCGGGCGATGCCTTCTGCGCGGGCGTCCTCTACGGCATCCACGAAGGCTGGGACGTCGGGCGAAGCCTCCAACTGGCCGTCTGCGCCGCCGCCAAGAGCCTCTCCGACCCCGGCTGCACCGCCGCCTG
>CAZEBQ010000125.1:0-11064 GCA_964510295.1 uncultured Anaerolineales bacterium | reverse complement strand
CGGCCGGGGGCGGTGTCCCAAACCTTCTGCACGGGCTCGGGCGGGGCCGCCAGCGTGCCGCCGAACAGCGGCTCCATGATGACGACCGCCAGCCCTTTGCCGGCGGCGTACTCGAGCCCCGGCGTGCCGGCCTGCACGTCCTCGTTCACGAAGTTGTACTGGATCTGGCAGAGGGACCAGCCGTCGTAATAATCCAGGATTTCCTTAAAGACGTCGGTGCGATCGTGGAAAGAGAAGCCCACAGGGCCGATTCGCCCGTCGGCCCGGGCTTTTTCGAGCCACGCGATGGCCCCCAAGTCGCGTATCTTCGGCCAAGTGGGCGCCTGGAGGTTGTGAAGCAGGTAGAAGTCGATCCGCTCGGTGGCGAGCCGCTCGCACTGCTCGTCGAACAGGCGGTCGAAGTCGTCTTTTCTTTCGACCAGCCAGATCGGCATCTTCGTGGCCACGGCCACCTTATCGCGGTAGCCGTCTTCGAGCGCCGCACCAACCAGCCGCTCGCTGTTGCCGCCATGGTACGGATACGCCGTGTCGATGTAGTTGACACCGTGGTCAATGGCCCACCGGATCATCTCGATGGCCGCCGGCTCGTCTATTTTCCCCGATTTGCCCGTCGTCGGCAGCCGCATACAGCCGAAGCCGAGGGCCGAGACCTCAAAATCCACCTGCCCGAATCCGCGATATCGCATGCCCACCTTTCCGTATCCGGCGATCCCGGTCCGGATAGGTTACCCCTCCCAGGCCGGAAGGCAAGCGCCAAGCGCGGTGAGGTTAGGGGCGGCACGAACTGGCGGGGCTGTAGATCATCAAGGCAGACGCCGCAAGGGTGAGGCCGCGGCCCGCCTGACGCGCTGGCGATTACGCGTGTTCCTCGGCACACCTAGCGCGAGTCCTCGCCCTGCTTCCTACTAAGGATCGCGCGAACCCACGCCTCTTGGTCGTAGCCCAAGTCAAGTCCTGTCGCACGCTCAAGAGCCTGACGTGCCAGATCTCGTATCGGCTCGGTTATGGCGCTTCCCAGTTCTTGCCCGTCCCTCGTGGCGTACGAGCCGAAACCGTCCTCTGCCAGATTAGTCGTGACTGCCACCAGCATGGCATCGCTTGCCGAAACGGGAAGACTCTCAAGGACCGCGGCCGTCACGGCGCGCCTAAAACGCAAGAACGGCTCAGCTATCGCGGGGGCCGCAGCTGGCGGCGGTGGATCGCCAAGAATCCCCTCGTCAAGCAGGATCAGCATGGCCCACGGCTCTCCCTCTCGCATCTGGGCCAGTTTGGCCGCTGCCGACCGCCTCTCCGCGGTGGATCTTCCGCGAGCCCACCTAGCCTGCATGAAAAGGCATTTGGCATCGCCTGAGTCGTCCCCCACGCCGGTGCGGCGCTGGCACTCGTCCAAACAGCGGTCGACGTCGGCCAAGAGAGGGTTGGCGGCGCCTTTGGCGTAGCCGATGAGGCCGCCGAGGTGGTGGGTGCGGCGGAAGAGGGCGAGGGGGCCGAGGATAAACTCCTCGGCCACGAAACCGCCGTCGCCGCAGGTGAGGGGCTTCGTCGGGGCCTTCTTTTCGAGTTGGGCCTTGAAGGCGGCCAACGCCTGGGCGGCCGCTTGGGGGGTGTCGTAGCGGCAGACGAAGAGGGTGACCTCGCCGTCGCCACACGTGTACCGCGCGCTGACGGCGCGCTTGAGCACCGCGTATCCCAGGAAACTGTCCGGCAGGTACTTCTCGGAGCGCGGTACGCGGCCGGCCTCCGGCAGCAACTTCAGGTACGCGGGCCACGCCTGGGTCGCGGGGAGCGATGCAGCAACGTCGCGCGCAAGGGCCAGGACGTGCTCGCTCTCGTCGGGTGACGGATTACTCACCGCGACATAGTACGGCCCTTGCCAGAACTCGATGCGTGCTTCGGAACCCGCGCCCTCGGTGCCGACCTCGACCGGTTCGGCCTCCAGGTTGGCCTTGTTGCGAAAGAGGGCGAAGGCGTTGTCCGCCGAGCCCATATCGTAGAGGTCCACCGTGGTAACGGGTTCGGCTGCGCGGCGGTAGTCGGCCGTCCGGAGGGATTGAAAGCCGAAGGAGACGACGAACGGCGCGGAGCCGTCGATGTAATCGTAGAGGTTTCGTGCGGTGTACCGCGTGACGGCTCCCTCGCGCCGCCATCGGCCGCGCTCGGGCGGCAGGAGGTCCTCGTCCGGCGATGACGCGCAGCCAGCCAGCACCGAGGCAAGCAGAACGGCAAGGACCACCCGCCCAGCCGCGCTCACGCAACTTGAGCGCGGTGGGTCTCCGGACCCACCGCGCGCGTGGGCGGATGTGCGCGGCGGGTACACACTCACCGCGCGGCGGCCTTCCCAGGCCGCCGCGAAGATCTGCCGGAACAGTGTGCTGGTGGCCTGGGAAGGCCACCAGCCGGAGGTCGCGGGCACGCGCCCGCCTGTTCGCGGCGGGTCAGGAGACCCGCCGCGCAAGGATGTGACACCGCGCACAGAAGCCCGGTGGCGCGGCGGGTGCGGAGACCCACCGCGCACCCCCGTAGCGCCGCGCAAGGATGCAGCGCCGCGCTCACGTCCGGCGCCAACCGTGTCGGGTCGTTCACGCCAGCACATGGTGGGCCTCGCGGAGGCGGAGGCGAATCGGGACGCGCATCGGGCAGGCTTCCTCGCACGCGCCGCAGTCGCGACACGCCGGCACACGCTGCCCGGGCGCGAGCGCGGCGTACTCCGCCCGGGCCGCAGCCCGGTACCCGTTGCCCCAGTAGCAGTGGAACCGCAGGATGTCCTGGACCCGAATCCCGTTCGGGCACGCATCGAGGCAGGTCCCGCAGAAACCGCACACGCGCGAGGCTGCGGCGATGTCGCGGAAGCGTTCGACGTCGCCTGCCGCCAGGTCGATGGCCGGCACCTTCAGGTTCTCCTCCACGTGGGCCATGTTCGTCATGCCGCACACGACGGCATCGACACCCGGCACGCCGAGGACGTAGCGGTAGCAGAGTTGCTGGATGGAGAAGCCGGGTTTCTTGAGTTTCGCCTCCGACGTGCCGGCGGCGATCTCGTTGGCCCGGGCGGCGGCTTTCATGACAACGATGCCCATGTCGGCCTTCCCGGCGGCCGCCAGCGCCGGTTCCATCGCCTTGATGTCGGCCCGTCCGAGGCTGCCCCACTCGCCCTTGACGAGGGAGAAGGCGACCATGGCCATGTCGTACTTGCCGGAGGCGGCGGCGCGGGCGAGAACCTCGGCCGGCTTGGCGTGTTCGCTGAAGCCGATGAAGCGTGCCTTGCCCTGTTTCTTGAGGTCCTCGGCGGCGCGGAGCCACTCGGGGTTCTCGACGGCGTCGAGGAGAGTGTTGCTGCCGTGAAGCATCATGATATCGACGTGGTCGGTTTTGAGGCGCCGCAGGCTGGTCTCGGCCTGTTTCATGGCCGCCTCGTAGACGCCCGTGGCGGCCTTGAGTTCTCGAATGATGACGACCTTCGAGGAGATAAAGACCTTGTCTCGGCGTCCGTGCTGGCTGAAGAAGGCGCCGAAGGCCTCCTCGCTGCGGCCGCCGCCGTACAGCCAGGCGGTGTCGAAGTAGTTGACGCCGCCCTCCATCAGCCGCTCAAGCAGCGGCAGCCGCTGCATGTTCGTGAACAGGCTGCCGTGGACGATGCGCGAGACCCTGAGGTTCGTCCGTCCCAGCCGCGCGTACTGCATGGCGGGGCGTTCGTTGCGGCGCTCGACCTTGGGCCGGCCGGCCGCCCTGCCCAAGCCGGTTCCGAGCGCCGCCGCCCCGACGCCCACGACGGTCTGCCGAAGGAATTCGCGTCGTTCCATGGTCAGGGCACCTCCCGATTCGAGGACACCTCGATTGTAGTCCGAGCGGCGCGGGCGTGCCAATCAAAACAGACGCGCGGGCGCGCCGGGTGCGGGGTGTCCCCACCCCGCACCCGGCCTGTCTTGGCCTGTCGGGGAGCGTGCGGGCTGGGGACAGCCCGCACGCAGGATGCTGTGCCGGCAACCCCGTAGGGCGGGAACTGCTTGACAGCCACGGTCCGGGCGGGATACGGTCGTCATCGTGAGGTCGCCCAGCGGGCGGCGACGCGCGAATCGAACGAGAGCGGTCGATGGGCCAACCGGGAAGGGGACGGGCGATGAAACTGGGAGTCTGTAGCGCGATTCTGCCGGACCTGTCGCTGGAGGAGGTCTTGGCGTTTGCGGCGGCGGAGGGTCTGGATTGCGTCGAGGTCATGTGCTGGCCGAAGGGCAAGGCCACGCGGCGGTACGCCGGCGTCACGCACATCGACGTGGCCACCATCGGCAAGGCCGAGGCCAAACGCATCAAGCAACTTGTCGCGGCGGCGGGCGTTGAGATCAGCGGCCTGGGGTACTACCCGAACCCGCTCGCGCCCGACAAGCGCGAGGCCAAGGTCGCCATCGACCACATCAAGCAGGTCATCCGCGCGACCGAGCGGCTGGGCCTGAAGCAGATGAACACCTTCATCGGCCGCGACCCGGCCAAGTCGGTCGACGCCAACTGGAAGCGGTTCCGACAGGTCTGGAAACCGCTGGTCAAGTTCGCCGGCAACCACGGCGTGCGGATCGGGATCGAGAACTGCCCGATGCTCTTTTCGGACGACGAATGGCCGGGCGGGAAGAACCTGGCCCACAGCCCGGCCGTCTGGCGGCGGATGTTCAAGGAGATCCCCGCCAGGCACTTCGGCCTGAACTACGACCCGTCGCACATGGTGTGGCAGCAGATGGACTACATCCGGCCGCTGCGTGAGTTCGCCGACCGCATCTTCCACGTCCACGCCAAGGACGTGCGGATCGACCGGCGGCGGCTCGACGACGTGGGCATCCTGGCCACGCCGGTCCAGTTCCACACGCCGAAACTGCCGGGCCTGGGCGAGATCGACTGGGGCCGGTTCTTCTCCGTCCTGACGGACATCGGCTACAACGGGGCCGTGGCGATCGAGGTGGAAGACCGGGCGTTTGAGGGCTCGCTCGCCGACCGGAAGGCCTCCGTCCGGCAGAGCGCGACGTTCCTTCGCAACTTCGTCGCACCGCACAGGTGACGGCTCTTGCCCAACCGGCGTGACATGGCGGGTGCCACCGACTGCCGGCCGTCCGCGCGAGTCGAGCGCACGGGCTGACAAGCAACCGGTGGCACGCGGCTTCCTGCGTTTTCAGACGGCACTCCACCCGAGCGCCGACTTGCCGCGCGGCAGGTCGAAGCACGCGACGACGTCCTGGTCCCGCCGGCACCAGGCGCCGCTGACGAGTTTCAGGGGGGCCGACACTTCCTTGAGCGGTTTCGGCTGACCCTGCGCGACCAGCCGCGGGGCCCCTGCCGCAGCCTTCTTGACCTCGACCGTGAAGCGCGGCGTGGCGAACGGCGCCTGGAAGGTGACGGTCTCGCCCCTGCGCTCGGTCTGCGTCAGTTCCCTGGCGGCCCAGTAGCGGGCGATCTCGCTCAGTTTCATCCACAGGAGATGGTCGTAGCGGCGGTGGAGGCGTTTGACCACCTCCTTGAAGATCTTAAAGCCCACGCGCTCGCCGTTGAAGTAGATGCCCGGCCAGTGGCAGACGAGGATGGCCGGTTCGCCCCGCGCGATAACCTCCGGCAGGCGGCCGCCTTTCAGGTCCTCGGTGATGAACTTGTCGACCGACCCCGGCACCAGGCCGTCCCAGCCGCCGAACCAGTCGCCCGTGCACCCGATGATCGAGACGACGCATTTCGGGTTCGACCCCGCCAGGCCCGACGCGTACTCCACGCGCGGCGCCACGCTCTGTTTTCCCGTGTAGAGATGCCGGAAATAGTGCGGGATCTCAGCCTTATACACGTCGCGGCAGGCCTGGAGGGTGGCCTGGGCGAGTTGGGGCAGGGCGCGGTTGCCGAAGCCGCCGGGCGTGGTGATGCCCTCGCACGGCAGGCCCACGTTCTTCAGGATCCGCAGGGCGTAGGCCAGGTAGTCGGTCAGTTCGTCGGCCGATTTGTCCTGCGACCAGCCCCAGTTCTCCATGAACCCGGCGGTGCGTTCGGGGTACGGGCGCCCGGTCTTCGTATTGATGACCCAGGTGTGCGTGACCATCTCGGGATGGATGTCCCAGTCGGGCGTCAGCAAATCACGGACCAGTTTCAGACTGTCGTCGAGTTCCTGCTTCGACCACCCCGGCAGACGGGCGTCGAGCCATCCCACGCACGCCGGGTTCGGGACGATACTGTACTTGCCCTTGACGCCCTGCGTGCGGCACCACTCGCCGAACTCGCGGACGAAGGCGTCGGGAATCTCGCGCGGCAGCCGACGCCAGTCCTGCTTGTACCGGTCCGGGAAGGCCTCGGCAAACTGCGGGATGCCGAAGTGGGCCAGGTTCACCAGGCACGTCGAGTCGTCGATAATCAGACTGACCGGCACGCGGGTCTGCGGGTTGAGGACCGTCACATCACCGGCCTTCCCGGGGCGCTCGCCCTCCTGCTGCGCGGCAGCGGGCGACCGGAGCAGGCCAAGTCCGGCGCCCGCCACGCCCGCGGCTGCGGCTTTGGCGAAACGGCGCCTGGAAACGTGCGGCACGTCGGAGCCAAGCGCGTCCATGTGAGGCCTCCTTTGAGGGTGAGGACCACAAGCCGATCGGCTGCCTTCCGATTGTACGTTCCGAACGGGGCGTGGACCGAAGACGTGCGACCGCGTTCGTACTCCGACGCCCGCCGCATTACTGCCGCGACCTGTCGGAGCCCGGTTCCCGGTTCTCGAGTCGCAGGCGGATGTCGCGAACGAAGTATGTGCGAACTTCCCGCTGAAGCGCTTCGAGCAGTTCCACCTTCCGGAAGTTGTTCAATTCCGACAGCAGGGCGCTCGAATCGACCGAGAACAGAGCAACCTTCCCCTTCAGCGACACCAGGCAGGTGTGAGCCGCATCCGCCCCGAGTTCGCGCTGCCAGGCTTCCCACACCCGGTCGCGGTCCGACAGGCGCAGCAGTCCGCTGCGGGCAAGCCATCGCTGGAGAACGTCGCCCAGCGGTTCAGCCCACACTTTCTTGAAATCGGATGCCTCGGGCGGTCCGCCAAGCACGATTCACTCTCCGCAGGCCGAACGCCTCATGAAACGTCAAGTGCATCCCGGCCCAACCACCCCCGTTTGTCATTCCGAGCGAGCGCAAAAGAGTCGAGGAATCTCGCCGCGGGCACGACACAACGGCAACGGCAAGACCCCTCGACTTCGCTCGGGGTGACACACAACAAACGGCCTCACTGAAAGTTCACCGCCTCAAAGGCCGCGCGGTTAAACCAGGCGCACGGAACCTAAACAATGCTCACCGGCATCACAACGTGGGTGAAGATCTTGCCTTCGAGAATAACGCCGGGCTTGTTCGGCCCCTTAAAGGTGAACGCCAGTTCCTCGGCGTCAAAGACCTTGGCGGCATCGATGAGGTACTGCGGGTTGAAGCCGATCTCGAGGGGCTCGCCCTCGTAGGCGGCGGCCATGCGAATCTCGGCGGCCCCCATTTCGGGTGTGCGGCTGGTAATGACGAGTTCGCCGCTGCTGAACTTCAGCGTCACGCCGCGCGATTCCTCGTTTGTCAGCAAGGCCGCCTTGCGAACCGCCCCAAGGAATGCGCCGGCTCCCATGGTGGCTTTCTTATCAAAATCCTTCGGAATCACGTCATCGTACTTCGGGAAGTGCCCGTCGACCAGCCGCGAGTAAACGACACTTTTACCGCCGTCGCCGGGCGGCACCTCCACGAGGATATCCTTCTCGCCGATGACAAGACGCGCATCGCCCTTGCCTTCGGCAATGTCGGTCAAACACCGCACAATCAACTGCATGGCCTTGCTTGGAACAATGGCGCTGACCTGCTCGGCCGGCCCGTCCTTGCACTTACCCCTGGCAAGACTCAGACGACGGCCGTCGGTGGCCACGAGCGTTACGTTTTTTCCCTCCACTTCCCACAGAACACCGTTGAGGGCATAGCGGGTGTTCTCTTTCGCGGTGGCAAAGAGGGTTCGTTCGGCAAGGGCCAGCAGTTCATCGGCCTTCATGGAGAAGGCGCCGCCTTCCGGAAACTCCGGAACCTGCGGAAAATCTTCCGGGTTCTCTCCCAGAACCGTGAAGTGCGAACCCGGGGCGTCGATCACGGTCTCCTGTTCCATCGAGGAGACGGCCACCGTGTCTTCGTCAAGTTCGCGGAGAATCGCGTGAAACCGGTCTGCCGGAACCAACCCCATGCCCGGTTCCTGGATATCCATCTTGTCCAACTCAATGCGGATACCCACTTCCAGGTCTGTGGCAAGCAGCGTCATCGTTTCTTGGGTGGCCACCATCTTAATGCAACCGAGAACCGGTTTGGGGCTTCTTGTTGCAACAACCGCAGCAGCAACTTGAACGCCACGTGTTAGCGTTGCACGATCACAAACCGCTTTCATTCCGACACCTCCTTTACCTTGCAAGGAGCAGTTTTAATACTGGTTGAGTAAAGGTAAATCATATTACTCATCAGGGCTGTGGAAAACCGGTCTCTCTTCGCGGATGGCCCATAAGTCTTTTGTCTTGAACGACTTACCTTGCCGGGGTGGGGTCGGGCGTTGTGGAAAACATGTTAGATACTGCGTGGCGCGTTGTCGCCGGCCCTGTGGCGCTCGGCCCCGTCTGCGAGCGCCGGTTCAGTATGGCGTGGTTGTGCGACGGCTGCGCCACCATTTTTCCACACCGCCTATTGTTTGAGAACCTGGCTTTCGATGGCCTCGACCAGCCCTCGGAAGGCCGGGTCGCGGGTCACGATGCCGTGGATTTTGCGTTCGGCGTGGAGGACGGTTGTATGGTCCCGGCCGCCGAAGAAGGCGCCGATCTCTTCGAGGCTGCGGTTCGTGAGCCGCCTGGCCAGGTACATGCAGATTTGGCGCGGCAGCGTGACCGACTGGGTCCGACGCCGGCTCTGAAGGTCCGAAAGACGCACGTTAAACCGCTGGAGCACGGCGTTGGTGATGTCGTGAATTGTGATGGTTCGGCTGGGTGAGCCCACGAGGTCGCGCAGGGCCTCCTTGGCCAGATCGATGTCAATCGCCCGGTCGCAGAGCGCGGCGTGGCCGACCACGCGGACGACGGCGCCCTCAAGTTCGCGGTTGTTGGTGTCCACCACGGTTGCGATGTACTTGACAACGTCTTTGGGCAACGCCTGCCCGCGAAGGTGAGCCTTCTTCCGGACGATGGCAACTCGCGTCTCGTAACTTGGCCGGTCGATGCGGACGACCAGACCCCACTTGAAGCGGCTGACCAGCCGCTGTTCGATCCGCGGAATCTCGTGTGGCGGTGAATCGCTCGATAGAACCACCTGCTTCTGGGCCTGGTACAGGGCGTTGAACGTGTGAAAGAACTCTTCCTGCGTCCGGTCCTTGGCCGCCAGAAAATGCACATCGTCGATAATCAGAACGTCGAGATACCGGAACTTGTATCGGAACTGCTCGATCTGCCCCCGTTCGATGGCCGCGATAAACTGGTTCACAAACTCTTCGCACGACAGGTACATCATCGCGACGTCCGGCCGCGTCCGGGCCAGTTGGTGACAGATCGCCTGCATCAGGTGACTCTTGCCGAGACCCACGCTGGCGTGGATAAACAGCGGGTTGTACGCCCGGCCCGGCAGGTCGCTCACCGCCAGGGCCGACGCGTGGGCCATGCGGTTGCACGGGCCGGTCACGAAGTTGTCGAAGACGTACAGCGGATTGAGCGGCGGGTGATCGTGACGCTGACGCATGGCGGCCGACGCGGCCCCGGCGTCGCCGCCGCAGCGGAACTCCACGTCGAGTTGTCTGCCGACGGCCCGTTCGATCGCCTGGTGCAGGGCCGACCGCAGCGCCGCGCCCAGGGCCGCTTCCCCTGCCGCGTGGGGCAGCGTCACCGCCAGGCGCGAGGCATCCAGCCGGTCAAGTTCCGCCTGCGCCAGCCACGGCGGGATGGGCCCGTCGGGAAACTCGCCGCGCACGTCTTCGAGGGCTCGTTGCCAGAGGTTTGGGTCGGCCGGCGCCATAAAAACCGTCTTTCTTACATACGGATACCACACCACGAGAGAATGCCGACGGGTCGGGCGACTCAGGCGCAACACCCCTCGGCCGGCCCCGTCCGCCCGAACCGCCAAACGAACGCTCCCGCCGAAACCGCCACACCCTACCACACGCCCGTGGCTCCGTCAACGCAAACATGACCCGCCGCGAGGCCCATTTGAAGCGCTCCCGGTCCGAACGGCGAACCCTCACGGGCCCTCCATGCTGCTGAGGTTGTGCTTCCACCGGTCGATCTGCACGACGACGCGGGCGTGGACCTCCTTGGCGTTGCGGACGTGTTCCCAGGCGAGGGACTCGCGGCCGGGGCTGGCGGACCGGAAGAAGATCGTCCCGATCCCGACCACCCGCTGGGCCATGGCCTGGGCGACGAAGGTGGTCTCGATCGCCTCGAGGCCCATCGCCTCGACCACCACGTTGAAGACGCCCGACTGTATCAGAATCCGCCGGTCCGTCAGGACGTAGGTCCGGCCGAGACACTGAAGCAGCGCCAGCGCCAGCCGAAGCCCGATGATCCACATGCTGATGATGACCGCGGGTTGCCGAACGCTCTGCAACGGGTCGATGGTGCACACCAGGGCAACGAGTGTCAGGGCGACGGCCATGACCGGCAGGCTCGCCGAGACGGCCAGCCACCGGGACGGTTTGAGTTCGAGGATGACGATTTCGGCCGGCAGCAGGAGCGACGGCGAGATGATGCGGGTGCGCACGGCGTCGTCCTGGAGTTCGTCGGGGGTCGAGCCCGACATGCGGTGTGGATCGGCGGCCGCCAGGCGGGCCGAACCGTCGGTTCCTGCCCGCCCGGATTTCGGCTTTGTCGACGGTTGCGCGACCACGCTCGCTGTCCTCCCTGTCATGGTCACCGCCCATTGTAAACGGTTGCCGTGGCGGCCGCAAGGTTCAGCGCGGGCGGGCGTGCCACGGTGGGGGAGGATATTCGGGAGCGGCCGCTCCCGGTTCGGGGGGCGAGCGGGTGTGGCCGTGCATGTCGCGCGGTGGGTCGGGGTACCTGTTTAGCGTGCTCTCGAAGCGATGTCATTTCG
>CAZEBQ010000124.1:0-11091 GCA_964510295.1 uncultured Anaerolineales bacterium | reverse complement strand
GACGTGCGGCGGGAGGCCGGAGTTGGCGGCGCCGGGCGTGCCGCCGGCCGAGGTGCTCACGGCCCAGTTGAGAACATCGTTGCCGTAGTCGCCCGAGTGAATGCGTTCGAGCGACGGTCCCGTGCCGTCGGGTTCGAGCGGCCAGGGCGTCTCGTCGTCGTAGCGGATGCGTTCGGTGATGATGTAGGGGACGGGTCCGCCCGGTTCGGGGTTTCCGGGTCGCGCGAGTTCGATTGCCTCGCCGCCGTTGTCGAGGACGGTCTCGTCCTCGAAGGGTCCGTAAACGGGCACCTCGGCGCCGATGCCGTAGGTCGAGCGGAAGGCGGCCGGCTCGATGGGGACAACGAGGGCGTAGCCGAAGGCGGGGACGAAGGCGTCGGTCGGGAAGGTGTACTCGACGCCGCCTATGAACTGCCAGGGGTTGGGCGTGGGCTCGGAGTCGTGCAGCGGCGCGGCAGCGGCCGTGCGGTTATAGAGTTCGATGAACTCGGTGCCGCCCGTCAGGGGATTGTACATGATTTCGTTGATGACGACGCCGGGGACGACGGGTGCGGCGTTGACGGTTTCGTAGGTTTTGCCGGTCATGGCGACGAAGTCTTTGGCGCCGGTGGATTTAATGTAGCGTCCGAAGGAGACCTCGTTTTCGGAAGCGTCGAAGAACTCGTCTTCGCGGTACCCGCCCGGGGAGCCGTCGGGCGCCCGCGAGGTCAGATAGGCCTGGTCGCCGAGTTCGCTGAAGGCGAAGGCGGCGCCGAAATGCTGGACCTCGCTGAAGACGACGTAGTCGCCGGGAGCGAGCACGGTGTAGGGCAGGGCGAACTTGTCGAGTTGGGCGTCGGTGTCGCTGAGGAACCATCCGGTGATGTTGATGTGAGAGTCGGCGGTGGTGTTGTGGAGTTCGATCCAGTCTTCGACGCCGCCGTCGGAATGGGCCAGGACCTCGTTGATGACGATGTCGCCGGGGTTGAGGGATCCGGGGTCGGCCGCGCCGGGGTTCCCGCCGCTCTGCCAACTGGCCCGCCATCCGTCCTTGGTGGTCCAGAGCGCGTCGTCCTGGAGGGGATCGCGCGGGACGAGGGAGAAGCCCTCTCCGTCGGTGTGGTCGAACCAACCGTCCTTGACGTCGAGCAGGTGGACGACGTGGTCGGCGACGGTGGCGAGGGCGACGGCCTCGCCGGCATCGGCGAGCCCGCTCTGCCACTGGAACTCGCCGGCGATGGAGGCGGCCGGGACGGCGGGGTAGCGGAACTGGAAGGCATCGTGGTTCCTGACGACCAGGGCGAACTGGCCGGACGCAAGGGTCATGGTCGGGAAGTCGAACCAGACGCCGTCGCTGAAGGTGACGCCGGCCAGGTTGACCGGGCCGGGGCCGACGTTCTGGAGTTCGAGGTACTCGAAGTCGGCGTTCTCGGTGAAGCCCGCCGCAAACTCCGCCGCCGTCGGGTCGGCGGGGTTGTACATGACCTCGGTGACGACGAGTTCGGGGGGCGTGTCGAGAACGAAGACGGCCTCGTTGAGCGCGCTCCAGGTGGTGCCGCTCAGGACGCGGCTGTTGACGTGGGTGTTGGCCGTCAGGACGGGCGGCAAGACGGGGTTGTAGGCGACGGCGGCGGCCGACCTGCCGCCTCCGGGCAGACGCGGGTCGGTGCCGTCGGTCGTGTACCAGATGGTTCCGGCGGGGGCGGTCATGGTGAGTTGGAACCCGTTGGGCACGGCGCCGCCGTGCTGGTTGAAGGACGGTGCGATGAGAGACGGGTAGAGGTTGGCGTCGCGGTACTGTCCCTGGACGGTGCTGCCCAGGATGCGGATCATGACCTCGCTGCGGTTGTAGCCGGTGTTCTCGAAGTAGGCGTTCAGGAGTCGGTTCTGTTCGGTGATCCACTGGTTGTCGCGTGAGTAGGGCCCGCCGGGCCGGTCGTCGCCCCATCGGGCGGACTCTCCGACGATGGCGGTGTCGAGTTCGTCGGCGCGTGCCATCCAGGTGGCGGCGGCGCCATCGGGGGTGAGGGCTCCGCCGTTGAAGAAGTGCTTGTGGATGCGGTCTGCGAAGAGGCTGCGGAACTCCTCGCTGTTGCGGAGGTTCTGGAAGAGGCCGCTCGGCCGCCCGCTGCCGCTGACGCCGATCTTGTTGACGGTCGTGCCCTCGAGGATGCGTTCGGTATCCCAACTGTAGAGGCGCCAGGGCATGGCGTCGAGTCCGCCGCCTGCGGCCCGCCAATTGTGCCCGTCCCAGTCGGAGTTGCCGCCGTAGTGGTTGACGATCATGTAGTCGATGAGGTTGACGACGTCGAGTTTCTGGGCGATCTGCTGGTACTCGGACAGGGTAATGCCGCCGCTCGCGGCGTTTGAGATGAAACTCTGCAGGTTGTTCCAGGAGGCGGTGGTGCCGTCGACGGCGGCGCCGGAGCTGAGGGCGTCAATGCGGTCCTCGTCGCCTCCGAAGTACTCGGCGTAATGGGAGGACTCCTGGCGTTCGTGGAGGTTGTAGACGCCCCAGTAGAGGCCGTTGAGGTACAGGTTGACGTAGGTGCCGTTTCCGGCGTCGGTCTGTCCCATGGCGATGAGGGTGTCGCGAGCCCACTGGTCGCGGATCATGCTGCCGCGGTTGCGCTGGCCCTGGTCCGAGTGGATCCAGGAGTTGTTGTACATGGCTCGGAGTTGGAGGCTGTTGAACTCATCGACCGGCCAGTCCTCGAAGAGGGGAAAGTTGAGCCGGCCGGGCCCGTAGAGGGTGCGGAACCGGAGGCTCATGGAGTGCTTGATGGCCTTGCCCGGGTTGCGGCTGGCGCCGCCCTGCATCTTGAGGCCGGCGTCCACCTGGAACCCCTCGCCGGCGCCGTCGGCGTAGAAGAGTTCGGCCGAGGCCAGTTTCTCCATGGTGGTGCTTTGAGGGTTTGAATAGAGCCCGCCGCTGCCGAAGATGTCGGCCATGGGCAGGACCAGCGAGAGCGTCGGGATGGCGGTCAGGCCGTCGATGAAGCGGTCGTGGTACTGCGGGCTCACCGAGAAGGCCGGGTCGACGTCGTAGTCGGCGTAGAGTTCGCCTCCCCACCGGGTGGGGTACCCGGCGGGCCGCGTCTGCGTCGCCACGTTCTCGGGGAAGATGTACGTATGGGTATCGATGTTGGTGGGGATGTAGCCGGGCCGGGTGGCGACGGCGCGGAGCGTCGTGGTGGTTGTGATCGAGATGGGCCCGTCGTACCTGGAGACGGGGCCCGTGTAGGTTGCCGGGTCGATCCAGAACGGGGCGCTGCCGTCGGTGGTGTAGAAGATCTCGGCCTGGGAGGTCTCGGTGGTGACGGCGACGTCGAACGGCGCGTCGTAGAACCCGCGGTCGATGCTGAAGGCGGTGTCGGCGACGAAGCCCATGGCCCCCTCGACGTTCGGGCCTCCGGGGGTGGGGTCGGTCATGTACTGCGGTGCGTTGGTGGTGCCGCCGGCGGTGAGTTCGGGCAGGATGAGGAAATCGGTGTCGGCGGCGGCGGAGTTCATGCCGTGGATCGCCAGGACGTTCGCTCCGTCCTGGAGCGTGTTGAGGATGAAGTCGCTCGCGTCGATCTCCTCGAACGCAACGGCCTGCACGTCGTCACGTTCGAGGTCGGCGGCCGAATCGTAGGCCAGCGGGGCGGGGGCGTTCCGCGACGCCACCTCCACACCGTTCAGGTACGCCACGAACCCCGCGTCGTACTTCATGCGAAGCGTCAGGGTGTCGATGGGCGGCAGGTCGGTGGCGTCGAAGGGGATGCGTATCCAGAGCGATGCGCTCGTGCCCTCGATGGCGGCGGCGACGTCGGTCTGGATGTTCGCCTCGAAGGACGGCTGGTCGGCGCTGTAGCCGATGCCCGTCGTGACGGGCAGGTCGTTGCCGAAGGGCACGGTGAGTTGGGGGTTGGCGGCCCCCTTGGTGGGTTCGTCGGTGGCGTTGAAGTCGTCGGCGTTGTCGGAGTCGGTGTTGCCGGTCCGGGCAAGCGCCGTGCCCAGCACGCCGGTGGGCCGGCCGAAGAGGCGCAGGTCGAATCCCAGGTCGGAACTGCTCGACTGGTTCTGGTGCACGGAGACGGCCACGGTGTACGTGCCGGCGTCCAGGTCGGCCAGCGAGAGCGTCTCGGTCCGGTCTTCGGTGAGCGCGCCGTCGGGATAGTTGCCATCTTCGGCGAAGGCGAAGTAGGTGTCGGGCTCGGTGAAGTTGTTCCGGGCGATCTCGGTGCCGTCGAGGTAGATGACGGCGCCGTCGTCGCTCAGGATCTCGACGCCCGCCTCGACCATGTTGTGGGTGAGGGTGACCTGGCGGCGGAAGTAGGCGGTGTACCGGCTGCCGGTGGCGGGCGTCCCGATGTTCGTGATCACGAGAGCGTAGTTGATGGCGCCGTATCCGAGAAGCCCCTGGCCGGACTGGCCGAAGGCCGGACCGTCGTAGCCGGCCGGCTGCATCCAGGTGCTGTTGAAGTCGGGGTCGGCGGTGGCCGGGTCGGTTGCATCGAGCGGGTGCATGTAGTCCCAGGTGGCGCCGAAGTCGATGACGTTCTCTTCGGGTCCGGGCGGGCCGCCGCCCATCCCGTCTCCGATCTCTGCCCCGTCGCCGGTCCATCCGCCGCCGACGGTGACGTCGGTGAAGCCGGCCACGTCGATGGAGAGGGAGGCGATGTCGGCCTGGGTGTAGCCCCAGGCGAGGAAATCGACGACCTGGCCGCCTGCATCGAGGATCATGGCCCAGCCCGTGCCGCCGGCGTCCCAGGCGATGTCGTCGCCCCAGTATGAGTCGCCGGGGTCGTCGGTCCGGTAGAGGACCTGCCCGGAGGCGACCGAGCCCGAGAGACTCCACACGGTGGCGCTGGTGTCGTTGATGTTGCCTGCCGAGCCGTTGTTGACGGCCACCGACCAGCCGGTCACATCGAGGGCGGCGTCCGAGACGTTCTGAATCTCGACCCAGTCGGTGTCGGCGGTCTCGATTTCGGTGATGACCAGGCCGGCCGCGTCCTGCGTAAAGGTGCTGACCCATCCGGAGTCGTCGTAGTCGATGGCGGTCCACTCGGTCAGGTCGTCGCCGGCGGTCGGCACGTGGTAGGTGGCGTCGGCGCCGGCGAGCACGAACTCCTCATACACCGTGCCCAGGACGGGAAGGCCGTAGGAGACGTCCTCCAACTGCTCGGGGTACGTGGGGAAGTACTCGTGGACGACGTCCTCTTCCCATCCGCGCGGCATGACCAGGCCGAGGTACTCGGGGTCGCCGGCGTCGAGTTTGAAGGAGGCGTGGAGGTCGCTCGGGTGGGCGGGGTCGCCGCCGGCGAGCCCCGAGGCGAAGACGATCCGGTAGGCGTTCGGCCCCAGCGTCACGCCCGCCGGGAAGGTCCACTTCGTCAGGTTCGAGTGGTTGTCGGTCAGGTGCCAGCCGCCCAGCGCGATGGACGAGCCGGTGGGGTTGTGGATCTCGATCCAGTCCCAGTCGGAGTCGGGGTCGGCCGCGTACCACGGGGTGTCGGTGTTGGCCATGAACTCATTGATGACCGGCGTCGAGTCGAGCAGCAGGCGCGGCTCGAGCGGCTCGATGGCCGGTGCGGGCATAGACGTGCCTGCGGCGTTTGCGATCCGGCGAGAAAGGCCCATCGTCTCTCCTTCGCCCCGCCGCAACGTGACATACGGGTTCTTCGGCTGCCGGCGGCGCACATACCCCACATGCTAATTATACGTAAAAAGCGGCCAAAGCCAAATCAGGATGCGAAAATCCGGGCGAAGCGCCCCGGATATCGTACCCCGTGGTCCAGCCGTAGCGTGGGTACTCCGCACCGTACGTGTTTAGCGTTGTCATTCTGAGGTCCGCTTGCGGGCCGAAGAATCTCGCCGTGGTCTTTGCTGTTTCGTCGTTTCCACGGCGAGACCCTTCGCTTCGCTCAGGGCGACAGCCACAAGCGACACGCTAAACACGTACTCCGCACCCACGCTACGGTTGTCACCCCGAGCGAGCGCAGCGAGTCGAGGGGTCTCGCCGTTGCCGTTGTGCCGTGAAAAACGGCGAGATTCCTCGACTCTTTTTCGCCCGCTCCGAATGACACGCTAAACACGTACGGTGCGGAGCACCCACCCGACGGCTGCCTTTCCGGCCGGCGCCACACGACCACGATCACACTTGGCCGGTTTTCGGCCTTGACACCAGGGCCGAACCGGCTATACTCCCCGTTTCGTGCCGCTGCCCGACGGGCGGCAGACCGGGGTGCCGTTGCGCGGGTGCCACGCTTTTGCTTGCCGAAGCGTGCTTCCCGGGGCGGCGACGCAGGCTTTCGCAAGCGAGAGTTTGGCACCCGCCATCCCGACATGAACCGAGAAGCCGGGGCGAGGCGCCGCTGGGACCCGGCCTACGTGCCTTGGAGTAGCGAGCAACGGCGATGAACACGAAAACACCGTTCCTGAAACCCGACCAGGTCGACCGCACTTGGTGGGTCGTTGACGCCAAAGACCGGGTCCTCGGACGCATGGCGACCAAGATCGCACGCATCCTCCAGGGCAAGCACCGGCCGTCGTTCACACCCAACGCCGACACGGGCGACTTCATCGTCGTCGTCAACGCCGAGAAGGTCCGCGTCACGGGCAACAAGGCACGCAACAAGCAGTACGACTGGTACACCTACTACGTGAACGGACGCAAAGTGCTGACCTACGAGCAGATGATCAAGCGGCACCCGACGCGGCCCGTGGAACTGGCCGTCCGACGCATGTTGCCCAAGACCCGTCTCGGACGACGCATGTTCTCGAAACTCAAGGTCTACGCCGGGCCGGACCATCCGCACCAGGCCCAGCAGCCGCAGCCGCTCGAACTCTAAGATGCGGCCGACCACGCCGCCATGAGGAGACGCCTTCGTGACCGACACGGCAGTCGAATTCAGCAAGGCCAACCCCATCTGGGGAACCGGGCGACGCAAGTCCGCCGTCGCCCGCGTCCGCCTGATGCCCGGCAACGGCAACATCCGCATCAACAAGCGAGAGGTCAACCAGTATTTCACCGAACAGAAGGATCGCCAGAGCGTCCTCAGCCCGCTCATCGCCACCGATACGCTGACCTCGTACGACGTGGGCGTTAACGTCAAGGGCGGCGGCACGACCGGCCAGGCCGACGCCGTCAAACTCGGCATCGCCAGGGCACTGCGCAAGGCCGACTCGTCGCTCGAACAGAGGCTCCGCGACGGCAACTTCCTGACGCGCGACCCGCGCATGGTCGAACGGAAAAAGTACGGCCAGAAGGGCGCACGAAAGAGGTTCCAGTTCTCCAAGCGGTAACGCCCCGCCCATGCACCGCACACGCGCGAGCGGCTCCGCGATGGGCCGCTCGCCTTTTTCATGGCGGCGCCTCACGCCGACCCATAGCATGCACCAGGTTAGCCGCCCGCGCGGTGGGTGCCCGTTCGACAGGCTCAGGGCAGGCTCCGACCCACCGCGCGAAACGCCCTTGTAGCGTTGTAGGGTTAGCCGCCGCGCTTGCGCGGCGCGTTATACAAGGAGGTCCCCATGACGCGCGTCGGAATCATCGGAGCCAGCGGCTACGCCGCCGCCGACCTCATGCGTCTGCTCGTGGCGCATCCGGAGGCTCGAATCGTGGCCCTGGCCGACCTGCCCGAGAAGTGCGGGCCGCTCTCTCGACTGTTTCCGCAGTTCGCCGGCCGGCTCGATATCCGCGTCATCCCGGCCGACGTGCCGTCGCTGGCCGAGGCATGCGACGTCGTCTTCCTCGCCCTGCCTCACACGGCCAGCATGACCTATGCCGGACCGCTCCTGGAGGCCGGGGCGCGGGTCATCGATTTCTCGGCCGACTACCGTCTCAAGACGCCCGGCCTCTACGAAAAGGTCTACGGAACCCCCCCCGACGAGGCCAACCTGCCCGAGGCCGTCTACGGATTGCCCGAACTGTACCGCGACCTGATCCGGCCCGCCCGGCTCATCGCCAACCCCGGTTGCTATCCGACCAGCGCGATCCTGGGCTTGGCGCCGCTCATGTGCGAGGGCCTCCTCGCCCCGAACGACATCATCATCGACGCCAAGAGCGGCGTCTCCGGGGCCGGACGCACGCCCAAACTCCTGACCCACTACCCCGAGTGCAACGAATCGCTCCAGGCGTACGCCGTGGGCGCCCACCGGCACCAGCCGGAGATCGCCGAGCAACTGGCGCTGCTCGCCAAGACCGCCGTCGACGTCCTCTTCGTGCCGCACCTGGTGCCCATGGACCGCGGCATCGAGTCAACCATCTACGCCAAACCGCTCCAGGACCTGACGCCCGGGCGCCTGGCCGACCTCTACCACGCCGCCTACGATGACGAACCGTTCGTGGTGGTCCGCGACGAACCGCCCGCCACCAAGCACATCGCCGGCACGAACTACATCCACATTTACCCGACCCTCGCCGGCGGCCGCGTGGTCGTTAGCGCCGTCGTCGACAACCTCACGAAGGGCGCCGCCGGGCAGGCCCTCCAGAACATGAACCTGATGTTCGGATATGATGAAACGGCAGGTCTGAAATGACCGACTCCGGCCCCATCCAGGTTGACCTGACCCTGGGCGTGACCTCGCCGGAAGGGTTCCGCGCGGGCGCCGCCGCCGTCGGCGTCAAAGCAGGCTCCGATAAACTCGACGTGGCGGTCCTCGCCTGCGACGTCGATGCCCCGGCCGCCGCCGTCTTCACGCAGAATAAACTCTGCGCCGCCCCCGTCCTCGTGGGCCGCGACCATCTGAGCCGGCGCAGGAGCCTCCGCGCCGTCGTGGCAAACTCCGGCAACGCCAACGCCGCCACCGGCGAGCAAGGGTTGACCGACGCCCGCGAGATGGCCGCCCGCGCCGCCGCCGCGCTCCGATGCCCCGCCGAGGCCGTCCTCGTCGCTTCGACCGGCGTCATCGGCCACATCCTGCCGATGCAGAAGATCCGAGCCGGCATCGACCAGGCCGTCGCTCGTCTCGCCGGAGGCACCGATGCCGACCAGGCCTTCGCACGGGCCATCATGACCACCGACACCGTGCCGAAGCAGGCCGGCGTGCGGATCGAGTTGGCCGGCCGCACCGTCACCGTCGCCGGCGCGACCAAGGGCGTCGGCATGATGGCGCCCAACATGGCCACGACGCTGGGGTTCCTGACGACCGACGCCGCGGCCGAGGCGCCGCGGCTCCAGGCAATCCTCCGCCGCGCCGCCGACGCCACCTACAACTGCCTGACCGTCGACGGGCACACCTCGACCAACGACACGCTCTGCCTCCTTGCGAGCGGTCTGGCAATGGACGGCGCCGCGCCGCTGGCGGCAGGGTCCGAGGAGGCCGACGCCTTCGAGGCCGCCGTCGTGGCCGTCTGCGACAGCCTCGGCCGACAGATCGTCTCCGACGGCGAGGGCGCGACCAAACTCATCGAGGTCCGCGTCACGGGCGCCGCCACCGACGCCGAGGCCCGGGCCGCCGCCTCGGCCATCGCCAACTCCCCGCTCGTCAAGACCGCCTTCTTCGGCGAAGACCCGAACTGGGGACGCATCGTCTCGGCCGCCGGGTACGCCGGGATCTCCAGCGAACCCGAGACCATGCGCCTGGAGATGGGCGGCCTCGCCATCTTCGACCGGGGCACACCCGTCCAGGCCGACGCCGAAAGGCTGAAGGCCGTCATGGCCGCTCGCGAGATCGACGTCCACCTCGACCTCGGCGCCGGCGACGGCCGGGCGCGACTGCTCACCTGCGACCTCTCCTACGACTACGTCAAGATCAACGCCGAGTACACGACATGACCGCATCGGCCAGCGCCTACCGTGCGCGCTGGGTCATCACGGCCGACGGCTCCGTCATCGCCGGCGGCGCCGTCGTCGCGGCCGGCGGGCGGATCGTCCGCGTCGGGCCCTGGTCGAAGATTCGCCCTCACGTTGGGCCGAGCGAGGTGGTCGAGGCGTTCGCCGACGCCGCCCTCCTGCCCGGCTTCGTCAACGCCCACACGCACCTGAGCCTGTCGGACATGGCGGGTGCGCTGCGTCCGACGGCGAACTTCACGGCCTGGATCGGCAACTTGGCTCTCCGCCGTTACGCGCGGACCAAGGCCCGGATCCGCCGGGCCGTGGCGCGCGGGGCGGCCGACAGCCTCGCCGCCGGCACCGTCGCGGGAGCCGACGTCACGCCCGAGCCGCAGGTCGACGAGGCCCTCGGCGCGCTCGCCCCGCGTTGGCGCGTCTTCGGCGAACTGCTCCGCTTCGGCCAGAAGGGGCTCAAGAACGTCGATGAGACGGTCGCGGCGCTCGAAGCGCTCCACGAGAAGACCGGCGCCGCCGTCGGCCTGGCACCCCACTCGCCGTACACGGTGGGCGTGGAGGTCTTCAGCCGTGCGCGCCGGGAGGCCGATGCGCGCGGCTGGCCGGTGGGGGCGCACCTTCACGAGACGCTCGACGAGATTGCGTTCACCGAGCGCGGCGAGGGAAGCCTTCACGACTGGCTGTCGCGCATCAAGTTCCTGCCTCCTGATCTGAAGCCGTCGGGGCTGCGGCCGATCCGGATGCTGGCCGAGGCGGGGTTCTTCTCGGGGCCCGTCCTGGTGGCCCACGGCAACTACCTGACCGACGCCGAGATCGGCATCCTGGCCGAGAGCCGCTCGTCGGTCGCCTGGTGCCCGCGTAGCCACGCCTTCTTCAAGCACGCGAATCATCCGTGGCGGCGGCTGGTGGCGGCGGGCGTCAACGTGTGTCTGGGCACCGACAGCCTCGCCTCCAGCCCGAGCCTGTCGATTCTGGAGGAGGCGCGGTTCGTCGCGTCGCGCGAACCCGACGCCGATCCGCGGGCGCTGCTGGCGATGGCCACCTCGCGCGGCGCCCGCGCCCTCGGCGTCGATGACCGCGTGGGCGACCTCCGCGAAGGCCTCGCCGCCGAGTTCTGCGCCGTCGGGCCGCTTCCCGACACCGACGATCCCCTTGACGCCATCATGGCCGGCGAGGGGAACCTGCTGCGCGTCGTCGGCGCCTAACCCTACGACGCTACTTCGCCTTTTTCTCCGCCTGGTGGCCTTCCCAGGCCACCAGGAACAGGCATGAACTGCGTTCGGGTGCAAGTACGTGTTTAGCGGGGTGGCACGGCCCTTGGGCCGTGCAGTCGCCC
>CAZEBQ010000123.1:0-11149 GCA_964510295.1 uncultured Anaerolineales bacterium | reverse complement strand
CGTTCCACCGCGCCCGGGGGCATCCGGTGCCGCGGTGGCACGTTCCACCGCGCCCGGGGGCATCCGGTGCCGCGGTGGCACGTTCCACCGCGCCCCGGGGCTCAGCCGTGCCGCGGCGACGCGTGCCGCGGCGACACAGCGCACAAGGAGGCCTTGAACCGCATGGCAGGAATCGGCGACCTCATGGGAATGATGCGGAACCTGGGCGGGCTCCAGGCCAAGGTCCAGGCCGCCCAGGACGAACTTGCCGGACAGACGGTCGAAGGGTCGGCCGGCGGAGGCATGGTCGTCGCCAAGGTCAACGGGCGGATGGAACTCGTGGACCTTAAGATTGAGAGCGAGGTCGCCGACGACCTCGAACTGCTCGAAGACATGGTCAAGGCCGCCGTCTGTCAGGCGATGGACAAGGCGCGGGACCTGCAGCGGCAGGAGTTCTCGAAACTCCTCGGCGGGATGCCCCTGCCGCCCGGCCTCGAAAGCATTCTGGGGCAATGATGCCCAGGCTGTGCCACCTTGTGCACGTGGGCAAGGGGCTTACGTGGGTGACGAAAACGCACAACCAGGGCCTGAAGACCTTGGGGGCATCTTCAGCCCCGAGTGGGCTGGTTTCATGTTGCGCCAAGCCATCGTGATGTGCTGGGGAATGCTGCCTGAGGAGAGGCGGACGGCCACAGAGCTCCAGGCGCAGATCTGGCGGATCGTGGAGCGGGCCTTGAAGGACCAGCGCGAAGATGCTGATGCATTCGGCACGGGCAGGGCGCTGTAGCGAGGTGGGCCATGTTTGTCCGAACGCACTCCGGGTCTTTTGATGACATGCCGGATGAAATGCGCCGATTGATGGGGCCCTTGACGGTCGATGACATGGTGAGGCAGGCCGTTAAGTGGTGCTGGATAACCTCTCCCAGGGAGGTGGCGCAACTCGAATACGTTGAGGAGGAAATCCGCCGGCTGACCGAGCAGGCTCTGAGGGATTTCGGAGAGAACGGCGAGGGGTTTCAGATGGGTGAGCCGCCCGCCTTTGACGAGTAGCGTGCGGCGCGATGCCGTGTCGCCGCCTCCGCTCAGGGACTTAGGAACTCAGGTACTCGTCGTGGACGCTTACACCGAATCGATGCAGCGGCTTATCGCGGCGCTCGGCAAACTGCCGGGCATCGGCCGGCGGACGGCCGAGCGGTTGGCGTTCTATCTGCTCGACGCCGACCCCGCCGAGACCGCCGCACTCGCCGAGGCGCTCGGCGACATCAAGACCAAGGTCGGCCGCTGCTCGCAGTGCGGCGGCATGGCCGAGGGCGACACCTGCGCCATCTGCGCCAGTCCCCGCCGCGACCGCTCCCGCCTGTGCGTGGTGGAAAAGGCGAAAGATGTTATCCGCCTGGAGGCCACTCAACGGTATAATGGCCTTTATCACGTCTTGGGCGGACTCATCGCGCCGATGGAGGGCGTGGGGCCGGAGAAACTCGACTTGGCACGCCTCCAGCGCCGCGCCGCTGAAGGCAACGTCCAGGAAATCATCCTGGCCCTGAGCGCGACGGCCGAGGGCGACGGGACGGCCCTGTGCGTGGCCGACCGGCTGAAAGATTCGGGCGTGCGGGTGACGCGTCTGGCGCGCGGCCTGCCGACCGGGGCGAGCCTCGATTACGCCAACACAGGCATGTTGGCCGACGCCCTTCGGGGCCGACAGGACGTAGGGTCGTAACATGCGGTTCGACACATCACTTCACCAGCGGCTCGAACAGCGGATGATCCTGGCCCCCCGCATGATCCAGGCCATGGAGATCCTGCAACTGCCCCTTATGTCGCTCCAGGAACGCATCGACCAGGAACTTATCTCGAACCCGGTCATCGAGATGCGAGCCGCCGACGCCGACGGCGACGCCGACGCCGCGCCCGCTCGCACCGACGAGGCGTCCGCCTCGGCCACCGACGGCGAACGCGACCTCGTGGTCGGGCAGGACGGCGGGCCGGAGGAGTTCGAGCGGCTCTCGACGATCGTCGACCGCTGGGAGAACTACTTCGAGCAGACCGGCGCCCGGCGCCCCCGGCCCGCCGCCGGAGGCGAGGACCCCAAGGCCGAGGCCATGGCCAACACGCCCGACGCCGGCGACACCCTCCAGCAACACATGCTTAACCTCTGGCATCTCGAAGAAATGACCGACCGACGCGCCGGCCTCGGCGAACTCGTCATCCGCAACCTCGACGACAACGGGTACCTCCGGGCCACGCTCGAGGAACTCGCCGACCAGGCCGAACCGACGGCCACCGCCGGGGAGATCGACGAGGCGCTGCGGCGCGTCCAGACCGTCGGACCCGCCGGCGTCGGCGGACGCGACGTCCGGGAGTGCCTGCTCCTGCAACTGGCCGCCGACCCCGTCTACGGCGGCGGGCGGGGACGGCTGCCCGAAGACGCCCTCGAGGTCCGCATCATCCGCAGCCACCTCCGCGACATCGAGGCCAACCGGTACCCCCAGATGGCCAAGGCCCTCGGGGTGCCCGTCGACGAGATCAACCAGGCCATCGAACGCATTCGGCGCCTGAACCCCAAACCCGGCGCCGCCATCAGCCCGCGCCGCACGCCGTCCATCATCCCCGACGTGCGAATCGCCTGGGACGACGAACTCGGCGACTACGTCGTGACGGTGCTGAACGGCAGCACGCCCGAACTCTACGTCAGCCGGGCCTACCGCCGCCTCGTCAAACGCCGCGACCTCGACGACAAGACACGCGAGTTCGTCGCGAAGAACATCCGAAGCGCACGCTGGCTCATGGACGCCATCCAGCAGCGGCGCGACACGCTGACGCGGGTCACCGAATCGATCGTCACGTTCCAGCGGCCGTTCTTCGACGACGGACCCGACCACCTCCAGCCGCTCAAGATGCAGCAGGTGGCCGACGACGTCGGCCTGCACGTCGGCACCATCTCGCGGGCCGTCTCCGACAAGTTCGCCGACACGCCGTGGGGCATCTTTGCGCTGCGGGGCTACTTCATGGGCGGCACCGAGACGGCCGAGGGCGAGCAGGTCAGTTGGGACCGTGTCCGCGTCTGCCTGAAGGCCATCGTCGATGCCGAGAACAAACGGAAGCCGCTCTCCGACGAAGCCATCATGAACCGCCTTCACAGCGAGGGCATCGACGTCGCCCGACGCACCGTCGCCAAGTACCGCGAGGAACTCGGCATCCCTTCCTCCCGCCGACGCAGACAGTATTAACCGTGGGCCACGCCCGGCCGGCCGAGTCGAGCCCGCTGCGGCGTACGTGTTTAGCGTTGTCATTCTGAGGCCCGCTTGCGGGCCGAAGAATCTCGCTGTGGTCTTTGCTGTTTCGTCGTTTCCACGGCGAGACCCCTTCGGCAGGCTCAGGGCAGGCTCTTCGCTTCGCTCAGGGTGACAGCCACAACCGACACGCTAAACACGTACGCTGCGGCAGCAGCGGGTCACCTTTTGCCGGCGTGGCTCGTATAACAGGTCGAGGCCTCACCCTCGGGTGCCTGCCATGAACTCGCTCGTCGCCGGCCTGAAGCCCCTCCGCCGCCGCCTGATCGCCGTGCGCGCCCTGGAGTCGGGTCTGGCCGGCGCGCTGGCCGGCGCCGTCGCGGGGGCCGTGCTGACGCTCGTGCGGATCCTCGGACCCCGGGTCCTGCCCCTCTGGGCCGCCCATCCCGCGATGTCGCTCGTCCTGGTTCCCTTCGGCTTCATCGACCTGTTCGTCATCCGCCTGCTCGAAGGCGCCACACTGCGCGATGCGGCGTTGGCGGCCGACCGGGCGGGCAACCTCAAGGAACGGCTCGCCACGGCCCTCGAAGTGCTCAAGGGCGAGCGGCCCGGACTGCTGGACGATCTGCTCCTGGACCAGGCCCAGGAGACGGCCGACCGGCTCGATCCCCGTCGCCTGCCGCTTGCCACGCGCCTCGACCGCCGCGCGAAGGCCGTGCTCCTGGCGATCCTCGTCCTGGCGGCTGCGGCGTTTGTGCCGCCTCTGGCCGGCCCGCCGCTCGAGGCGCGGGCCGCCGAACGGGCGGCGATCGCCCTCGAAAACGTCACCCGCGACGGGACGATCGCCCCGATGATTCGCCGGGCCGTCGGGCGGACCATCGCCGGGCTTCGCGACGCCGGCGCGAGGCAGGGCGACGCGCAGCAGGCCACGTTGGCGGTGTACCGGGCGGTGGCCGAGGCCGACCGCGCCCGCCGCAGCACGCTTCGAGCCGTGGGCGAAATCGCCGACCCGGACATGCGGCGGCTGGCCCGCGCTGCCTCCGCGGGCGACGGACCGGGCGCCGCAGTTGCTGCGGCCGACCTGGCGGACCGTCTGGCCGCCGACGCCGCATCCGGCGGTATGCCACCGGAGGCCCGCCGGCGCCTGGCCGACCGTCTCTCCGGTGCTGCCGCAACGGCCGGTCAGGCCGAATTGCCCGACCTGCATCGCGACCTCGCCGCCGCCGCCGAGGCCCTCCGCAAGGGTGACCCGAACCCGGGCGAGGCGCTCGACCGCCTGGCCGCCGCCCTGACCGACGCCTTCGGCAAGGAACGCTCGGGCGGTGTGGCGGCGGTCGTCGCGGCCGTCGGCCAGGCCCGGCGGACGTTGGGCCTGGCCGAATCGGTTCCCCCTGCCGTGGCCGAGGCCGTCTCGGGCGACGCCGAACCGGCCCAAGGGTCGCCGGCCGTCGCCGGCCCGGACGGGGCAGCGGTGGGCACGAGCGGGCTCCGGATTCCCGCCGCCGTGCGCCCCGAAGACCGCGACGTCGTGCAGCGGTACTTCGGCGGATGAGCGGTTGACGCGCGGTTAGCCGCACCTGATCCATAACGTTGTGCAAGAAGAAGGGAGAAGGACCATGTGGACCCGTGAACGGTGGCAGGCCTGCCTCCAAGTCCCGCCTTTCTCCCTTGTTCTGGCAAAAGTGCGCGCGTGGAATGCCGTGCGGGATTTGAGGTGGCTGGAACGCATTGTGATGCGTTCTGGCGCAGGGGCGCCGTTCTTTTCAAATTACCCGTCAAGACGTGTCCGCCAGACGAAAGGAAAAGGGGTGAAGAGGATCGCCTCAATCGTGTGCGTGTCCCTCATCGCGTTTTTGATTCCGGCGGCTGCGCAAGGCGATGGGGTAGAAGACGGGTACCCACCCAAGGAAGAACGCCACGTCTCGCCTGGCAATACGGTCTACTATATCGATCCTGCCCAGGGGGACGACACGCATTCGGGTGTCAGCAAGCGGCTTGCGTGGCGGACGTTTGGCCCGGTCAATCGTTTGCTGCTTTCTCCCGGAGATCGCGTAGAGGTCGTTTCGCCTGGTTCGTTTGACCACACACTTATGCTTATGGGATCGGGGACGGCCGAGAAGCCGGTTGAAGTTCTTTTTGCCCCGGGTCGCTACGATTGGTTTCCCGCCAACGCCCTTAGGCGCACGTATCACATTTCCAACACGAACGCCGTTCCGGACGTCGGTAAGGCAATTGGAATCCTTCTGGAAGGGGCATCGCATTTCAAAATATCGGGCCCTGGCGCGATCCTCTACTACCGCGGCAAGATGGTGGAGGTTTGCCTGGATCATTGCGAGAACATCACGGTCTCGGACCTTTGTTTTGATTATCACCGGCCGACGGTCTCTGAATACAGGGTTGTGGCCGTCGATGCCGACCACGTCGATTTGGAAATTCACAAAGATTCGGCTTACAAGGTCGAGAACGGCCGCATTCTGTGGGTGGGTGAAGGCTGGAGTCACGAGTCGGGTCTTGCCCAAGAGCTTGATGTTGCCACCAATGAGATATGGCGTCTAAGGGATCCGCTGTCGAAGCTGCGGGTGGAAGAAATCGGACCGTTTCTGGTTCGCGCCCATGGTCAACATGGTATGAAGCCGGGACGGGTTTATCAGATACGCGCCACGCTCCGGGACTGCGCAGGCGTGTTTACCCGCCGGAGCAAGAACATCACCTGGCGGAACCTTGGATTCCGCTTCCTGCATGGGATGGGTATGGTGACTCAGTATTCCGAGAACATCACCTTCGAGGGCGTCACCATCGCTCCCAGCCGGGAAAGCCGTCGCACCTCTGCCGCTTGGGCCGACTGCCTTCAGGTTTCGGGCTGTCGAGGGAAGATCCGGGTTGAGAACTGTGTTTTCTCCGGGGCCCATGACGATGCCATCAATATCCACGGCACCTATCTGCGCGTTGTTGAACGGCTCTCGGCGCATGAAATCAAGGTGCGATTCTCGCATCGCCAAACCTACGGTTTTATGGCCTTTGGCAAGGGAGATGAGGTTACGTTCGTTCGATGGGACGCACTGAAACTTTACGGTCCGAACACAGTTCGGGACGCACGGTTGTTGAATCCGAAAGAAATCGTGCTGACGCTGGAAAAGCCCGTGCCGGCGGACTTGAGGATGAACGACGCGGTGGAGAACGTCACATGGACCCCCGAAGTCGAGATACGGGGGTGCACGATATCGCGAATTCCCACACGCGGGTTTCTCATAGCAACACGCCGAAAAGTTCTGGTGGAAAAGAACGACTTTCGGCGTACCCATATGTCCGCTATCCTGGTGGGGAGTGATGCAAAGGTCTGGTATGAGTCCGGCTGTGTTCGTGATATGACAATTCGCAATAATACGTTCAGCCATTGTGGAGAACCTGTCATCCGCATCAATCCTGAGAACAGCGTCCCCAATAATGCGGTTCACCGGAACATCCGAATTGAGGAAAATAAGTTTGTGCTTCGCAAGGGGGTGGCCGTCGGGGCCAAGAGCACGCAAGGCCTCAATGTGGTTCGGAACGTCATGTATGCCAAAGTGCCATTGGACGACAAGAGGGCCACGAGGATTCGCGATTGTTCCGGCGTCAATATAGAGAATAATAGGTTCTTGCCGTTGCCGGCGGAGGTGAACAAAGCGGATACGAGTGACGGCAAATAGCCGCCGCCCTTGCGCGGCGCGTTCACCGAAACAGCGCCGTGCCGACCCGCACGATGGTGGCGCCTTCCTCGACGGCCACTTCGTAGTCCTGGGTCATGCCCATCGAGAGTTCCGTGAGCGGGTGCGGCAGGTCGGCCTGGCGGTTGAGTTGCTCGCGAAGTTGGCGAAGCGCCACGAACAACGGCCGCACGGTCTCGGCGTCATCCACGAAGGGGGGCATGGTCATCAGGCCCACCAGGTCGATGCCGTCCATCGCCGCCGCCTGGGAGGCGAGGGCGGGGGCGTCGGCGGGTCTGGCGCCGGCCTTGGCGTCCTCGCCGCTGACGTTCACTTCCAGCAGGCAGGTGACCTGCACGCCGTGGGCCCGGGCGCGCTTGGCGATGGCCTCGGCCAGGCGGAGCGAGTCGACGCTGTGGATCATGTTGCAGGTCGGCACGACGTACTTGACCTTGTTCCGCTGCAGCCGCCCGATCATGTGCCAGTTGACGCCCGTGTCTGCGAGTTCGGCGGCCCGGTCGCGGATCTGTTGGCCCCGGTTCTCGCCGATGTCGGTCTGGCCGGCTTCGGCGAGGACGCGGATCGTCTCGAGGCCCACCGTCTTCGTGACGGCGACGAGGCGGACGTCGGCTCCCGCGCGGCCGCTCCGCGCCGCCGCTTCCGCCGTGCGGTCGCGGACCTCGCGGAGGTTGGCCAGGACGCGTTCAGGGTGCGGGTCGGTCATGGTGCGGCACCTGCCGACGAGGTTCACCGGCTGTAGAGGCCGGTCAGTTTGGCCTCGGCCAGGATGTGGCCTTCCATGGCGTCAAGGAGGGCGGCCTTGTCGGCGCCGGGGGCGAGTTCCAGGGCCGTGTCGAGGGCGTGGAGATGGAAGTGGTAGTGGTGGACGCCGTGACCGGGCGGCGGCATGGGACCGCCGTAACCGATCTTCGGCCAACTGTTGTTGCCCTGGCAGGCGCCGCCAAGGTCGGCCACCGTCTCGGTCGCCGGGATGCCTTCGGGCAGGTTCGGCCGGTCGGCCGGGATGTTCCAGATGAGCCAGTGGTCCCACGTGCCGACGGGGGCGTCGGGGTCGTCGCAGATGAGGGCCAGGCTCTGTGTTCCGTCGGGCGGGTCGGTCCATTCCAGGGGCGGCGATGCGTCGGTTCCCTCGCCGGTATACTGCTTCGGGATGCGCTCACCGTCGGCAAACGCCGGGCTGGTCAGCGTAAAGGTCATGGCGGTCTCCTTCGTTTCTTTCGGTTTGTGTTCGCATGCGGCCGGGGCCAGGGCGACGGCTGCAAGGCCCATGGCCAACAGCATGCGGGGAACGGCCGCGTTCATGGTCGTCTCCTTCAATGGTCTATGATGCGCTGCGCGGGGTGGTGCTGCAAGGACAAAGGCCTGAACGACAACCGCTCCCTCACGGTCGCGGCTGGTTACACTCGCGCCCGACCAGCCGTGTGAGAAAACTAGCCGCGCACGTAAGTAAGCGGCGCAAGCCCCTGGGCTACGAGCCCAATCAGTTGTCGCCACGGCATGCACACGCAAACGTGGGCATGGCACCCGACAGCAAAAGATTTACGTAAGATTGTATCGCCGCTCCAGTGCGGGAGAACCGCGTCTTCTGCGCGGCGGGTGGGGACACCCGCCGCGCACACTCGGCTGGGATTGGTGAAATCGTTGCGTGGCGGCGCGCCGGCGGGTATCATACGTCGAGCGAGTACGGTAGCGAGGGGCGCCGGCCGCGAGGGGGGAGGAAAGCAAGGGAACCTGTGAGGAGGATCGTGATGCGCTCTAGCGCGTTCATCGCATTGGTGGTTGTGTGCCTGGCGACGGTGGCGTTGGGCTCGGATTGGCCACAGTTTCTGGGTCCCAACCGCAACGGCGTCTCGCCGGAGACGGGCCTGCTCCGCCAATGGCCGGCGGGCGGCCCCAAGGTCCTGTGGACCGTCGATGTCGGCCGAGGGTACGGCGGCCCGGCCATCCGCGACGGTAAGGTCTACCTTCTCGACCGCGTCGGCACCGAGCAGAACAAACTGCGATGCCTCGACCTCGCGACCGGCAAAGAGCAGTGGTCGTTCGCTTACGACGCCCCCGGCCAACTGGATCACGCCGGTTCACGGTCCACGCCGACGGTCGGTGAGAAGTACATCTTTATCGTCGGTCCGTTCGGGCAGTTCCATTGCATTGACAAGGCCACGCACCAACCCGTTTGGCAAAAGCACCTGGTGAAGGACTACGGCGGGAAGCGGCCGACGTGGGGCGTGGCGCAATCGCCGCTCCTCTATAAGAAGGATACCGTCATTGCCGCGCCCCAGAGCGGGTCGGTCGGCGTCGTGGCGTACGAGAAGGCCACCGGCAAGGAGCGGTGGCGGTCCGAACCGGTCGGCGGCATGTACTACTATTCGCCGTTTGTGACGACCGTCGGCGGCGTCGAGCAGATCATCATGCAGAGCAGGAGCGGCGTTGTCGGTCTGGACCCGACGAACGGCAAGGTCTTGTGGACGTACGGGTTCCGCGTAAAAGTGGCGGGCATCCCGGTCCCGACGCCGCTCGGCCAGGACCGGTTCTTCCTGACGGGCGGGTACGAGGCGGGTTCCGAGATCATCGAGGTTGCGCGTCAGGGCGGCGCCTTTGCGGCCAAGAGGCTTCACCGGTTTGATGAGGTCGGTTCGCACATCCAGCAGCCCATTCTGGTTGACGGCCACATCTACGCCGTCTGCAATACGAACCGCAGGGCCAACGGCATGGTCTGCTTCGGCCTGGACGGCCAGATCAAGTGGAAGACCGGCAGGGACCCAAAGCTGTGCAAAGGTAACACCCTTCTGACGGGCGACGGCGTGTTCTTCCAGATGGACGGCGAGAGGGGCGAGTTGCACATCGTCCAGCCCTCGCCGCAGGGGTTCAAGTCGGTGGGGAAGGTCAAACTGCTCGGCGGCAAGGAAATCTGGGCGCCCATGGCCCTGTCGGACGGCCGCCTTGTCATCCGCGACCAACGCCAGATGAAGTGTCTCGACGTCCGGGCGCAGTGAGCCCTGACCCGCTTATTCCCCGGCCGGGCGACAATTGGGCAGCCACACAGGTGGCGTAGGAGTACCCGTGGCGACCGGCGCGGAAGGGGTGAACCCCCGTGGTGTGTTTCATGGTCTGGTCGTCGGCGGTGAGCGTGGCCTTTCTGCCGCTGCTGTATCCCGTTGTGGGGCTGGTGCGGATTGTGGGCGGCTGCGATCCGCCGCGAGGTTACTGGCGCCGGCGGCTCATCCTCAACCTGCTCGAGACGAACCTCGGGATGTGGCTGAACCTGGGCCTGGCGGTGGCCGTCGGTGTCGTGATGGAACGGGGCCACGAGGTGGCCTGGCCGCTGCTCGGCGCAGCCGCCCTGGTCGATCTCGTCTACACCGTCTGGATCGTCGCCCTCACGCCGCGCGACTGGTGGCACGCCCTGCCGACGGGCATCGCGCTCGTGTGCTACGCGGCGGCGTTCATCTTGGCCTGAACGGCGGCACCCGCGCCCGGGAATGCCGAGCCCGGCACCGTCAAGCACGCCGGGCAAGCCCGGCGGCTAACCAGGTCGCTTCATTTCGCGTATCGCATAACGCCGAATATTCCTGCGCACCGGGCGTACTGCTGGTAAACCCATTGATGCGACCGCTACGCGCCGCTGCTGGCGTGTTGACGGGGGGCGGGGCGGCGGTATAATCGTCGGCATACGCCGCGAGGCGCGGCGACCGAAAGGAGGCGACCCATGGGCGGCCTGGCTTTGGGTGGACTGGTGTTGATCGTGCTCCTGGTTATCGGCGGCCTCGCGCTGCTGGTGGTCGGGTGGCTCATCCTCACGTACAACGGCCTGGTGCGGCTGCGGAACGGCGTCAAGAACGCGTGGGCACAGATCGACGTGCAACTCAGGCGCCGCTACGACCTGATCCCCAACCTTGTCGAGACGGTCAAGGGCTACGCCGCCCACGAGAAGGAGACGTTCGAGAACGTGGTCAAGGCCCGGCAGGCCGGCATCGACGCCTCGAACGTCAAGGAACAGGGGCAGGCCGAGAACATGATCACGGGTGCCCTGCGGCAACTGTTCGCCCTCTCGGAAGCGTACCCCGACCTGAAGGCGAACCAGAATTTCCTGGCGCTGCAGGAAGAACTCGCCTCGACCGAGAACAAGATCGGCTTCGCCCGCCAGTACTACAACGATTCGGTCCAGACGTTCAACACGCGGCAGCAGATGTTCCCGGCGAACATGGTCGCCAAGATGATGGGCTTCGAGCCGCGCGA
>CAZEBQ010000122.1:2990-11295 GCA_964510295.1 uncultured Anaerolineales bacterium | reverse complement strand
AATCACTTCCTCACAAAGATTCGCACCTCGCACCGCTTGGGGTCGAGCACGAGGATGCGGCCTTGGGCGTCGGCGGCCAGGTCGAGGCCGACGGTTCCCTCATCGAAGTCGGCCGGCGCTGCCACGACGCTCTTGAAGTGGCCCTCGTCGTCGTGCATTTTGACGCGCGGCAGCCCCTTCTCGCTGGTGATGAAGTGGCCGCCTGAGTCGATGGCCAGGTGCGTCGGGTTGCAGCAGCCGCAGAAGCCGTCAATCTTCATCGAGAACTTGCCCCACGCAAACCGGAACGCCCCGTCGTACGTGTAGCACTCGACACGGCGGCGGCCGGGGTTGACGAGCCACAGCATCCCCTTCGGCCCGAGGGCCACGTCGCAGTACGGGCTCGGCACGATGAGGCCCGGCGCATGCTTCGCCTCGTTTTCCTCGCCGATCCGGGTCACCAGTTTCCCCGCGAGGTCGTACCGCAGCAGCACGCGGTTGCCGGCGTCGGCCACGAACACGTCGGTCTCGCCGACGGCCAGGCTCGTCACGTACGCCCTCTCGCCGAGGCTGGCCCAGGTGGCCGCACGTTTGCCGCCCGTCTCGTACACCTCCACGTGGTCTTTCATGCCGACGTAGACGGTGCCGGTCTTGCCGACGGCGATACAGTGCGGCTGCGGGCCCGTCTTGAACTGCGAGACGGGCTTGCCTTCGGCGTCGAAGACGCGGACGTGCCCATCGCCCGCCACGAACAGCCGCCCGTCGGCGCCGGCGGCGATTCCTCTTGGCTTCGTCATGCCCGTCGGCACGGACCCTGCCTGCTTGTAGTGGACGAGCGCCGGGTCCACCTTCCTCAGTTCCGTGAGGTCGTAAGTGAACTCCGGCCCCAGGCCGCTCGGTTTCCAGTGCTGGGCCATGTGTGCTACTCCCGGCGCACATCCAGGCAGACGAGTTTCCTGAGGTCCCTGACCAGCAGCCGCCCGCCCGCCAGGGCCAGCGGCGCCCACGTCTCGTGACCGTCGGCCAGCACCTTGGCCCGTGCGAGTTGCTTGTAGCCCTCGGCCGTGGCTTCGGCCAGCGTCAGGACCCCCTCGTCGTCCATCACGAAGATCATGCCATCGGCGATCAGGTACGAGCCGAGGCCGAACCGGTTCGCCCGCCCGCTCCTCCACACGTGTTTGGCCTCCAGGTTCATGCAGATGAGTTGCTCGCCGAGCGACCGCGACTCCTTCGGCAGCACGCCGAAGATGTGCCCCTTGTAGAAGACGGGCGTCTGCTGCTCGGATCCGAACTCGGCCGGCTTCTCTTTCCGCCAGACCGTCTTGCATACCAGCCGGTCGCCCTCCTCGACGATGCGCACCATCATGCTGCCGCTGCCGTACCCGCCCGAGAGCAGCACGTGCCCGTTGCCGATGACCACCGGGCTGGGAACGTTGGCGAACCGGACCCGCCACTGGTCGAACTCGAACAGGATATCGCCGGCCTTCTGGTTGTCGCCGTCCTCAGCGGCCACGCCCACGAGGCCGCCGCTCGCGCAGTACAGATACAGCCGCCGCCACCCCAGGTCCATCGGGATGATCGAGGAATGGGTCATCTTCCAGCCGTGACGGTTCGGCGCCGTCCACACCACCTCGCCGCCTGACTCGCACGTGACGGCCATCATGAGCACCTCTTTGCCGACCGGCGCCAGAATCGCCACCTCGCCGTCAATCAGCGGACACTGGCCCGCGTACCACTTGGGTACTTTGGCCCCGTAGTCCTTCACCAGGTCGATGCCCCAGCGGAAATCGCCCGTTTCGGCATGGACGCACATGACGTGGCACTTCGGACCGAAGGTCACCACCGACCGGTCGGTCACGGCCGGCACCGTCCGCGATATGCCGTGATCGCTGTCGATCGGGATCGCGTACCATCGGCGCCAGATCTCGCGCCCGTCCTCGAGCGACAGGCACCGCAGCGCGTCGGCGTGCCTCGTCTCGTCGTAGTCCAGCAGGTACACGCGCCCCCGGTTGACCGCCGACCCGGCGTACCCGAGGCCCACGGGAATGCTCCACAGTGCCTTCGGACCGCCCTGCGGCCACGCGCGGGCCAGCGCGACCGTCTCGGTGCCGACGGCGTCGTAATGTCTGCCGCGAAAGCGCGGCCAGGAGCCGCGCAGGTCGGCCGGTTGGCCGTCGCCGGCCTGGAACCGGCCGGGGAACGAGACCTCGACCTGGCGGGTTCCGCCTTCCCCGGCGATCTCGATCCGCTGCTTCAGATCGAACGCGGGCGTGGCGCTCAGCCACAGCGTTACGGACAGAATGCCTGCAAGCGCCACGAGAACCGGAATCGCTCTCAGCACGAAGGCCTTCATGCCACGCCCCGCAAAAAAGGGTCAGCCCCCGTCTCGAAAGGGCCTGACCCCATCTCCCCTTCGCACCATCGTACCCCCGAATCTCGGCGAAATCAACCCTCTCCGGCCGCACCGCCCCCGCCCGGCGCTCACCCACTTCAACCCGCCGGCCGCCTGTTCGTTCCGCAGCCCGTAGGCCGGGGCGCGCCCCGGCAGCCAGCCCGTAGGCCGGGGCGCGCCCCGGCAGCTAGCCCGTAGGCCGGGGCGCGCCCCGGCAGCGGTAGCGGTGCCGGTAGCCATCGCCGGGGCGGCGCGTCGCTCTGCCCCGGCCTACATGCTGCCAGCACGAGGCCAAATCGAGCGCGGTGGGCAGGATTGCCCACCGCGCTATCCCAAGCGGCGCACGCGCGGCCGTGAACTGCTCCGGCCTCTATTCGTTCCGCAGCGCTGCCAGAAGCGGTCCGCGAAGGGCGAGGCGGGTGGCCAGCCACGTCCACAGCATGCCGCTTGCCGCCACCGCCGCCAGCGTCGCCGCCAGCGACACGTACGGCACCGCCGCCCTCGCCGACCAGACCGCCGGCGCCACCGCCAGGAGCGCCGCCACGACGCCGCACACCAGGCCCATCGCCAGGAGACCCCAGTGCTCGACAAGGACCAGCCAGTCGAGCGACCGCTTCCGAAAGCCGACCGCCCGCGCCAGCGCCAACTCCCCCCGCCGTTCCAGGACGTTGCGCAGCACCACGACCCCCAGTCCGACGCTTCCCAGCAGCAGGCCCAACCCGCCGAGCGTCTGAAAGATGGCCAGGTACGTGTTCTGCATGGCGTTCAGTTCGGCCAGCCGGTCGGCGGCCGGCGCCAGCGCCAGCCCCACGTCCGCCAGTTGCCGCGACAGGACCGCCGAGACGTCGTCGGCCGTCTCGGCCGGCGTGTCGATCAAGAGCATCCGGTAACCGCTCTCGGTGGGAAACCGCTCCACGAAGGCGTCTTCAGCGATGAAGAGCGACCCCTGAAGCATCGACCCCGCCAGGGCCCCCACGATCCGCAGCCGGAACTTACGACCGCGACCGTCGGGGTAAGCGATCTCGTCGCCGACCGTCTTGCCGACGGACCACTGGATGGTGGCAGCGTCGCCGATGGCCGGCACAACGTCCGGCTCGGCCCGCCTCGCGAGCAGCATCCACGGGTTCTCGTCCCCGGCGACCGGCCCGAGCGTCTCGGCGAAGGTGAACGACCCGCGCCGGGCGAGCGCCTCCGGCCGCACCCCCACCAGTTGCGGACGCTGCACGCGGTTCAGGTTCAGGCACGAGGCATCGTCGCCCTCGTGCACGCGCATCGAGACGATGGACCGGACCTTCTGCGGCAGGTCGTCCGGCAGGGCGTATGCTGCGCGGCCGTCGGCGGTCAGCAGGTCGTAATGGATAGGCAGCGTCGTCCGGCCGAGGAGCCTGAACCCCCCCGTCCCCGAGGCCCGGACGCCGGCGTCCTGGGGCGGCGGACGATGAAACACGCCGACGGCGACGACCAGAAACGCCCCGAACGCCACGAGCGAGACCGTCGCCAGACTGCGGCCGGGCCGTCGCGTGGCGTTCCTGAGACCCAGCCCCCCGGCCGACAACCGTCGCCGCGCACTCGACGCCGCCATCCGCCCAAACGCCGCATGGCACAGACACAGCCCCGCCACGAGCAGCAGCGCCCCGGCGCCGAAGAACACCCCCGCCTGGGCCTGTCCCTTGGCCGAAGCCTTCGTGACCAGAAGCGCCGTGGCGCCCACCGCGCACCCGACCGCCAGGCCGAATCCGACCCACGGCCGCGCGCCCCGCGACACCCGCACCTGACGTTCCGCATCGGCGCCCGCCGACAACAGGAGTCGCGCCGGGGCACGGGCCTGCCGCCGCAGCGTCAGCCACACCGCGACGAGCGCCACCACGACGCCGGCCGCCGCGCCCGCCGGCAGCGTCAGCGGACGTGCATGGAAGACGATGTCCGACGCCCCGACGGCGCTTTGCCAGACCGTCGCCAGGCCCCACAGGACCAGCCGCGTGTACGCGACGCCTCCGACCGTGCCGGCGGCTGCGCCGAGGAGCACGAGCGCCGCCCCCTCGGCCAACATCAGCCGCCGCACGCGCTTCGGCGGATAGCCGACCGCCAGCAGCATGCCGGTCTCCTCGGCCCGCTGCTCGGCGCCCAGGGCGAACAAGAGGCCGGTCAGCACGAGCGCCGCCACGATGAGAAAGAAACTCAGGCCCAGGAACAGTTGCCCGAAATCGAGCGCCTGGCCGCTTGCCGCCAGGGCCAGGTCGCGGACCGGACGGAAGTAGAGACCCAGTTCGGCCGGGTCGAGGCGCGCCAGAACCGCGCTCTCGACGTCGGCCCGCCCCGCGCCGGGGACGCGTATGGCCGTCAGGTCGCCGAAGCGGTTCCGCCACATCCTCTGCCCGGCCGCCAGCGTCACGAACGCCTTGGGCGTGCCGCGATGCGTCTGCCAGTAGGCCTCGTCCTTGGGCCGGATTCGCTTGAGGTCGAGCGAGAAGCCCGGCTGCCAGTCGCGGCAATTCTCGACGCCCGAGAGGCCGGGGAAATCCGGCAGGAGCGTCTTGTCGGTCGCCGCTCCCTCGAGCGCGACGACCGCCCGGATGCGGAATGTGCTCGCCGTCTCCGCGAGCCGACGCATCGGCCCCGCCACGAAGTAGACGAGCGTCAGGCGGTCGCCGACCTTGGCGCCCAGGTCGGCGGCCAGCCACGCGTTGATGACGATCTCGTCGTCGGCCATGTCCGCCGGCAAAATCCTGGCCACGTACTCCTCAGCCGCCGCGCTCTTCGCCGGGCCGAGAGGGCCGATGGCCGTGACCATGGAGTACGGCGTCGTCTTGTTGCCGACGCACAGTTCGTTCACGAGGTACGTCAGCACGCCGACGGCGCGAGGCTCCGCCTCGGCGGCGGCCCGGACCACGGGCGGGTCGAGAAAGACGCGGCTGGTGCGAATCTCCGCCGTGTCCTGGCCGGGCACGAGACGGACCTCGTGTTCGGCGTCGGCGAGGCGAATCGCCCCCGCGAGCGCCTCCGGGGCGGAGGGCGTCCCCTTGCCGGGCGCCGCTTCGCCCACCAGTAGAAGGTTGGCCTTGCCCGGAAGATCGAGTTGCGCCTGCAGCCATGCCAGCGGCACGAACACGTTGTAAGGCGGCACCTGGTTGGCCGCCAGGCTGAACCGGCCCAAGCCGGAGTCGAGCGCCACGCCGGTCACCGGCAGTTGGTATCCCAGGAGTCCCTCCGATTCGCCGGAAAGGGGTGCGTCGAGAGAGAACGCCGCCGGCTTCTCGAACCGCACGAAGACCCGGTCCCCTGCCTTGACGCCCAGCGCCCGCGCCGTCCGCTCGTTGACGGTGGCAGCGCTCAAACCATCGGCGAAGGGCGACTCGACGCCGCCCATGGCCCAGAAACGGTCATCCACGCCCAGAATCTGGACATCCCCGACACGGGCGGCGCCGTCCACCCGCGCCGCCATCCCGCGCATCTGCAACACGGGCGCCGCCCGGACCGACGTGGCGAGGCGGAGTTGCTCGGCAAGACCGGCCCGGAAGAACCGGCCCGGCGCGACCACGGCCATCTCCGTCTTCCCCAGCCGCCCGAGCGCCATCCGACGGAGACTCCAGCGGACCGAGTCGCCCACCACGAGCGCGCCCACCAGCACGGTCGTGGCCACCGCCGCACCCAGGACAACGCCCAGGTGGCTCCGCCAGTGGAACCGCAGGCTTCGCGCGACCAGTGTCCGAAGGTTCATATCCGGCTTCCCGCGCGGCGGGTGCGGAGACCCGCCGCGCTATGTGCGCGTGTGTCGTGCGCGGCGGGTCGGGAGACCCGCCGCGCGGGAGCGCGTGTGTCGTGCGCGGCGGGCAATCCTGCCCGCCGCGCTCTTCACGATAATCGACGCGCGGTGGGCAGGATTGCCCACCGCGCAACACTCATCGAGTCTGCTCCCGCGGCGCGAGGCGGCCGGCGCGGAGTTCCAACGCCTGGGCCCAGTGCGCCGCCAACGGCGACGCATGGGTCACGACGATCAGCGTGACGCCTTCCTCGCGGTTGACCTCAACGAGCAACTGTTCCAGGTTGGCGGAGGCCTCCCGGTCGAGCGACCCGGTGGGCTCGTCGGCCAGGAGCAAGGCCGGCTGGTTGATGAGGGCCCGCGCCACGGCCACCCGCTGCCGCTCGCCGCCCGAGAGGTGCCCCGGCCGGTACGCCATCCGGTCCGCCAGGCCCACCCGCGCGAGCAACTGCTTGCCGCGCTGCTCCGTCTCACGCGTGACGGTTCCGCCGCCGGCCAACGCGGGCACCAACACGTTCTCCAGGGCGGTGCACTGCGGCAGGAGGTGATGCAGTTGAAAGACGAAGCCGACCTGCCGGCTGCGGACGGCGGCCAACGCGTCGTCGCCCAGGTGCGAGAGGTCCCGTCCGTCGAGCAACACACGGCCGGTGGTCGGGCGGTCGAGCGTTCCGATGATGTTCAGGAGCGTGCTCTTGCCGCTTCCCGACGGCCCGACGACGGCGAGCGATTCGCCTGCCGCGACGGCGAGCGAGACGGCGTCGAGGACGGTCAACCCCTCGCCGCCGGGCGTCGGGTACGTCTTGGTTACGTTCTCGAGTTCGACGAGCACGGCTATGTCGGCCATAGTTGCCCCCGTTGTGACGGCACGCGCGGTGCAAGCACCGCGGCTAACCAGGACTGTGCCGGCACTTTATTCACGGCTCGTGATACCAAAACGAGTTCGCCGCACCCGCACCGTACTCGTGGTGCTCTTGGGTCCGAAGCAGTACACGATGCCGTCTTCGGAGCCGATGACCACGCGGTCGGACGCCACCGCCGGCGAGGCCGACACGGTCTTGCCGGTCTCGAACGACCAGACCTCGCGGCCGTCGGCCAGCCGCACCAGGTAGAGACGCCCGTCGCCCGAACCGAAGACGACCTTGTCGCCGCAGATGACCGGCGAGGAGTCCACGTCGCCGCGCGTCGCGAACGTCCACAGCGCCTTGCCGGTGGCCCGGTCCACCGCGTGCAGGCGCTGGTCCCGGGCGCCGATGACAACGGCACGGTCGCCGACGGCGGGCGAGGAGTAGAACGACGTGTCACCGTCGCCGTACCGCCACACGATGTTGGAGGCGTCGAGGTCGGCGCAGAGGAGTTCCCCCTCGTAGTGCCCCACGTAGGCGCGTCGGCCGGCCATGGCCGCCGACCCGGCAATGTAGGCGCCGGCCTTGATCGAGGCCGTCTCCAGGCCGTCGGCCACGTTGACGACGTGAATGCGTGCATCGCAACTGCCGAAGACGGTCTTACCGGCGGCGACGGCGGCGGCCCCGTTGATGGAATTGTCGGTCTCGAGCGTCCAGACGGCCTTGCCGGTGTCGGCGTCGACGCAGTGCAGCCGTGCATCGTAACTGCCGACGAGGACCCACTTGCGTCTTCCGTCGGGCGAGGCCGTCCAGTTGGCCGCGCCCAGAATCTCGTCCTCCGTCTCGTACTTCCACTTGAGCGTGCCCGCTGCGGCGTCGACGGCGTACAGAAAGCCGTCGGACGATCCGACGTACACGACGCCGTCGAGGACGAGCGGCGACGCCTCGACCCCCATGTCGGTCTTGAAGGCCCAGACCTTCTTGCCGGAGGCCAGGTCGATGGCGTAGAGGTGGCCGTCGTCGGAGCCGACGAAGACCCGCCCGCCTGCGATGGCCGCAGACGACCGGACCGCGTCATCGGTCTTGAACGTCCAGACGAGCGCCAGTTCGTCGGGCAGGCTGCCGCCTGCGACGCTCCTCATGTCGGGCCCGCCGCGGAACATCGGCCAGTCCTGCGGCATCGGGTCGCGCGCCGCCGTGGGCGCGGGCGGCGCCGGACGGTCGCAGCCCATCGCCGAAGCGAAGAGGAACACGCACGCGCTCAGCACAGCGAATCGTCTCATGGCGCCGGCCTCCGAAGGTGCCTCCGTAAGTATATCCGCAAAGCGTGCC
>CAZEBQ010000122.1:0-2890 GCA_964510295.1 uncultured Anaerolineales bacterium | reverse complement strand
GCCGCGGCTTATCCTCGATAGATTGCCGCGGCACGCCGCGGCCTACGTGTCGGAAGCCGCGGCACGCCGCGGCCTACGTGTCGGAAGCCGCGGCACGCACGCGCTCCAGGGCGCCAACGGTGAAGATCACCGGGTAGAGGTGCTCGAAGTACCACAGTTTGGCGAAGTACAGGCCGATGGGCGCCGGGTCAAAGACCGTTCCCTCCCGGGTGCGTTCGATGAGCCAAGCGGCGCCACGTTCGACGGCGGCCGACGCAGTACCTGGCGCGGCCAGCGCGCCGGTGGCCAGGGCGGTCTCCTCGACCGCCGACGCGACGCCGGCCGCCCCGCCCCATCCGCCGTCGTCGTTCTGGACCGAGGCGAGGTACGCCGTCCCTCGCGCCCTCATGCGGACGGCGGTCTCGGCACCCTCTCGGGCGAGCCCCGCGAGCGCCGCCACGACGTTGGCCGTGCCGTACACGGGATTCGCTTCGTCCGGAGCGTCCTGGTTGCCGAACCAGAGCGGCGTCCAGTGGCCGTGCGGCGACTGTTGGGCGTCGAGGTACGCAAGGGCCCGGTCGGTTGCCGCTCGGACGCGCTGGTGCAGTTGTGGCGGCAGTTCGTCGCGCCAGGCGTTCCATGCGGCCAGAGCGTGGGCGGTGAGGTCGGGGCTGCTGCGGTCGAAGGGCAGTTTGCCCCATCCGCGGCAGAAGGTCGGGATGCCGCCGTCACGGTTCTGAAGGTCCAGGAGCCACGTGACACCCGTCGCCGCCGCGCCCGGCACACGCGGGTCGGCAACCGCCAGACGCCGGAGGGCGAGCAGGGCGCCGGAGGTGTCGTCGGCGTCGGGAACGCCGCCCGAGAGGTCGGTCCAGGCCCATCCGCCCGGTGCGGCGGAGGTGTAGGGGTGGATGCGGCGGTGCTGCTGGCCGAGGAGCCAGTCGAGAATCCGCCGCCGGTCCGCCTTCCCGAGGACGGCCGCCAAGTCCGACGACGCCGCCAGGGCGCCCGTCGCCAGCGTGGTCACCCAGGTGGCGAGGTCGGTGTCGATGGGCCAGGCGCCGTCGGCGCGGGCCGAGCGCGCCAGGAACTCCACGCCGCGCGCCACGACGTCGTGGTCGGCGTGGCCGGCGGCCGCAAGGCTCATCGTGACGAAACTCGTCAGCGGTGTGGCCTCCAGGAAGCCGCCGCTCTCCGGTTGAAGCGAGCCCAGCCGCCTGAGCGTCGGCCGCCGCGCCACGTGCCGCACTAGCCGCGTCACCGGACAGACGGGCGGGCGGAAGTGGTGGCGCACCTGGCCGACGGCGATCAGGGCGGGCAGGGCGTAACTGACGACCAGAAGCCGCAGCCGCTTCCACCACCCGGGCGGGCAGGCCGCCAACTCGAAGGGCAGGGCCTTGACGTGCCGCCACGCTTCGCGCCCGCTGCCGAGGCGGCCGGCCAGGGCGCACATCGTCAGGATCGGCGCCGAGAACGTCCGATCGGTGCCGTAGCGCTCCGCGACGGCGCGTGCCAGATGCGCCGGGTCGAGTCCGCCGGCCTCGCCCGCCAGGTACGCTTCGGCGCGCGAGGCGGCCGCGGCGTGGGCGTCCGCCCCGTCGGACGCAGCCAGGGCCGACCAGGCGAGCATCGTGGTGCTGAGGTTGCTGTTGGAGCGTCCGGTGTCGCCCCACCCGCCGTCGGGGTTCTGGTGGTTCGCGAGCCAGTCGAGCCCCGGCTGGATGAGCGTAAAAAAGGTACCTGGCACCTTTTTCGCTTTCTTCGCCACAAGGTGGAGGGCCCAGACGGCGGTGGCGGTGGCGAGGGCGCTGGAAGCCAACTGGCCCGCCCAGTGGCCGTCGGCCGTCCGATGGGCCAACAGATGGCGCCGGGCGGCGCGGAGCGTCTTGTCGAGCCGGGATCGGTCGATCGGCATGGTCAGCCCGTCAGATGGCCGAGGGCCAGCAGCCCGTAGAAGGTGTACTCGCAGTCGAGATGGTCGTCGAGCCAGTGTCCGCGGAATCCGCCTTCGTCGCTCCAGAGGCTCTCGACGAACGCAAGAGAGCCGTCGGTGACCTCGTCCAAGGCCGCGCCCCCAATGGCGAGGGCGTGGACGGCGGTGGCTGTCGAGAGCAGATCGGCCACCGGCGCCCCGGGCATGGCCGCCCAGCCGCCGTCGCTGTGCACCTGATCGGCAAGCCAGCGCAGGTGAGCGGGTTCGACCGCCTCGCCGAGTTCCGAGAGCAGGACCACAGCCGCCGCCGTTGCCGCGCACGAGCCCTCCGGCAGGCCCGGCGTGTTGGCGTAGCCGCCGCCATCCGAACGGAGCGACCGGACGGAGCGAACCAGACCGTCCGGGTCGGGCAGGGGCGTCTGAAAGTCCTGATACGCGCCGAGGGCGAGGAACGCGCCGTAAACCGTTCCGCGTTGGGCGCCGAGGGTCTGATGGTATCCGCGGTCGGGCGAGCGAAAGGCCTCCAGGCGTTCGAGGATGGCCGCCCGCACGTCGGGCGCCGGCTCGGCGCAATCGAGCAGAGCCCAGCACCGGGCCAGGCAGGCCAGGTGGACGAAGTCGAGGGAGGCGCCGTCGGCGAAGGCCCGCAGGTAGTGGACCACGGTGGGACGGGCGTAACCCGCCGCTTCCGCGGCGGGCTCGATGGAGGCGCCGTCGGCGAAGGCCCGCAGGTAGTGGACCACGGTGGGACGGGCGTAACCCGCCGCTTCCGCGGCGGGCTCGATAGCGGCGGGCTCGGCGCTGGCGGGCTCGGTGGCGGCGGGCTGGATAGCGGCGGGCTCGATGGCGGCGGGCTCGATGGCGGCGGGGTCGATGGCGGCGGGCTCGGCGCTGGCGGGCTCGGTGGCGGCGGGGTCGATGGCGGCGGGGTCGATAGCGGCGGGCTCGATAGCAGCGGGCTCGATGGCGGCGGGCTCG
>CAZEBQ010000121.1:4750-11389 GCA_964510295.1 uncultured Anaerolineales bacterium | reverse complement strand
GCCGCGAGCGTTGCGCCGCTTACTTACGTGCGCGGCTAGTTTTCTCACGTGTGCTGGTCGGGCGCGAGTGGTTTTCTCACGTGTGCTGGTCGGGCGCGAGTATAACCAGCCGCGAGTGGTTTTCTCACGTGGCTGGTCGGGCGCGAGTGTAACCAGCCGCGAGCGTTGCGCCGCTTACTTACGTGCGCGGCTAGTTTTCTCACGTGTGCTACTGGTTTTCTCACGTGTGCTACTGGTTTTCTCACGTGTGCTGGTCGGGCGCGAGTATAACTAGCCGCGAGCGTAAGCGAGCGGGTGCCGTTCTCGCCACAGCAAAAGACTTACGTAAGACCGCTTAGCAGCAAGAGCGGCCGGCACGGGGCCATGAAAGACCGTCGCCATGGCCTCTAAACCAAAACCCACAGCCGGCTTCGTCCACCTCCACGTCCGGAGCGAGCATTCGCACCTGTACGGCGCCGGCCGCCTTGACGAACTCCTCGAAACCGCCCGAGCCCTGGGCTACCACGACCTCGCGCTCACCGACCGTAACGGTCTCTACGGCTCGATTGCGTTTTACCGGAAGGCGCGCGAGGCCGGGCTGAAGCCGATCCTGGGCGCCGAACTCATCGAAGGCGCGCCGGCGGGCGGCAGGCCGGGAGACCCGCCGGGCGCAGGCGCCGCGCGGGGATCGCACGGCCCGCCGAACGTGCCCGGATGCTCCCGCATCCGGCTCGGTCGGCTCGACCGGCTCGGGGGGCTCGGCCGGCTCGGGCGCCACAGCCGGGCCGTCCTGCTCGCCCGCAACCTCGAGGGCTACCGCACGCTCTGCCGCCTGGTAACCGCCCGTCACCTGAACCCGGCGTTCGACCTGGCCGAGGCCGTCGCCGCCGACCATCAGGGGCTCTACGTCCTCGTCCCCGACGCAGCGCTGCTGGCGCGCCTTGCGGGCCGCGTGCCCGAGGGCCGGCTCTTTGCAATGCTCGAGGAGTTCGGCGACCGTTCGATGGGTCTGGCCAACGATGGTCTCGCCCGCGCGTCCTCGCGGCGGCGCATTCCGTTGGTCGCGAGCGGGGCGGTGGCGTTTCACGCGCCCGGCCGGTATCGCGCCCATCGGACGCTCCGCGCCATCGCCACGCTGACGACCGTCTCGGACGTGGACCGGCGGGAACTCGCCCATCCGAAGGCGTACCTGAAGGGTCCCGACGAGATGGCCGCCCTGTTTCGCCGCCGGCCCGAGGCCGCGGCCAACACCGTCCGCATCGCGGCCGACTGTAACCTCGACCTTCCGTTCGGTCGGCCGATCTTTCCGAGCGCCACGATCCCGAAGGGCGAGACGCCTTACTCGTACCTTGCGCAACTCGCCTTCGCGGGGCTCACAGCGCGTTACCGTCCGCTTCGGCCTGCGGCGGTGCGGCGGCTGGAGAAGGAACTCGCCGTCATCGACCGCCTCGGCTTCGCCGACTACTTCCTCATCATGCACGAGATCGTGGCATGGGCACGCAGGCAGGACATTCCGTGTGTCGCCCGCGGGTCGGCGGCAGGGAGTCTCGTGGCGTGGTGCCTGGGCCTGTCGGGCGTGGACCCATTGAAGTACGGGCTGCTCTTCGAGCGATTCCTGAACCTCGAACGGGCCGACTGCCCGGACATCGACCTCGACATCTGCTGGCGGTCGCGCGACCAGGTCATCCAGCACGTCTACGACACCTGCGGGGCGGCCCGCGTCGCCATGATCTCGACCCACCAGAGTTTCCAGGCCAAGAGCGCGTTCCGCGAGGTGGCCAAGGCCCACGGTCTGCCGCCGGAGGAGGTAAACCGCCTGTCGCGGCGGCTGCCGTATGGCGCGGCCGCAAGCATCCCCGACGCCGTCCTCTCGTTTCCGGAACTGAGGGACTTCCCGGTCGGCCGGGAAGACATCGCGCGGATTCTCGAAACCGCCGCCGTCCTCAACTCCTTTCCCCGACACCTGAGCGTGCACGTGGGCGGCCTCGTAATCGGCGACCGTCCGCTGACCGATTACCTGCCGCTCCAGACCGCAGCGAAAGGCATCGTCATTACCCAATATGACGCCGAGGCGGTCGAGGCCGTCGGCCTGGTGAAGATGGACCTCCTGGCCCAACGGTCGCTCTCGATTATCCAGACGGCGGTGCGCGAAATCGAAAAGAACCACGGCGTGCGCATCGATCCGGAGGCCATCCGCGACGGCGACCGGGGTGCGGCGGCGATCCTGGCCAGGGGCGATACGTTCGGATGCTTCCAGATCGAGTCGCCCGGCATGCGGAACCTGCTCAAGATGATGGGCGCGAAGCGCCGGATGGACGTCATCCTCGGCCTCTCGCTCATCCGTCCGGGCCCCGCCTCCAGCGGCATGAAGGACCGGTTCATCCGCAGGCGACGGGGCCTCGCGCCCGCCGAGTATCTGCATCCGGCGCTGCGGGAGGTCCTCGCCGACACCTACGGCGTCATGCTTTACCAGGAAGACGTCATTCGCGTGGCCCACGCGGCCGCCGGGTTCACGCCGGCCGAAGCCGACCGCCTCCGCAAAGACCTCGCCAAGGGCGCGCCGCCGAAGCGGATTCAGGCGTGGCGGACCCGGTTCATCCGTGCCTGCCTCGCCCGCGGCGCGCCGAGAGCCGACGCCGAGACCCTCTGGGACCGCGTCGCCCAGTTCGCAGGCTACTCCTACTGCAAGGCCCACGCCTGCACCTACGGCGAGATTGCGTACCGGGCGGTGTACCTGCGAGCCCATTGGCCGGCGGAGTTCGCGGCGGCGGTCCTGGCGAATCAGGCCGGATACTACGAGCGACGCACCTATCTCGAAGACGCCCGACGCCGCGGGTGCCCCATCCTCGCTCTCGACGTCAACGCCTCCGACATCGAGCCCTCGACCGAATGGGTACTGGTTGATGAAGAGTCGTTAGCCGGCGGGCTTGACGGGAACCGCGCGGCGGCCTTCCCAGGCCGCCGCGAATCACACCTATCGCCCGTCTCCGCTGGCGGCCTGGGAAGGCCACCAGCCGGTCCAAGCCCCTCCCGCCGCGTTGCCGTCCGTATGGGCCTGATGGACGTGCGCGGCCTTTCGCAGCGGGCGATGCGCCGCATCGTCGCGTCGCGCCAGGCCGACGGCCCGTACCGGTCGGTGGCCGACCTGATGGCCCGCGTGCGCCTGTCGCGCGAGGAGGCCGAAAACCTGGCGACGGCCGGCGCGATGGACTCGCTGGCGTCCAACCGGCCGGCGGCGCTCTGGCAGGTCCATGCGCTGCTGGAATCGCCCCGGTCGCAGGGCCCGCTTTTCGAGGATGCCGCCGACCCGCCTCCCTGCCCCGACCTGGCCGACTATGAGCCGCTCAAGAAACTCGAACTGGAGGACCAACTGCTCGGCATGACGCCCTCGGCCAACCCGATGGCAATCTACCGACCCCTCATCGAATCGAGCCCGCCGAGCGCGTCGAGCCCGCCGCGGCAGCGGCGGGACATCCCAATCCACCGCATCACCGACCTGGCCGACCACCCCGGCGGCGAAGTCACCGTGGCGGGAATCGTCTTTGCCGAGCGGCGGGCACGCACCAAAACGGGTGAGTTCCTCAAGTTCTTCAGCCTCGAGGACGAAACCGGCGTCATCGAGGCCGTCCTCCTGCCCGACGCCTACCAGCGCCTCGGCCACCGCCTCGCCACGCGCGGACCCTACCTCGTGACCGGCACGTTGGAGGATCGCTTCGGAGCGATGTCGTTGCTGGCGACGGACCTCGTGCTCGCGCCCCTCGCAGCCGCTCAACATGACGTGAACGTCCGGCCGCGTTCCTAGCCGCCCTCTGCGTGGTGGCCTTCCCAGGCCACCACGAGAACACGCCGACGATGGCAACACGGCGGCCTGGGAAGGCCGCCGCGCGGAGTCTAAGGACAACCCGCCGCTCCCGCAGCGGGCTCGAAACGGCCTCGGCCGCGTCTGCCGCTACACCTTGCTCTTGGGCACGGCCACGGGCTTGCCGGCGGCGGCGGATTTCCAGGCGGCTTCGGTCAGTTCGATGACGCGCAGGCCGCACTCGGCCGGGGCCACCGGCTCGCCCTCACCCTTGACGGCGCGGATGAAGTCGACCGAAACCGATTCGCTCCCCAGCCGCTCGGCCTCCACGGTCATCTGCACGTCGCGGAAACCGACCTGCTGGGTAATCCCCGCGCCCTGGCGGATGTGGAAGGCGCCCTCGTCTCCGATGATGCTGATATCTTCCCACCACGAGGGAGCGTCGCCGATGACGGTCAGCGTGCCGACGGCGCCGCCCGTGAACCGGACACTGACGGCCGAGTTGATGTCCACGTCCGTGCCGCAGTTGTCAATCTCGGCCGAGACGGTCTCGGCCTGAAGGCCCGTCATCCAGAGCACGATGTCGACGAGGTGGCTGCCGGAATCGTTCAACTGGCCGCCGCCCGACAGGTCCGGCACCTGCCGCCACGTGCCGGCCGTCGCCTTCTTCCACTCCTGGCACTGAAAGGCCGAGACGGCCCGGACCTTGCCGATGCGTCCGGCGGCGATCTCGCGGCGAACGTAGCGGTACGTGCCGTCGGTGTGCCGGTGATAGCCGATCGTCAGGACGAGGCCGGTCTCGCGGACCTTCTTGACGACCTCAACGCCGCGGTCGATCCGGCAGACCATCGGTTTCTCGACCAGCACGTGCAGCCCCCTGTCCAGGGCCGCCATGACCTGCTCGAAGTGGAGGGTGTGCGGGCTGGCGATGACGACGGCGTCGAGTGTCTCGGCGTCGAGCATGGCCTGGTACCGGTCGTACTCGGCGGCGTCGGCCAGGTGGGCGTACCGCTGCTTGTGGTTGGCCCGGTTCCGGGCCTCCGGGTCGGTGATGGCGACGACGTGTGCCTCGGGAATCTGGCCGAGTGCCTTGCTGTGCGTGTTCATAAAGCCGCCCATGCCGATCATGCCGATTCGAATTTCATCCGCCATCTGCGTCTCCTTTCTCCGGTTTGCCGGGCGATTCTACCGCCGCCCCGGCCGAGTGCAAGGAAACAAGAGGCGAAGATTTCGCACACCGCACGCGGCGCCGCTGGTACAATACGCCAGGCCGAAGGCGGCCGGAGGCATCGAATGAGCCACGGACGCGTATACCTTGTCGGCGCAGGGCCGGGCGACCCGGGCCTCATGACGCTCCGCGGCCGCGAGGTCCTCGCTGCGGCCGACGTGGTCGTGTACGACGCGCTCCTTTCGGAGCGGTTGCTCGACCATGCCCCCGCCCGGGCCGAACGCATCTACGCCGGCAAACGCGCCGCCGAGCACACCCTCTCGCAGGAAGAGATCAACGCCCTGCTCGTCGAGAAGGCGCGGGCCGGCGCGACGGTCGTCCGCCTGAAGGGCGGCGACCCGTTCGTCTTCGGCCGCGGAGGCGAAGAAGCCCTGGCGCTCGCCGACGCCGGGATCGAATTCGAGGTCGTGCCCGGCGTGACCGCCGCCGTCGCGGCGACCGCCTACGCCGGCATTCCCGTAACGCATCGTCACCTGGCGAGCGGCGTCGCCTTCGTCACGGGCCACGAGGCCGCGGACAAGGCCGACTCGACCCTCGACTGGGACGCCCTGGCCCGCTGGCCGGGAACGCTCGTCTTCTACATGGGCGTCCGGAACCTGGCGGCCATCGCCGAGAACCTCATCGCCCGCGGCCGCAGCCCCGACACGCCGGCCGCCGCCGTCCGCTGGGGAACCACGCCGCGACAGCAAACCGTCACCGGCACACTCGCGACGCTGCCGCAGACGGCTGAAGGGGCGGCCTTGAAAGCGCCGGCCGTCATCGTGGTCGGCGAGGTGGCGACGCTGCGCGATCGTCTGCAGTGGTTCGAGCGGCGGCCGCTGCTCGGCCGGCGGATCGTCGTGACGCGCGCGCGGGCCCAGGCGTCGGCGCTGGCGGGCCGGCTGGAATCGCTCGGGGCCGAGGTGATCCAATCGCCCGCCATCCGCATCGAACCGCCCGACGATCCCGCGCCGCTCGATACGGCCGCACGCAACGCCGCAACGTTCCACTGGATCGTCTTCACAAGCGTCAACGGCGTGGAGGCCTATTTCGCCGCCCTGGCCCGCGCCGGCCTCGACGCGCGCGCGCTGGCCACCGCACGCCTCGCCACCATCGGCCCGGCCACGACCGAGCGGCTGGCGCGGTTCGGCATCCGATCCGACCTCCAGAGCGAGACGTTTACCGGGGCGGCCGTGGCCGAAGCGCTCATCGCGACCGGCGACCTGACCGGCAACCGCGTCCTCCTGCCTCGCGCCGACATCGCTCCGAACGACCTGCCCGACGCCCTGGCCGCCCGGGGCGCCGAGGTCAGCAACATCGTCGCCTACCGCACGGTGCCCGACACGGCGAGTTGCGGCACGGTGGCCGACGCGCTGGAGGCGGACGAGATCGACTGGCTGACGCTGACGAGTTCCTCGACGGTCCGCAACCTCGTCGGCACCGTCGGGGCGGACCGCGTCCGAGCGTCGCGCGCCCGCGTCGCGAGCATCGGGCCGACCACGTCCGCGACGCTTCGCGAGGCCGGCCTGGAACCGACCGTCGAGGCCGACCCGCACACGGTCCCCGGCCTCGTTGAGGCCATCCTGACACACGAGACGGCGTAGCACGACGACGCTACGTTGCGCGGCGGGTCCGGAGACCCGCCGCGCGGGAA
>CAZEBQ010000121.1:0-4650 GCA_964510295.1 uncultured Anaerolineales bacterium | reverse complement strand
CGCGCACCGTTAGCCGGCGGGTCCGGAGACCCGCCGCGCGGGAACCGCAAAAAACTTACCTGACCCCGCGTAGTCGCGCACCGTTAGCCGGCGGGCTTGCCCGCCGCGTAACCGGCAAACGATGGACGATCTCGACAAGCGAATCCTGACGGCCATCCAGTCGGACCTTCCCGTTGCGGAGCGTCCGTTCGACGCGGTGGCTGCGCGCCTGGGCGTCGGAGCCGGGGAGGTCGTCGACCGGGTCGGCCGGCTCCTGGCAGGGGGCGTGATCCGTCGTCTCGGCCCGGTGTTCGACTCGCGGCGTCTGGGATACGTCTCGACGCTTGTGGCGGCCAAGGTCCCGGCCGACCGCCTCGACGAGGTGGCCGAGACGGTGAACCGTCTGCCGGGCGTGACGCACAACTACGCGCGCGGCGGGGCGTACAACCTCTGGTTCACGCTGACCGAGCGGTCGCAGGCCGCCCTGGACCGAACGCTCGAGCGGCTGCGCGGCGAGACGGGCATCGCCGACATCCACAGCCTGCCGGCCCTGGCGGTGTACAAGATTCGCGTGCATTTTGACCTGACGGGGGACGGGGCCGCGCGCGGGCAGAAGCGCGGCGGGTCAGGAGACCCGCCGCGCAACACGCGTCGGGCGCCGGGGGCGGGGCCGGGGGCGGCGGCGGAACCGGCGGCGGAACCGGCGGCGCTCAGCGAGCAGCAGAGGCAGTTCGTCCGGCTCATCCAGGACGGCCTGCCGCCCGAGCGCGAGCCCTTTGAGGCGGTAGCCGAGCGTCTGGCATGGCCGGTGGCCCACGTCGTCGAGCAGGTCCGCGAGTGGCTCGATGCCGGTGTCATCCGGCGTTTCGGGGCGGTCGTGCGGCATCGCGAGTTGGGCTACCGCGCGAACGGGATGGCCGTCTTCTGCTCGCCGCCCGAGACGATTGACGCCGCCGGCCAGTCCCTGGCGGCCGACCCGGCGGTGAGCCACTGTTACCGTCGCCCGGCGCTTCCCGGTTTTCCGTACACCCTGTTCGCCATGACGCACGGCCGCTCGGAAGATGCGGTCCGCCGCACGGTTGCGCACCTGGCCGACGCCGCCGGCCTGACGGACTACGACGTGCTGTTCTCGGTGCGGGAGTTCAAGAAGGGCTCGATGCGGTACTTCGTCGGCCCGTGAGGCAATGCGTGCGGAGGCAGCCGCCTCACGGTTCGGCCGGAGCGAAGACAGGCGAGGCGTCGACTTTCATCGGCTCCAGATACTGCCAACGGAAATCCCGCGTAACCGGCTCACCCATGCACGGGACGTCGGTCTGCTTGCCAGGCGCCAGCACCTGGGCCACGCTGATGGCAGCCTTATAGCGCGCCTGTCCCTTGGCGCGTGCGTCGGACCAGTGAATCGTGGCCTTCAGGCTCTTCAGCGGCCAAGGGGATGCGTTCTTGACAATGACGCGGCACGACTGCGTCGCGCCCACGACCCCGCGCGACTGGACGATACGTATTGGAAGGATGCGGCCGAGCAAGGCGTGCTTGACGTGTTCCGGAAACGCATTCTTCAAAGCCCTTTCGCGCAGAACCGGTATGTCCCGGCTGGTGAACTTCTTCCACACATCGATGCGGTGGACGACGGCATAGGGGCAGGTCCACTGGTCCACGTTGACGTAGTGCGACTTTTTCCACTGGGCGATCCGGAACTTGTAGGCGCCCTGATCCTTCGTGGCGAACCACAGTCCGTAGTAGCCCTCCCGCGTCAACATATCCTGCTTCTCTACCGTGCTTGCCGTTTTGAGTGTAGCCGTGTGCTCGATGAACAGGCGGAACCGCGCCGCCCCGTCTTTCGGGGCGCCCTCCTGGGGGGGCGTGTCGGGCGACACCAGGCCGCCGAGGCACTCCCTGGCGTATTCCACCAACTTCCGCCGGACCATGCGGGTATGGTCCGGATGGAGCCGGACGGCCGTTCGGGCAACGACGTCGAGTTCCGGCACCGGCTCTGCGGCGCGGGCGGCCCACGGCACCGGGCCACACAACAGGACGACAGCGGCCGCACCGGCCAGGATCGACTTGGCGGAGTAACTCATGGAACGCCCCCCTTCTGAATCGGGTCGCGGCTATTTCATTTCCTGCGGTTGGGCTGCGTCGGGTTCGGGTTGCGGCTTCTGGCCGTTGGCTTCGAGGGCCTTGGCGGCGGCGGCGCGGACGGGTTCGCACGCGTCCTTGAGCGCGGCGCGAAGGCGGCTGTGGACGGCCGGTTCGGTCACCTTGATGTGCTGGAGCGCACAGGCGGCGCCGAGACGGATGCCCGGATTCTCGTTCGTCAGGCCGTCGGCCAGCAGGGGGACGGCCGGCGAGCCGATCTGCTCGAGCAAGCGTCGCACATCCTGCGGCACATCGGCGTCGCTCTGGGGGGCATCGTGGGCCAGCAGCGCGACGAGGGCCTCGGCCACGACCTTCATCTCAAGGGGCGTCATCCCACCCAACGCGCGCTGGATGATCCTGGCGGCCGCGGACCGCGATGCCGGCTGCTTCATCAACTCTGTGTGACGCCGGACCCACACGGGGCCCCGGGTGGGGTCGAACGTGGGGTTGACCGTAATCTGGGTGGGCATCGCCAGTTCGTAAAGGTAGGAGACGTCCCTGGGGTCGCCGGTTCCGCGCAGGGTGGTCTTCTGGCCGGGCATGAGCAGGCCGGCGTAGTTCAGTTGCGCATAGTAGCGGTGTGGCTGCCTGGATTTCTGGTCGGACCACGCGAGGCTCACCTTGGCGGTCTTGAGCGGCCAGAGCGACTCGTTGGCGAGGGAGACCGTAACGTTCTGCGTGCCGCCCGGCGGGCCGGTGGTCCGCAGAACGCGAACGGGCATCAGGCGGCTGAGGATGCCGGCCTTGACGGCCTCGGGGTCGGCCCTCATGGTGGCCGTTCTGCGCCACTTGGGCATCTCGGCGCGCTTGACGCCGGTCGGGACGATCGTGTGGTGGACCGTGGCGAAGTTGCTGGTCCACGCGCCAACGCTCTCGTAGGCCGTACCGGTCCAGCGGGCCAGGTCGAACTGGAATCTTCCTTTCTGCTGGGTCAGCAGGTACTGGGTCACCGAGGTGGTCTTGCGGACCGCCCGAGCGACCTTCGGCGCGTTCGCCGTGACGAGCGTGCCCGTGTGAACCACCGTCAGCCGGTAATGGGCCGCGCCGTCCTCCATCTGGCCCGAGGTGACCTTCGCGGTGCGGTCAAACAGCCCTCCCAGGCACATGCGGGAGTAACTGAAGAGCGTGGCGAGGTACGTCTCGGTGTGTTCGGGCGCCAGGCTCAGGTTGGTCTTGACGGCGACGTCCACCTCGGGAATCGGCCCCCGCCGCCGCGTGGCCGCCGCAACCGGCACGGCAAGCGCCGCCAGCGCCAGCGCCATTGGCCATTTGAGCCTTCGCATGTGTCCGCTCCTTGGCTGGCCCTGGGGATCGTTCCCAGCGGTCCCCGCTATTTCCCCTTGTCCGCATCGACGGCGCCCGGTGCGAAGGTCGGCGTCGCCATAATCTGCGTCGGCAACCGGTAGTCCCACGCCAACGGCGAGGGCGCCCGTGGGGCCGTGCCTTTGAGTTCGACGGTCTTTCCCGGCGTGAGCGATCCCTCGTACTCGGGCTGGGCACAGTAGCGGTAGCGGTTCGTGCCCGCCTGTTCGATCCAGGCCACCTCGACCCTCAGTTTCCGCAGCGTCCACCGGGACCGGTTTTCAACCGTGACGGTGTAGGCCCTGGGCTTGCCCGGCTCACCCGAGGTGGCGGCCAGGCGGATGGGCAGGATGCGGTCGAGGATGCCCCGGGCGACGGCGTCGGGCATCGCCGCCAGGAGCGCCTCGCTGCGAAGGTAAGCCACGTCGTCGGTCGTCGCGTCGGCGGGGACCGGCACGACGTGTGCCGTGGTGAACTCGCTCGACCAGGTGTCCAGCGTCGGGTACCCCGCCCCGTTCCACCTGGCGAGGCGGAAGATGAATCTCCCCTTCTGGCGAGCCGTCAGTTTCATGATGCCGCCAGGCACCGGGCCCACGGTCTTCGCCGGCGACGCCGTCTGCTCGACGTCGACGTTCCCCTGGTGCCGGATGAACAGGCGGTAGGGCGCTGCGCCGTCGGGCGGGGTGGTTGCGGGGTCGCGCATGCGCGGCGGCACGAGACCACCGACGCACCGCCGGGCGAGTTCGAGCATCGTCTCCAGGTACGCCTTGCGGTGCTCGGCCGTCACGCGGAGGTTTGTCTCGACCACCACGTCGAGTTCCGCGACGTGACCGGCGGCGGCGGCGGGGGGGGCGGCGGGGGCGGCGGCGGGGGGGGCGGCGGGGGCGGCGGCGGGGGCGGCGAGAGACGGCACCGAGGTGCTGCCAAGCAGCGAAAGAACAACCGCCGCCATCGTCATTGCCCGTGTCATGTCCAACCTCTCCCACAACGCCGACGCTGCGCCACAGGTCACCATAATGACCGCCTCACCCGGGGTCAAGCGGCAAGCGGGCGGCACCGTATTTGACGTAGCAGCGGCCGGTTTGTTGGCGCTCCATCTTGAAGCAAGGTCAGGCAGGTGTTGGGCGGGCCCTCGGAGCGGGTTCTTGCGCGGTGGGCAAGAACGCTCGCCACGCAATGGGCTAATCCTACAACGCTACTTCGCCTTTTTGTCCGCCTGGTGGCCTTCCCAGG
>CAZEBQ010000120.1:9758-11412 GCA_964510295.1 uncultured Anaerolineales bacterium | reverse complement strand
CTCGACTCTTTTTCGCTCGCTCGGAATGACATGCTAAACACGTACAAGGCGGCGGGTCATCCGGTGCCTGCCCTGCGGCGCCCTCACGCCGCGGCGAGAAGGGGCTGACGCGCACGCCCGTTTTTCCCGCATTGACCCCGGCCTAAAGGGGTTCTACCATTAGTGGCGATAATACAGGGAGCACCGGCTGCGGCAGGTGCGTGAGGAGGCATAATCCAAGGGCGTGAAGGAACTCCAAGATACCCGGCGCACGGTCGTCAAGGAACGCGCCGTCCTGGTTGAAGTCCTCTGCGACGCTCGCGGCGAGCCCGATGAACAGGGTCACCGAGACCGCCTCGAGGAACTCGAGCGCCTCACCCGTACCGCCGGCGCACGTGTCGTCGCCACCCTGACGCAGCGCCGCCGCACGATCCACCCCGGCACGTACATCGGTCGCGGCAAGGTCGACGAACTCCGCGGCCTCGCCGGGGCCGAGCGTGCCAACGTCATCATCTTCGACAATGACCTGGCGCCGGCCCAGATCCGCAACCTCGAAAAGGGCACCGGCATCAAGACGATCGACCGCAGCGAACTCATCCTCGACATCTTCGCCTCGCGGGCCAGGACCCACGAAGCGCGGCTGCAGGTGGAACTGGCGCAACTGGAGTATGCGTACCCGCGGCTGGCGAAGATGTGGACGCACCTGTCGCGCATCGAGGGCGGCATCGGCACCCGCGGGCCAGGCGAGACCCAACTCGAGACCGACCGCCGCATCGTCCGACGCCGCATCAAGGACCTCAAGGCACGCCTGGCCCGTATCGACGCCCGCAAGGAACGCGAGGTCCGGTCACGCCGCGACCAACTCACCATCGGCCTCGTCGGGTACACGAACGCCGGCAAATCGAGCCTGTTGAACGCCCTGACGGGCGCCCGGGCCTACGTTGAGGACAAACTGTTCGCCACGCTCGACACGCGGACCCGTTCCTGGCCCCTGCCGCACGGCCTGACGGCGCTGCTTTCCGACACGGTCGGCTTCATCCGCGACCTGCCGCACCATCTGGTGGCCTCGTTCAAGGCCACGCTCGAAGAGGCGGTCCATGCCGACCTCCTGCTGCACATCGTCGATGCCTCAACCGAGCACGTCCGGGCCGACCTGAAGGCCGTCGCCACGGTGCTCGAAGAGATCGGCTGCAGCGGCAAACCGCAACTCGTGGTCCTCAACAAGGTGGACCTGGTGACCGAGCCGCTGCATCTCGACCTCCTGCGGCGGGTCTGCCCCGGCGCCGTCGCCACGAGCGCGCTGACGGGCGACGGCCTCGACCGTCTGGCCGACGCGGTGACCGAACGCCTCATGGGACCCGAGACCGAGGCCACGGTCCGCGCCGACGTGGCTGACGGGCGGCTCCTGGCGTGGATCGACCGGCACGCGACCGTGCTGGACCGCGCGATCGAAGACAGCCGCATCGTCCAGACGGTGCGGCTGCCGCGACGCATGCTGGATGACATACCCCGCGCGGCCGAGGCGTCTGAAACGGTGAGCGACGTGTCGGGGAACGAGGAGCCGACATGACGTGCGGCGGCGGCATCCGGGGCTGTCTGACGACGGCGGTCGCGATCCTCGCCGCCGCGCCCGCGGTGCTGCTTGCCGCGCCCGCGGGCGCCGGTGAGTTTGACG
>CAZEBQ010000120.1:0-9658 GCA_964510295.1 uncultured Anaerolineales bacterium | reverse complement strand
CAGCCCAAGGCCGACAAAGCGGGAACGAGCGAGGCGGGTCGGCGGCTGTACTCGCTTCCGGAGGACTACCGCGGGCCGCTGGGCACGTTCAACCAGGCGGCGCTCGTGGCCCATCAGAAGACGCGGTTGGGTGCGATCAACACCCGGCTGAGCCTGCCGCTTCGGATGTCGGAGACCCGGCACTATCTGCTCTTCAGCGACGCCGACTCGGCCACGACAACCCGGTTCGCCGCCTGGAGCGAGGCCCTCTACGCGAGCCTGCTGAAGCAGTTCGGCCTCTCGCAGCGGACCCGCGTCTGGGACGGCAAGTGCGTGGTGATCCTGTTCAGACGCCGCCGCGCGTTCGAGCAGTACGCCGGCACGTTCGACGGCCACGACGCCCGAACCGCCGGGGCGTACTTCGCCGCCGAGGACCACGGGCCGGGGCTGCCGCACCTGGTGCACCTGTGCTTTCCCCTCGATACGCGCGACGTGCGGCGTCAGCAGGAACTGCTTGCCCACGAGGGTACGCACGCCTTCTTCGAACTGTACAAGACGCCCGGACGCCTGCCGCTCTGGCTGCACGAAGGCCTGGCCGAGTACATGACCACCGTGAACGATCGGGCCCTGGGACCGCCGAAACGTCTCCGCGCAACCGGCGTGGCGGCAGCGGGGAAATCCATCGCGCCGCTGTTTGAGGCCCAACCCGCCGATGGCCTGTCGCTCGATGAGTACAGCGTGGCGCTGACGCTGGTGGACTACCTGCTCGAAGAGGGGCGGCCGGCGCTGAAGACCTTCATCGACGGCCTTAAAGACGGCAAGGACCAGGCTGCCTCGCTCCAGAAGGCGTACGGCTTCGACTTCGCCGAACTCGAGCGCCGCTGGCGCAAGCACCTCCGCAGCACGTCGCCCGGTCGGTAGTATTCTGTCACGTCATAGGCGGGGTCTCCGGGAGGGTGGCATGGTCATCCCGAAGGGTGACCATGTTTTCATTGAGGCCGTGGCGCCAGCGCTCCGGCGCGTATGTGACCTGTCCCTCCTCCTTGCGTCCGCTTGGGGTCGGTCATACTTTAACATGTCGGCCCCGCTCTTCCGACTTGCCTCGGCGGAGGAGTACGGTTGGGATGCGCGGATGGTTAGGCTGAAACATGGTCACCCTTCGGGATGACCATGCCACCCGCCAGAGCGGAACCGCACCCGCGCGCGGCCTCTCGCGGCGGCCTGGGAAGGCCGCCGCGCGGTTTGCGCGACCTCTCGCGGCGGCCTGGGAAGGCTGCCGCGCGGTTTGGGCCCCGTTTCGCGCGGCGGGTCGGGAGACCTGCGGCGCAAACCTCCGCGGTGCCTTCCCGCCGGTCGCGAGACACTGGCTGGCAAGCAGCCAGTGGCGCCTGCGCGAACGGTTGTAGCCGCAACCTCTGCCGCGTGGTATAACTCCCCCTGTCCCGGACTGGCCGGGGCAACTCACAGACACGGCCGAGGTTGGCGATGGGCGAGACGCGGCTGCTGTTCTACAGCGAAGGCCTGACGATGACCGGCTACGTGACGGCCGTCGTCGCCGCGCTCGTGTTCCTGGCCGTCCTCCTCCACGGCGTGATTCGTTCGGCCGGTTCGGGCGAAGGCGGCGGCGGGGGCGAAGCCGGGGCCGCCGAGCCGATTCTGCCGATGTGGCAGGTCACGGTGGGCCTGGCGCTTGCGGCCCTCGTGTTTCTGATGACGTGGGTGGCGGCGGGCGATTCGGCGTGGCAGGTCCAGTTGACGCTGATGGGCCTGGTGATGCTGGCGTGCGGCGTGTGGGTCCTGTTCTTTTACCTGCGGGTGTTCAACTACCTGGGGCGGCTGCCGATGGCCGGCCTGCTGGCGATGCGGCTGGTGGCGATCCTGCTCCTGGTGCTCCTCATTTTCAAGCCGGTCCTCAGTTTCGAGGAGACCCTGGAGCACCGGACCGACCTTTACCTGCTGGTGGACGCGTCGGAGTCGATGTCCGTGAGCGATTACCCCGACACGCCTCACCGGCTGAGCCTGGCGGCGCGGCAGATCGAGGAGTACCTGGGGCGGCTGCAGACGGCCTTCGAGGTCAAACTGTTCTGGTTCGACACGCGGGCCCACGAGGTCCAACAGGGCCGGTGGCCGAGCCCCGAGGGCGACGCCACCAACCTGGCGCGGGCCGTCAAAGACGTTCTGGCCGCCGCACGCATGATCGACACCAGCGGCGTCATCCTGATGAGCGACGGTATCCACAACGCGGGCGGCGACGTCGTCAAGGAGATCGCCGCCCTCGGACCGCCGCGCATCTACACCGTCGGCATCGGAACCGACCTCTCGGCCCAGAGCGGGTACCAGGACATCAGCATCGAGAACGTCCGGGCGCCCGAGGAATCGACCGTCAACAACATCGCGAAACTCACCGTCGACGTCGAGGCCGTGGGCCTGGCGGACCGCGGCATCCAGGTGGAACTGCGGGAGGCCGATGCGCCGCTGGCCTCGGCCCCGCTTCGCCTGGACGCGGCGCCCGGCAGCCAGAGCGTCACGCTCACCTTCACGCCCGAGACGGTCGGCCGCCATACCTACACGGTCCGCATCCGTCCCGACCCGGCCGAGCGGCGGAGCGAGAACAACCAGCGCGACGTTCACCTGCTGGTGACCGACCCGAAGATCCGCGTCCTGTACATCGAGGGCGTGGTGCGGCCGGAGTACAAACCGCTGAAGAGCGTCCTGGAGACCGACCCGAACGTGGAACTGCTGGCCCTGGTGCAGGTGAAGCCCGGCGAGTTTCTGCAGTCGGGCAGCATGACGGGCGTGACGCTGACCGGGTTCCCGCAGACGCTCGAGGACATGCGGAAGTTCGACGTGTACATCGTCGGCGACCTCGACCGCAGTTACTTCTCGCGGCAGCAACTGGATAATCTCAAGACCGCCATCGCCGAGGGCCGCGGCATCGTCATGATCGGCGGGTACCACAGTTTCGGTCCCGGCGGGTACGAGGGCACCGCGATGGAGGAGATTCTGCCGGTGGCGGTCGGACCGCGGGGCATCGGACAGGAGACCACGCCGTTCGTCCTCCGCCTGACGCCCGAAGGCGCCAACCACGCCATCTTCCACGGCACGAAGGACTTCTTCCAATATCAGAGCGATGCGCCCCGTCAGAGGCTGCCGTATCTGAGGGGATGCAACATCCTGGCCCGTGCCAAGCCCGGGGCGAGTATCCTGGCCGAGCATCCCGAACGGACGGGCGCGGACGGCCCGCTCACGGTCCTGGCCACACACACCTACGGCAAAGGGCGTGCGGCCGCCTTCGCCGCCGACACGACCTGCCAGTGGTACCTGCCGTTCAAGGCGATGGGGCGCGAGTCGCCGTACATCAGGTTCTGGGGCCAGATGGTGCGGTGGCTCGCGAACAAGGAGATCAAGGCCCAGTCGGACGAGCCCGGCGTGGACCTGCTCGTCCGCAAACCCTACTACAACCCCGGCGAGAAGGTCCTCGTCCGCGCCAAGGTCCGGGCCGAGGAAGGCCGGGCCACCAACTTCGCCACCACCACCGGCGCCCTGCGCGGGCCCGCCAACGAGCGACGAGACCTTTCGCTCGCCCTCGTCACGGGCTCCGTGGGCGTGTACGAGACGACCCTCGAGGCGCTCGACCCCGGCACCTACAAGGTGCTGGTCGAGGCGAAGAAGGAAGGCGTGAGCCTCGGCAAGGCCGAGGCCGAGTTCACGGTCGGTCGGCCGAACCAGGAGTTCGACCACCTGAGCATCAACCGGCCTCTCTTGAAGCAAATCGCCCAGGCCACCGGTGCCGATTACTACGAGCCCGCCGCCTTCGGCGACCTCGTCGAACGGCTGCGGACGCTGATGATCAAGGAAGACATCCACCGCGAGGTCGGCATCCAGACGGTGCCGGGCCTCTTCCCCATTCTCTTCGTCCTGCTGGTGGCCGTCGTGACGGGGGAGTGGTTGCTGAGGAAGTATTATCAACTGAACTGACAGTGACTGACCGCGGGGTGCCATGCTTTCGCTCGCGAAAGCATGTGCCGCTGCCGCTGCGAGTGCCTGATCCGTAAGCCGCGGCGCGCCGCGGCCTACATGCGACGCGGCATGTTTTAGCCGCGACCTGTCGGGGAGCGTGTCTTTGCCCTGCAACCTACCATTGTTGCTGCGCGTAACGGCCATCGCCCTGCTGCTCGGCGTCGCAGCCTGCGCAGGTGGCGCACCGCATGAGACCGGGAAGGCCCACGCCATGGCCGACACACCTTTACCCCGTGCTGCGCGCGGCGAGGATGAGCGGATCGAAATCGAAACCGATTGCCTGAGGGCCGAGGTCTGGCCGCGCGGGTACGTCAGCGGCGTTAAGGCGAATACGCTGCTCGACAAGAAGACGGGGGCGCGCGACGGGTCGTTCGGCCTCGACATCGTCGATTTCCTCATGGGACCCGGCGCCGAGGGCGGCCTGCCGTACGAGTTCGGCAACAAGGTGCACGGCCGCATCGCCAAGCACTACATCGAACTGCCGCAGATCTGTACCCAGGCCAAGCGCATCGAGTCGGCGTTTCTGGTCGGCCGCGATTTCGTCGCCGTCCGCCAGTGGTGGCGGTACACGAAGGCTGCGCCGGGGTACGAAAGCGGCTCACAGTGGCGCCAGACGCTCGTCTTTCCGATGGGGCGGCGGTGGTTCCTCGCGAGCGACCGCATCACGAGCGCGGGCGACGCCGCAAACGTGTTCCTGCGCATCGACATGCCGGGGCACCTGAAGCACAAGGCCGGCGACACGTTCGAGGAGGTGTACCTCTCGTATGAAGGCCGCATCCCGGCCTCCGACTTCGTCGAGGATTTCCCGCCCGACGCCCGGCACCTGTACCAGCGCGGTAAAGCGCCGCTGCCCGAGCGGTTCATCCGGGCACGAAAGATTCGCGGGGCCCGGATGCCGTGGCTCGCGGGCATGACGCTCTCCTCCGAGATCGTTTACGAAGCGTGGTGCCACCAGCGCGGGTACGTGTGCTTCATCCAGGAGATCGGCGGCCTCGCCGTCAAGCGCGGCGACCGTTTCGCGGCGGCGTACGTTGTGGGCTACTTCGATTCGGTCAAGCAGATGGAGACCACCTGCGACGGCCTGCGCGGGTTCACGTCGCTGGCCGCAACGAAGGACTACTGGCTTCTGGCCGAAGGCGTGATCGTCCGCGAAGGCGCAACTGAGACCGAGCGCGGCGGCGCGAGCAACCCCGAGCGCGGCGGCGCGAGCAACCCCGAGCGCGGCGACGCGAGCAACCCCGAGCGCGGCGGGTCGGAGCCTGCCCTGAGCCTGTCGAACGGGCACCCGCCGCGCGGCGAGGCTCGGCGCGGTGGTTCAGAAGACCCACCGCGTTTCCGCATTGTCCCGCAAGGCCGCTGGCCGGCCAAGAAGTCGTGGCGTGTTCTCGCCCACGGCCGCGGCAAGACCGTCATCAACGGGAAGGCCATCACCATCGACGGTGAGTGCATCGTCGAGGTGCCGGCAACGCCTTAGGGCGACGACGCTACGTTCCGCGCGGCGGCCTTCCCAGGCCGCCGCGAACGCAGTTTATGGCTGTTCCTGGTGGCCTGGGAAGGCCACCAGGCGGACAAAAAGGCGAAGTAGCGTTGTAGGATTAGGGCGTGTCGAGACGACCGCGTGTCCCCTCTGAGACGCCCGCGTGTCTCGGCGTCTCGAAGGTCACTTCCCCTTGTAGCCCACGTACAACGTCGACCGCCAGCGGTGCGTCTTCTCCTTGGGGAGGGTGCGCTTCTGGCCGCCGCGCGTCTCCTCGACGTGCACGTCGTACGGCACACCCTTGGCGCGGTAGACGAGGCTGTGGCTGGATTCGTGATTGATGAAGCAGGGTGCCTGGCCCACCCGCTGGCGGTTCTTGTAGAGGAGCCCGCCCAACAGTTCGGTCCGCCCGCCGTCGTAGGTTCCGATGATGGTGCGGTCCTTCTCGGTCTTGATGCCCAGGATCCAGAGGTCGCCGCCGCGGTTCACGATGTGCGGGTTGATTTCATAGGATTCGGTGTTGACGTGGCGGATCCAGACCTTCTGGCGGTCGAAGACCAGCGGCAGCGCACAGCCGTCCTCCATAAACACCTTGCCGCCCGGCACCGTGTTGCGGTAACTGTACACGCCCACGCAGACGAGCGTCCGCTTCGAGGCATGCTCGATCCACACGCCGCACTTGGTCCGATACGGCGTGCCACTGACCCGTTCAAAGACGACGACGGGGCTCGTGCCGTCTTCAATGCGGAAGGCCGGCGCCTCGTCCACGTTCACCGTCAGCATCGACTTGTATCCGATGAGGCGCTTGAGCGCCCCGCGGACGATGAGCGTGTCGGTCACCAGGAACTGGCGGCCGCCGGGGATGAAGACCGTGTCGTTACCTGAATCCATTGCCTTCTGGACGGCGGCCGTGTCGTCGGTCTTGCCGTCGCCCTTGGCGCCGTGGTCGAGGGGGCTGGTCCAGTCGTCGACGTCGCCGTACGGCACGTTGGGCGGGTCTTCGATGGGAAGGCGCAGCGACGTGGTCGGCGAATCGAAGAGGCCGAGGACCGGGTGGCTGCTGAACTCCTCGACGGCCGGGCCCTTCACCTGCTTGCCGCCGGCCGCGTCACTCCGGATGGCGGCGCCGTAGCCTGCGGTCGTCACGTCGCGGGCGAAGAGGCCGCCGTCCTTGGAGTTCTCGATGGCCGCCGCCCCGGCGCCGCCGCCGCCGGTCAGTTCCCCCTCCACGAGGCACATCAGGGCGCTTGAGCCGCGGTTGCGGACGGCCGGCACGGCGTTGGTGCTCCGCAGGTCGCGGATGCTGACGGTGTTGCCGGCGTTCTCGAAGCCGACCTCGCGCTGCCCCTTCAGGATGAGGTGCTCGAAGACCATGCTGTACTGGTCGTGCGAGATGAAGATGCCCTTGTCGAACCCTTCGACGAGCAGGTTCTTCACAAGCCCCGGCCCGGGCGCCCACTGGTTCATGGCCAGGCCGACAGCCCCGCGCCCCTGAGGGTCGCTGGAGCGGATGACGACGTTGCCGCACGTCCCACCGTTGTTCGTGTGGAAGTGGAGACCCACCGCCCCCGGGTTGCCGCGCCCGACGTCGATCGTGAGGTCGTGGACCTCGACGCCGAAGTTCTGGGCCCCGAAGACCTTGCCCTTGGTATCCAGAAGGACCTGTGGCTTGGAGGGGTCCTGAAAGCCGGGGCAGTTGTCCTTCAGGCGGATGACGGTCTTGCCGGCGCCTGCGCCCTGGATCCACTTCTTCTTGCCGCCGACGATGAGCGGTCGGCTCACGAGGTACACGCCCGGCGGCAGGTACATCTCGCGGACCACGCCGAAGGTCGGGTGCTTCGTGCCGCCCAGTTTCGGGTCCTTGCCCGTGCCGATGACGCTGAGCAGGGCGCCCGTGTCGTCGGCGCCCCCGTCGCCCTTGGCGCCGCAGTCGGTCTTGACGTTGACGAAACCGACGTCGGGCAACATGGGCATGGCCACCCACGTCGGTGCGCCCGCCGCGCGCTCGGGGGCCGCTGGCGGGGGGGCGGTTCTCGGACGGTACCCTTGAAAGACGCTCGCCCCGATGGCTACGGCGGCCCACGTGGCGCCAAGCAGGCAGATCAGCAAGACGGGTGTGACCTCGCGCCTCATACGATGCCTCCTCACGAGCGGCCGGCATCCCCGAACAACCGCATTCTACGGGCCAAAACCCAAGGGCGCAAGAGAAGAACTCAACTTCAATCCGGGGACTATGGGTTAAGAGCCGCACCGCGCGAATCCATACCACTCGCGCCGGCGCGTCGCCCCCTACTGCCCACCCTTCGGCTCGTACCGTTGGGCGATGGGCATGCGGCGGCCGAAGCCGAAGGCGCGGCTGGTGACTTTGAGGACGGGGGCGGCCTGCTGACGCTTGTACTCGTTGCGGTCGACCAGGCCGATGACGTGGGAGACGGTCGCCGGGTCGAATCCGGCGGCCACGATCTGGTCGTACGACCGTTCGTCGCGGACGTAGGCGTCGAGGATGGGGTCGAGCACGTCGTACGGCGGGAGGGAATCCTCGTCTTTCTGCTCCGGCCGCAGTTCGGCCGAGGGCGCCTTGGTGAGGACGCGCTCCGGAATCGGCGACCGTGCGTAGGTCGCATTGATATGCCGGCATAGCCGATAGACGAGCGTCTTGGGCACGTCGCCGATGACGGCCAGGCCGCCCACCATGTCGCCGTAGAGGGTGCAGTAGCCGACGCTGACCTCGCTCTTGTTGCCGGTTGCCAGCACCAGCGACCCGAACTTGTTCGACAGGCCCATCAGGATGGTGCCGCGCACGCGGGCCTGGAGGTTCTCTTCCGTGACGTCGGGCCCCCGTCCGGCGAAGGCCTCGGCCAGGACCTCCTCGAAGGCGGTGTGCGGGCCGTCGATGGGAATCGTCAGGAAGCGGATGCCCAGCGCCGAGGCGAGCGTGCGGGCGTCCTCGACGCTGTGGGCGCTCGAGTAGCGGCTCGGCATGGCGACGCCGAGGACGTTCTCGGCGCCGACCGCCTCGGCCGCCAGGCAGGCCACGAGGCTCGAGTCGATGCCGCCCGAGAGCCCCAGGACCGCCTCCCTGAAACCGGTCTTGCGCAGGTAGTCGCCAAGGCCGAGCACGAGCGCCATCCGCAGCGCTTCGACGCCGGCCGGCAGGTCGGCCATCTCGGCAGGCGGCGCGCCGGGCGCCAGGTCCACCAGCGCGAGGTCTTCCTCGAAGGCCTTGAGTTGCACGATCACGTTGCCGCCCGCGCTGACGGCAAAACTGGCGCCGTCGAAGACAAGCGAGTCGTTGCCGCCCACCTGGTTCACGTACACGACCGGCCGCCCGTGCCGCAGGGCCTGGGCCCGGACGAGTTCGGCCCGTTGGGCGAACTTGCCGCTGACGAAAGGCGAGGCCGACATGTTGATGAGCACATCGGCGCCCGCCTCCACGAGGTCGGCCACCGGGTTGCCGTGATACAGCCGGGCGGCGGGACCGGCGGATCCTTGAGTCCAGAGGTCCTCGCAGATCGAGAGGCCCAGCGTCGCGCCGCCCCACGGGACGACGGCCGGTTCGGCGCCGGGCTCGAAATATCGCATTTCGTCGAAGACGTCGTAGGTCGGCAGCAGCCGTTTGACCTTGCGGGCCACGACGCCTCCGTCGGCCATGAGGGCGGCGGCGTTGCGGAGCGGCAGACCGCGCTCCCGGTCGGTCCGGTCGACGTAACCGACGACCAGCGCGGTGGGTCCGACGTGGCCGGCCAACCGCTCGAGCGCCGCCAGGTTGTCCGCGATGAAGCGCGGCTTCAGGAGCAGGTCTCTCGGCGGGTAACCGAGGAGCGAGAGTTCGGGGGTGACGACGAGGTCGGCCCCCGCGCGTGCGGCCCGCCCATAGGCGTCGAGGATGCGGCGTGCGTTGCCGTCGATGTCGCCGACCGTCGGGTTCAGTTGGGCCAAGGCGATCTTCATGGGGCCTATGGTAGGCAGTGGCGCGTCGGGGGTCAACGGTTGCCCTCGCATGGGCGGCCCCGGTCGGTGATGTCGCGCGCGGAACGCGCGGTTAGCAGGCAGCACCGCACGGCCGGTCGGACCGGGTGGGTGTGGCAGCAATTCCCGGCGACCGGGCGAGGCTGAGGGAAAAGGAGGAGTTGGGTCTATATTCTATACAAAACCCGCTGTCTGGTTTTGTATAGAATGCCG
>CAZEBQ010000119.1:0-11617 GCA_964510295.1 uncultured Anaerolineales bacterium | reverse complement strand
ATTCGTCCAAGAGGACGACGCCGAGTTCGTCGCGGTCGAGGTTGAAGGCCATGCCGAGGCGGCCGCTCTCGAAGCGGACGAGTTCCTCGGACTGCACGTTCGGCAGGCCGCTGACGCGGGCGACACCCGAGCCGACGCTCGTGACGATGCCGACCTCGCGGACGCGCGGCACGGGCTGGTAGGCCGCCATCGCCTCGTCGAAGGCGGCGGCGTGGTCGGCGGCGAGGGCTTTCAGGTTGGGCGGCTCGTTACGCATCACAGGCAATGACCCGGTGCCTTCTCGCGGCCGTACCGGCCGCAGGTTCTCGCGCGGTGGGTCTCCTGACCCACCGCGCAGTCGCGTTACGCATTCGCGTCGGAGGCCTCGTCGGGGGCGGGTTCGGTGGCGTCGTTCGTTTCAGGCTGCTTCACCGGGGTCTTGAGTTTCGCGTCGACGCACGAGGCCAGGGCGTCGTGGATGCCCTGGACGTAGGCGGCGATGGTCCAGGAGATCTCTCGCCCGGCGGCCCGCAGTTCCACGCCACACATCAACTCCGGCGACGCCTGGAACTCGACCGCCACATCGCTCGCCAGGAGGTCGTGGACGGCCGCGATCGCTTTGTTCCGGTGCGTCTCGTCGAGTTCCGTGGCCGTGGCGACGACCACCGGCTCGCCCGAGCCCTGGACGGCCTCGGCGAACTCGCGGCCGTCCTCCTCGGGCAGGTCCTGGAGGCGGCTGATGAGGACGTCGACCATCCGCGCTTCGAGCGACTCATCGGCCAGGTCTTCGAGGGCCCGCCGTGCGGCGGCGCAGACTTGGTCGCCGGCGCGGGTGCGCATCTCGCCGAAGAAGGCCTCTTTTTCGCGCGCGAGGTCCTGGCGCCAGCGTTCGGCGTGCTCTTCGACGTCGCGGCGGGCCTGGTCGGTGAGTTCCTTGCGTCGGGCGTGGGCCTGGTCGACGGCCTCTTTGAGGAGCGATTCGCGGCCGGCCTGGATTTCCTGGTTCTGGCGTTCGGCCTCGGCGGCGGCGGCCTCGGCGGCCTGCTCCTTCTCCTCGGCCGCCTCGAAATGGGCCGCGATCTTCTTCTCACGCTGGTCCAGCGCCTTGACGACCCGCTTGTACAGGACGAACCAGAGAACGACGACGAGCAGGAGGAAATTGGCCACCTGGACGCCGAACGTCCAGAGGAAATCCGCCTGCGACGAGCCGCTTCCCGCCGGGTCGGCCTGCTCGGCAAGTACGAGTATCCAGTCGGCAAGCATGGTTTAGTTCCCCGCGCCGGCGGTCGTCACGAAATCCCAGAACGGATTCGTGAAGATCAGGATGATGGCGATGACGAAGCAGTAGATGGCCGTCGATTCGACCATCGCCATGCCGACAAACAGTGTCCGCGTGATGGTGCCGGCCTCGTCGGGCTGGCGGGCGATGGCGCCGAGGGCCTCGGCCAGTGCCCGCGCTTCGCCCAGGGCCGGGCCGATGGAGCCGATGGCAATCGTCAGCCCTCCCATGATGATCGACACCATTCCGATCAGGGCCTGGTCAGTCATTGGTCGATCCTTTCTCGTGCGATGGGTCGCGCTCGTGAACGTCGTCGCGTGACGGTGTGCCCCGCTGCTTCCGCAGCGGGCTCGACGGGGGCTTGTCGATTTCATCGCGTGACAGAATGCCCCGCCGCTGCCGCGGCGGGCTCGGTGCCTGCTGCTTGAGTTCGGCTTTCCGGGCGCGCTGCCGGGCCTTCTGCTGTTGCGTCTCGCGGGCCTGGATGCCGGAGGAGATGTAGACCATCGCCAGCACGCTGAAGATGTAGGCCTGGATCATCCCGAAAACGAGGCCCATGAACTGCATGACGGCCGGGGCGAGAAACGGCACGATCGACAGCAGAATGCCCACGACCAAGGCGCCGCTCATGACGTTGCCGAACAGACGGACCGCCAACGCGAGCGTCCGTGAAACCTCGCCGATGATGTTGAACGGCAGCATGAAGACCGACGGCCGGATGTAGTTCTTCAGGTACGTCGCGACCCCGCCGCGGGCGATGCCGAAAACCGGAACCGCGAAGAACACGCACACCGCCAGTGCCGCCGTCGTCATGACTGACCCCGCCGGTGACGAGAAATACGGCACGAGATCCAGCAGCGCCGACGCCGCAATGAACAGGAACAGCGTGCCGACGAACGGCAGGTACGGGTCGGGATCCTGGCGGCTGACCTGACGGATCTCGCGGCGAAGGAACGAGACGACGATCTCCAGCAGGTTCTGCCACCGGTCCATGCGCGGACCCGACGAGAGCCGCCACGTGATTATGAGCGACCCCACGGCCAGCACCGCCATGACGATCCACGTGAACAGGATCGTCTTGTTCAGGATGACGAACGAGTCGCCCCATCGCCACAGGATGTCGGTATCGAGGGCGTGCATTACGCCTCACTGCCTTCCTGCGCGGGCGGCTCGGTCGCGGCACCGCCCTTCGGTTCCGCCCCGCCGGGACCCCAGATCCGTGCTGTCACGATGCGGGTCGCGATGAAGCCCACCATGCAGGCTGCCAGCGTCTGCCAACCGCCGAGCCACGCCATCAGGCCGATGCCCGCCACGGCCACCACCGTCCTGGCTGCAAACGACACAAGGGCCCACAGGTGCGGCCGCCTGGCGTCGGACAGCCGCCGGACCGTCATCCACAGGCCGCCGAAGAAGACCAGGCCGACGGCGACGCCGGCTGCCACGGCGACCGCGAGTTTCCAGATCTCGACCTGCACGCGCGTTTCCCTGCCCGTTCAGCGGTCGCCGGCACGCCGACGGCCGTTGCCGCACCGGTGCTCGTTCTCGTGGGCGTCCTGCGGCCGGCTGAACATAACCGCGCCGCGGTTGTCCATGCCGACTCAATCGTCGCGGCGGCTCTCGCGCCGGACCCACAGCCACGCGTTCAGGCACCCGAGGGTGACGCCGACGAGCATCAGGGTCAGCGTCCACGAGACGGCTCCCGGCCACCGCCGGTCGATCATCCATCCGAGCAGTATCCCCAAGACCGTCGGCACGGCGACCGACCAGCCGACGATGCCGAACATGCCGGCGTAGAACAAGGGACTGCGGCGTCGTTGGCGTCGGCCCTTGATCTTCCGCTTCTCTTTCGTGCCGACCTTGTCGGCGAACTGCGCCTGGTCGGCCCGTCCGCGTTGTGCGGCGTTATCGGTGCGTGCCATGTTCCAGTTCGAGAAAACGGTGCACGAAGGTGGCTTCGATCTTCGCAAGCGCCATCCGCGCTTCCTCTTCCTGCTCGTCCTGCCGCTTGAACTCGTTCTGAATCGTCTGCCTAAGCGCCCCCAGTTCGGTCCCCCGCGTTCCCCGCCGCGCCGAGACGAGCACATCGTCGCCGACCTTGACGAGGGCTCCCTCGCCGACCGCCACGAACTCCTCGCGTCCGCCGGCCGTCTCGAACACGAGCACCCCGGGCGCGACGGTCGTGGTGATGTCGACGTGTCGCGGCAGGAGTGTCATCTCACCGTCGCCGGCCTCGACCGTGACCTTGCGGACCTCCTCGTGGAGCAGTACGCCCGTGGGCAGCAGCACCTTCAGGTTCATTCTTTCTTCGCCTCGTCAACGGCGCCGATCATGTAGAACGCGCTTTCGGGGTAGTCGGCGAACTCGTCGTTCAGGATTCGCTCGCATCCGTCGATGGCGTCGTCGCGGCCGACCATCTTGCCCTCGTGGCTGGTGAACTGTTCGGTTACGAAGAACGGCTGCGTCAGGAACCGCTCCAGCCGCCGCGCCCGGTTCACCGTGGCCTGGTCGCCGCGCGAGAGTTCCTCCAGACCCAGCATGGCGATGATGTCCTTGAGTTCGTCGTATTCCTGGAGGGTGCGGCAGACCTCGCGGGCCACGTCGTAATGCTTCCGGCCGACCACGCCGGGGGAAAGCATCTTCGATTCGGAGCGAAGCGGGTCGATGGCCGGATACAGCCCCTGGCTCGCCCGGTCGCGCGACAGGACGATCGAGGCCGACAGATGGCCGAACGTGTGGACCACCGCCGGGTCGGTGAAATCGTCGGCCGGCACGTACACCGCCTGGATCGACGAAATGGCCGCCGTGTCGGTGTTCGAGATCCGTTCCTCGAGCGCCGCGAGTTCCGACCCGAGCGTCGGCTGGTACCCCAACCGGCTGGGCAGTTGCCCCATCAGGCCCGAGACCTCGGAACCCGACTGGATGAACCGGAAGATGTTGTCCACGAGCAGCAGCACGTCTTGCCGGGCATCGTCGCGGAAGTACTCGGCCATCGTCAGTGCGGCGTGGCCGACGCGAAACCGTGCGCCCGGCTGCTCGTTCATCTGGCCGAAGACCATGACCGTGCTGGCGAGGACGTCGGCCTGCTCGATCTCGCGTCGGAGGTCGTCGGCCTCGCGGCTGCGTTCGCCGATGCCGCAGAACAGGCTGACGCCCTCGTGTCGGCCGACCATGTTGTGGATCATCTCCATGATGAGGACGGTCTTGCCGACGCCGGCCCCGCCGAACAGGCCCGCCTTCCCGCCGCGCTCCAGCGGTCCGAGCACGTCGATCGCCTTGATGCCCGTCTCGAAGACCTCGCGCTGGGCCGACTGACGGACCAGCGGCACGGGCGGGCCGTGGATGGATCGGTATTCGGTCGCCTCGACCTCGCCTAGGTCGTCGATCGGTTCGCCGAAGACGTTGAACATACGTCCGAGAAGGCCTCGGCCGACGGGTACCTTGATCGGTTCGCCCGTGTCGATGACGGTCTCTCCGCGCGCCAGACCCTGGGTGGACGTCAGGGCGATGCCGCGGACGGTGCGGTCGCTCAAGTGCGAGAGGACTTCGATGCGGATCGCGCCGTCGGGGCCAGCGCGCAGTTGGCTGTAGACCTCGGGCAGCGGTCGCGGAAACGTCGCATCGACGACGCTGCCGCGCACCGCGACGACGGTCCCTTGGCGGGTGTGGCCTTCGGTCTGCCGAGCGGTGCCGCCGGCGCGGTCGGTTCGGGCCATGAGTTCCCCGCAACGTTCGCAACCGCCGGGTACACCCCGCGCGGCGTCCCTATTTGACCATGTTCCCTGCCGGAGAGCAACTGCTGAGCGGGTGTTTTGGAGACGGAATCGGCAAAGGGGCGGGTGCGGCCTTGCGGCAAGGGGTCGGCCCACCGGACCCGAACCCGAGTTTACGCACACTTCTTGACGGCGCACGGTCCGGTCGGCTTGATTTTTCGCCGGGAATGTGTTATACTTCGGGTGAAGGGAAGTCCGAAGACGCCGTGGGGGCGACTGGCTTCGACGGGGCCTTAGAGGGCTTGGAGTTGCGCGAAGAGGTTGTCGGCCACCTCTTTAAACTGCCGGCAAAACCAAAATGCCAATCCTAACATGGCAATGGCTGCCTAAAACGGGTAGTCACGTCCTCTCGGGTTCGCCCGCGGGTTCGGGAAGGACGTCACAACGCGGGCTGGTCGGCTAGTCGGCCGGGTGCGACGCCGACGAGACCTTCTAGTCCCGGCTGGGTCCATGCGTAGCCTGTCGGTCGGCGCCGCGAGGACTGAGATACAAATGATCGACTACTCGCGTAGACGCTTCAAGTCACAGGCATCCGGACGTGGGTTCGATTCCCACCGCCTCCACCATCTCTATGTCTGCATCTGCGTTTTTAGTAGCGCCGTGGCCGATCCGCCCGCCAGTCTGTGCCTGGAAGTGCCCACGTGAGCCACGAGGTGTCGTACTTTTCGGTAATACTTTCGGCCTCGTCGATGTGTCCGCGGGCACGCCGTCCGTGCCCGTGAGGAGAGCCGCGGCGGCCTCGGACGGCCGGATCAGGTCGGGCAGGTTCTCGACGGCGCCGCCCGTGTCCAGGATGCTCGGGTCGGTGTACACGTTCATCGTGAGCCGCAGATCCGTGTGGCGCATGAGTTCCATCGCCGTCCGAGGCGCGACGCCGCTCTTGGCCAGCATCGTCCCGAACGTCATGCGGAGCGAGTGGAAGTCCGCCTGCCGGCCTTCGGCGTCCTTGTAGTCAATTTTCGCCCTGTCCAGGTCCGGCTTGAGGTCCCGCATGCGCGGGATGCGGCCGAAGACCGGGGTGTTGGTCGCCACGTGTTTGGGCTTGGCTCGCCGGAGTTCCCCCGCCACGTCATGCCGCAGGGGCACGGTGTCGGCCCGCCGGGCCTTGGTGGTTTCCGCCCGCAAGGCGATGAACGGGCGGATGCCGTCCAGGTGCACGTCGCCCCACCGCAGGGTCTCCAACTCGCCGCGCCGAATGCCTGTGGTCACGGCCACGAGGTAGAGGAGACGCCGAGGCCCGGCGGCGGTCAGCAACCGCTGGATCTCCTCGACAGTGAGCGCCCGCCGCTTGCGCATCTTGATCGTCTGGTCCGTCCGTGTGACGTTTGCCAGAGGGTTCGCCAGGAGCCTTCGCTGCTGGATGCACCAGTTCAGGAAGGCGTTGGCGGCGTTCAGGTACTCATTGATCGTCTTCGGCGCGAGGCCGTCGCTCTTCAGGGAGGCCAGGAAGGGCGTCACGGTCGAGGGCTGGATAGCCCGTAAGGTGTGCCAGCCGCAGGCGTCTTTCATCCTGGTAATGCGGCTCGTGAGGATCTCGATGTACTTGCCGCTCCGGCCTGCCCGCTCTTGGTCGGCAAGGAAGGCGTCGAGATGGTCCTTGAGCGGGGCCACCAGGTGCTTCTCTTCGACCTCAACGAAACCGGCCGCCATGCGTGCGGCCTCGCGTTCCCGTCGGGCGGCCTCCTGCTCGGTGGCCGTCTTGTCCGCGAAGCCTTTCGCGCACCGCTCGGTGCCGTCGGGGAGCACCCACCGCATCCACCAGCGGCGCTGCTCGCAGACCATCTTGCCAGTCTCGTTGCCGTGCTCGTCCAACTGGATCGGCCAGACGTGTACCTTGCCGCGCTGGCCCGTGTAGCGGACGGCGGGCCGCCCCTTGAGAGTGCACTCCACGGCACCCTTGGGGACCGGCCGGTAGTACTTCGGTTTGTAAGCGCTCGCCATAGGTCACCTCCGCGTCTTGCTCCGCCTTGCGGGCCGGACTTCCAGCCCCAGGATCGTGGCCACTCGCGCGGCTGTCGTCAAGGTCATTGTCCGTTCGCCCCGCACAAACCGCGACAGCGTGCCCTTGTCAACGTTGCACCGGCCCGCGAGTTCGCTCAGGCTCATCGGCGCATTTGCGATGGCCTCCCGCAACTGACTTTCGATGTTCGGCCACCGAGCCATACGGAATTCCCGACTCTAATAACCATGAGATGAATGTAGAGTATCATTCTCCGGCTCCGTTGTCAAGTAGCAACCGCGCCGCACGAGTCGGTCTGGCTTGCGGCGCTTCGTCCTGCTTCCCTTGGCCTCTTGGGTCATCCGTTCTCGCAACACCTCCACCATGGTGCTTCGTGTCGGATTTTCCGACAGGCGTGGCGTCCGCTGCTGGCGCTTGAGGTGTCGGGATTTCCGACAGGTGGGTTGTGTAATGGTTGACCCTGCCTCTGACGTGCTGGACCGTGAGAAGCCCGGCTTGTTCAAGCCGCCGGATTCCGTTGGCCGCGGTGTCCCGGTTCGTGCCCGCGTCCCTCGCCAGGGTCGAGATGCTGGGGTAACAGTCGGCCTTGTCCCGTTGCCGGTAATCAAGCGCCCCCCACAGGAGTTTGTCGGCTGCGGTAATGTCCTGCCGCTGGACGATGCAGCGAGGAATCTCGTAGCAGCCCCAAGGATCATCGGCCCCCCTTACCGTGCGGCGGGGCCTGCTGTAGGCGCTGGCGATGGAGGGCAAGGCCTCCTCAAGCGGGTAGGGCGGCTGGCACCGGGCGCAGGCGTCCAGGAGTTGCCGCTCCGCCTCGGGGCGGCGTATGCCACAGGCTGCCATGTCACAGGCCGCGAAGAAGAGTTCTGTGTTTCGGTCTCCCTCCACGGCGCCGATTCTCAGAAAGCGCTGGGTTCGCTGCGTCAGGTGGCTCACGGTTCTTTTGGCGGGGGCGGTTTCGTCCTGTTCGGGTGAAGTGGCTAGGGGCGGGACTGACGCCTCTGGCAAGAGCCCCGTCTTGACCGGATCGACGAGGGGAACATCCCCCGCCGGCGGCGGGACGACCCATGTGTAGCGCACTCCGCTCGGGTGCAGGCTAGGCGGCAGCAGGACGTAGTTCCCGTTCGCCCTGTACTCACCGTCAGGGAGTTTCTGGCTTCGCAGCGACTCGGCGCGGAAATACACGTGCCGACCGCGTGATGTGGCCACGGTCGGCAGTGTCTTGGCCAGGTCCGGGAACTCTGTCGCCCAGGCTTGATAACCGGCAGCGTCATCGAAGTCGCGGCACACGAGGTCCCCGCTGACTTCGCCGAGGACGATGGCTAGCCCGGATCTGCTCCCGTTGCCGAACCACGCTGCCAGTTCGCGCCGTTCCGGGCGGCGCTTCTGGAACTCCCGCCACTTCCCCGCAGCCTTCTTGGTGCCGGGCCTTATGGGGATCACGCTCCAGCCCCTCTGCAGGTAGGCTAGGGCTCCTTCCAGCATGTTGCCGTTCACCAGAATCATCCCAGTTCCCGGAACTCGAAAAGCGGACACGCCAGGGCCGTGCACAGGCGCACCTCGTGCTCCGACCAAGCAACACATTCCAAACAGAACGCCCGGATCGCGGCCTTGCGGCTGTTGCCTCCCCACGCCTTCCGATACAGCGTTCGGTACTTCGCTGGAACCACGGACAGCCGCTTTTCGCGGGCTGAACCCCCGATTAAAATAGGGGGTGCAGGCTCGCTCTTGGCCGCCATGGTGCGGAAGGTCTCAGGAGTCGCCTGTGCGGGCGTATGGCCTAGGACTGCCCGCCTCGGCGGCACTTGGCGCGGCGGCAGTTTTGGGTCTTGACAAGGGATTGCGCCGACAGTAAGAGAAGACATGGTTGTAGTACTCCATCGGCCCGGCCGGACACCCCCGGCGGGGCCAGTCTGTTTCATCCGGGGCGCCGCCCTTCGCACGCGCGCCAGGCATCGGCCAGCGGGCATCCGGCCTCGCACCATGCAAGGAGGCGGCTGTGGATCCAGCGCCGTCCGCGCGACCCGAATCCGAGGTTTACGTCAGCGGGCGGCAGTCTTCCAGCAGCCAGAAGGCGGTGGACTTGGCGACGCGAAATTCGAAGAATGCCAGCAACATCGTTCAGGGTGAGAAGCGCGGCGGCATGTCGGCTGTCCAGGGGGACGGCGGCGGTCGGCGAGGTGGTGGTGACGGGTTCACTCACCGGTTGCCCCCTTGGGCGCTTTCCTGCACGCCAGCTCGCCCTTGGCGGTTCGGACCTGCCCCTTGGCGAGTATCCGCGCAATCTCAGCCGCGTCAAATCGGATCGATCCATCCGGCAGCCGTACATAAGGCAACAGGCCCCTGCGCGCCAGGCGGCACGCCCGGCCGCTTGGATAGTGGAACATGTCGTCAACCGCTGCCGGTGTTAGCAAAGCACCCATCGAACAACCTCCACGTTTAGTACGCCCACTGGAGTTTACGGGCGAGGCGCAGGAGCGCCGAGGGCCTAATGCGCAGTGGCCGGGACTTTGTGCAAGTGAACGGGACTTTGTGCGAGTGAACGCCGCTGATCACGGAGCGGCTACGGCTTGGGCAATGGCAAGGGCGGACATATCTCGAATTGGTCGGACGTCAGGGTCGGTATCGTGGCCTCAATCTTACGGTTTGGCCGTGCCCTCCACGCGCGCGCGGAGATTGCCAGGCATCGTGTCAAGGCGGACCTGATACAACTGGCGCGACACTTTCCCAAGGCCATACTTCTTCGTGACCCACTTTTTGAACGTGCGGTTGTCCATGTTCTCGCAGTCCAGGCGCTTCATCATAACCGTGAGAGGCAGCGGGGCCGACCATTCACCCGACTGGCCCTTTGGCTTGCGGGGCGGCGGCTTGTCGGCTTCGGGCGCCTTCGCGTCGCGCGGCTGGCCCGTGGCGGCTTGCGGCGCGTGTCGCAGGCGCTTCACCGCGGCCGCGATCTCGCTGCACACCTGCTCCAGCGCCCGCCGGTCGTTGCCGTCATAGATTAATGTTCGCTTGAGGCGGCCATCATCCATTTCGTCAGCCGTGCATTTAGAGGACCCGATAGCCTCGATGGTCAGCCAGGCGTCGGGAACGTCGAACCCAGTCTCCAGAAGCCGGTTCCTGGCCTCATCTATCAGCCCACCGAGGGCCATCATTGACTTTATCGTTACGTCGATTCGATCGGTGGGGTATTCCACGAAGTGGCCCCATGTTGGCAGCCACGAGGTAACGGCTCTACTGCCCGTGATGGTCGTGCCGTCCGGCGTCTCTTCAATGCGCCGCGGCTCACTGAATACGCGAGCGGCTTGGTGGAGTCGCCTCCAGAGCACATCGAGCGCTTCAATCTGATTTTCGCGTGCGGTCTTTGCTCCTGCGATGCTGCCCCGGGGCACCTCGGCCTTCGGCTTCCTCGCCCGCTTCTTCGGCCGCGCCCTTGACATGTCCGGCTCCCGTCTCGGTCCCGAACGAAGATGAGAGGCAGGCGGCGGGATGCCGCCGTTTGGTCGCCTGCTTAGCCCCGCGCCGGAGATTCTACAGTTGAGCGGTTTCCACGTCACGGTTTTGTTGACGTATACGGTGGGCGCTCGTCATCCTGCGACGAAGCCGCCGTCCTTGTCGGCCAGCAGCTCTTTGCCGTCGCGCAGGCCCGGCCGGCCGATGCGGATTTCCTGGCGGAACCATTCGAGGGTCTCGGCATTTTCGGTCTCGCAGCCCCAATGGAGGATGCTGCCTTCGGTCTTTTCCTTGACCCGCTCGACCGTGTGGCCGTTGGGCATCCGCTTCTTTTCGACCTTGCGGACGACACGTCCGCCGATCTTCTCGCATGGTTCCTTTCGCCGCCGCTTGATCTCTTCCTGCCACTGGGCGTCGGTCATGCCTTCGGGCTTCGGCTCGGCTGACGGGTCGGGCAGGAGCGTAGCGATGAGCGCCGCGCAGCAAGCCGCCAGCGGCCGCCGCGCCGGCCAGATGTGCAGTGTCGAGATATGCCCGTGGCGGACGTTCTTCTCGTGCACGCTATCCAGCGATGCCTGCTTCAGCGGAAAGGCGTGTTCGATCAGTCGGGGGAAGTCAGTCATCCTCGTCACCTGGCTCCTCTAGGTCCGCTATGGCTTCCCGAAGGTCGCTCAGTGCGGTACTTGGCCTGGAGGTCGCCCGTCGTCATCTTCTCGAGCGTGGCCAGTTCCTTCTGGACGGTCGTGCTGCTCATAGTGTGACCCTCTCCTTCGCGTTAACCCGTGGGTCACCCTGCTATGAGGCCGTTCCGCAAGTGTCTCGTGACGGGGGCTGCTATGAGGCCGTTCCGCAAGTGTCTCGTGACGGGGGCTGTTATGAGGCCGTTCCGCAAGTGTCTCGTGACGGGGGCTGCTATGAGGCCGTTCCGCAAGTGTCTCGTGACGGGGGCTGACGGATGAATGGGATTCCGTCTGCTATTCGTGCCCTTAGGCACAGGGTAGGTATCCGATTCCGGTCGGGGGCGCCACCACCTGAGTACGTGTCTCATGGACACCGGATGACATCGTGGTCCACCCGCCGACTCGAATCCCAACCCGTCGTGCTCCCGTCGGGCGTCGTCCAGGTCGTTCTCCTGAATACCGGTCGTTGTCGTTTCCGTTGTTTGTTGGGGTCACG
>CAZEBQ010000118.1:0-11620 GCA_964510295.1 uncultured Anaerolineales bacterium | reverse complement strand
CTATTCCAGCGGCGGGTGGACGAGGCGGTCGATGTCGGGGTCGGTAAGGTTCTCGGGCGTGACGAGGACGACACCGGTGTCGATGCGTTTCTCGACGGCCCGACCGCGCAGGTGATCGACGACGGCCTTGACGCCTTCGTAGGCCATGCCGGCGGGGTCCTGGACGACGAGGGCGTGGAGGCGGCCGCCCTTGAGGGCCTCCACGAGCCGGTCGGAGGCGTCGAAGGCGACGAACTTCATCTTGCCCGCCCGGCCGGCGGACGCCAGCGCCCGGAGCATCCCCCATGCGAGCGGCTCGTTCGGGCAGAACAGGCCGTCCACCTGCCCTTCGCCGAACTTGGCCAAGAGGGCCTCGGACGCCGTCAGGGCCGTCTCGACCGTCGGCCCGCCGTACTGGTCGCTCGAGACGACGCGGATTCCCGGATGCTCGGCCATCTCGTCGAGGAACCCCTTCTCGCGGTTCTCGTTCGAGGCCGACCCCACCTGGTACCGCAGGACGATGACCTTGCCCTGCTCGCCCAGGAGTTTGGCCAGGTGCCCGGCGGCCATGCGACCGCCCTGGTAATTATCGGTGGCGACGAAACTGACGTAGGCGTCGGGGTCGGCCAGGGCGGAGTCGATGATGACCACCGGCACGTTCGCCCGCCCGGCGGCACGGACGGGGGCGATCAAGGCCTTATCGTCGAGCGGCGCCAGGACGATGCCGTCCACGCGTTTCTGGATAAACGTCTCGACCAAGGCGATCTGGGCGCCGCGGTCGTCCTCGACGGCGGGCCCCTGCCAGATGATCCTGACGCCCTCGAGTTCGCGCTCGGCCTTTCTGGCGCCGGCGTGAATCGACTTCCAGAAAACGTGCATCGTGGCCTTGGGGATGACGGCTATGGTCAGCGGGCGTGCCCCGTCGGTCTCGGACGGCTGCTCCACCTCGCCGCACCCGGCTGCCAGAAGCACGAGAGCGCCCGTGAGGAAAAGGCTGAGCCGTTCGCGTCGCATCAAGTTGCCTCCTGACGTGTCTTGGGAGCCGGCCGGCGGCGCCGTGTCCGCGTGATTCTAAGCGTCCGCACGACGGGCCGCAAGTGGGTCGGACCTCGAAGGGCCGCCGGAAGAGTCGCCGGAGCAGGCCGGCCTGGCGAAGCGTGAACCGCCTGGCGCTACTTGGTCTTGACGGGTCCGCCCAGCGCCTTGAGACGGACGCGGGCGGCGTTCTGGTCGGGGTCTTCGGGATAATCCTCGACGGCCGTCTGAAGCAGCAGCCGGGCCTTGTCGGTCTGGCCCTCCGCCACGTGGCATTCGGCCGCGAACATGAGGAGCCGGACGGCGTAAGCCGTGTCGGGGTTGGCGCCGAGGAGGTCCATGGCCTCTCGCAGGGCGGGCGGCCGGTCGCCCCGGGCCAAGAGGGCCTTGGCGCGCAGCAGCGACCAGTGGCCCTGTAGTTTGTCGAGGGGGAACTCCCACGCCCAGTCGTCGATAGACTTGAAGGCCCATTCCCACTGGCGTTCGCGGGTGTATTCCTCGACGTACCGTGCGAGGGTTCCGACGCGGACGGCGGCCACGTTCGGCGGCTGGAAGGTGAGCCGAATGGCCGCCGCCGTCGCATAGGCCTCGCGCGCCTTGTCTCCCTCGCCGCGATGCCGCCGGACGTCGCCGATGCCGATGTGAGCCCGGCGGAGTTCGGCGTCGGCCCCGGCGGTGGCGTAGGTCTTGAGAATCCGCTGATATTCCTTCTCGGCCTCGTCCCAGCGGAGGAGGTCCTTGAGGAGCGTCTCGGGAATCTGGACGGCGATCTGGGCCTTCCGGCGACCGGCTTTGATACGGCGTTCGACGCTCCGGTAGGCGCGGACGGCCTCGTCGGTCCGGCCGGCGGCGCGGAGGCTCTCGCCGAGGACCAGGCCGCCCTTGACGAGGTCTTTCTCCAGCACGGCGTCGCGTTTGAGGGCCAGTTCGCTCGCAGCGGCGATGAGCGGCTGTCGGCTCGCCTGGTGCTGGAACAGGTCCACGGCCAGGATGAGGCTCCGCACGTCGAGTTTGGTGAAGTCGTACGTGGCCACAATCTTGGCGTACTCGGCGATGGGGGTGATCTTGCGGGACGCCTGGTTGAACCAGTCGCGTTCGACGCCGACCTTGGTTCGGAAGGTGTTGGAGAGCACCCCTCGGCTGGCCTTCAGCGACACGGTGTAATCGCCGGGCGCGAGGTAGATGTGGGCGGGTTCGAGTTCGGTGCTGGTCTGTCCGTCGCCGAAGTCCCACTCGAAGCGTCCGGTCCGCCCCACGGTGACGACCTTCGAGAGGTTCTTGAATCGCATGCGGACGGCATACCGGTTCGGCCACCAGGCCTCGTCGGCGTGTTCGGCGAAGAAGTCGGCCACCAGTTTGTCGCCCCGCAGGTCCATTTCGACGAGTTTGGCCTCGGCGACGGGCAGAAAGACGGTGGGCGGGATGGCGCGGTACCGTTTGTCGTTCGGGCCCTTCCATGCGGCCACCATCATGGTCCGACCGCTGTGGCTGACATTCCAGTAATCGATTCGATGCAGGGCCCGCGTCAGGGCCACGTCCTTGGCGTGCCGCGCGTCGCGGACGGCGCCGTGCGAGCCGGGCCAGACGACCACCGGGCGTCCGTCAATCAGAATCCAGGAGCCGCCGTCGCTGGAGGTGGCAATCGAGTACGTGCCCGGCCTCGGCGGGACGAACCAGCCGGTGTAGTGAAAGACGGTCGGCGTGCCGTCGGCGGCAAAGGGATGGTGGCCGAAGGAGATGTGACTGACGACGTCGGCGCCGATGGGTCGTGCCTTGGCCCATGCGGCTTCGATCATGGGGAGGTTGGTCGGGCGTTTGACCGACGCCCAGCGGCGTGCCTCGAGCAGGACGCCGCGTTTGATCTCCCACGGATCGGGCGGCGGCGCCTTCGGATTGCCGTAGTAGACGTAGTACCGCGTGACGGTGGGCAGCGCCTCGAAGGCGATGCGGACGAGGTCGCCCGGCCCGACCTGGAGGACGCGATGGGGGGTCAGCCTTCGCCCGTTGATGGCCACGCGGACGTCGGCGGCCCCGGGCCGGGTCATGCCGCCGGTGTAGAAGGCGCAGACGGCCATTTCGCCGCCGTCCTCACCGGCGGCGTCGACAACGGCGCCGACGACCCGCCGGACGGTCCAGTCGGGACTCATCCAGGGCGCCTGATCGGCCACCAGGGGCGCGGCGGCCGCCCCCACGACGGCCGCCAACCAGAGCGTCTTCAGGCAACGCACGGGAACGGTCCTCCCGGAAAGGGCTCACCCTCCGAGGAAGTCAACCAGCCCGACAGCCGAAGGTGTCGGCCGCCGGGCCGGAGTCGGCATGGAGACTGGCCCCGTCTCGGCATCAGCCCTTGGGTTTGCCGGTGGAGGCCTTCTTCTTGGCCTTGTACTCGTCGTTGAGAATCTTGAGGACGTCCTGGGTGATGTCGACGACAGCCGTCGGGAAGAGGACCCTCTGGCCGACGATGCGTTTCTGGAGGTCCTGAAGGCCGACGGCCTGGTCCACGTCGATCTGCGGGGGTTCGAGGAAGGCCTTCGTGAAGACGAGGTCGATCTTGTTCTGTTTGGAGATGCGTTCCACGGCGCCGGTCATCTGGCGGTACATGTCGAGGAGGACTTCCTGATGTCGGCGTTCGATTTTGATGCGTTCGATCTGCATCCAGGTGTTAAGTTCGGCCCGGGTGGTAAGGACCTGGTCGTCGAGTTGCTGCCACTCCTTGGTTCCCTTGTTGAACCCGTCGCGTTTCAGGCGGAGGTCTTCAAGGGCCTTGACCTTGGGGTCGGCCGCCACCTTGAAGTTCGCCTGCTCCACCTGGATGTCGGTGTTGGCGTCTTTGGTGCGGTCATAGCCGTTGGTGACCGCGACAATGTCCACGACCCCAACCTTGAGCGCGGCATGGGCCGAGGCCGACGCCGCCAGCGTGACGGCCATCGCGGCCGCCAATAGAGATAACCTGCGCATGGATGACTCCTTTTCCAAAAAGACACCTCGTTCGTAAGGCTGGCCGCATTATCGGAAAACCAGCGGGGTCTCGCCACAGAAAACCGCAGGGCAGCCGGCAACGGGTGACGGAACGCGGTCTAGAACGACGTTCCCAGAGAGAACGAGAAGAACTCCTCATCGTCATCCCCGTCCTTGGAGATCGGGAACCCGAAGTCGAGGGCAAACGGGACGGGGCCGAAGAAGGGAACCGTGAAGCGGACGCCAAAGCCTGCGGCCGCCCGCCACGTTGTGATCGTGACATCCTCCTCAACCGTGCCCGTGTCGAGGAAAACGACGCCCGTCAGTGTCTTCTCGAAGATCGGGAACGAGTATTCCGCCGACGCCAAGACGAGGAAGTCGCCGCCGATGAACGTGTCGCCACTTACGGGCCCGACGCCGCGGAACTCGAAGCCGCGAATGCTGCCGTGCCCGCCCGCGAAGAACCGCTCGAAGATCGGGACGTCGCCGGCGATGTAGCCCATCCGCCCGCGAACCGCCAGAACGCTCTTGCGGTCGAGCACGTCGCGGGTCACCGTCCAGTACCGCCGCCCGTCAAACACGAACTTGGTGAAGTCGTAACTGCCGCCCAGGGCGCCGGCCTGTTCCACCGACCCGCTCAGGCGATACCCCTCGGTCGGGAACAGGTACGAGTCGGTCGTGTCCTTGACGAGGCCGACCTCGATGCTCGTGAGATTCGAGGAGCCTTCGACGTCCAGGACGTCCTTGGGCACGCCGGCGTCGACGTCGCTGATGTTGATGTTCTCGAGCCGCACGTTCAGAAAGGCCCGGAGGTCCTCGCGCAACTCCCTGCCGAAGCCGAAGTGCCCGCCGACGCGCTGCTCGTCGTAGGAATCGCGGACACGGTCGAAGTAGAACAGGCTCGTCGAAAAACTGAAGTCGGTGTCGAAGACGTGCGGGTCGCGGAAATCGACCCGGTACCGCTGAAGTTCGGTGCCGGGTTCGAGGACGATCTGGGCGGTCTGTCCGGCGCCGCGAAACGCCTCGCCCCGCCAGAACTCCTGGTTCGACTTGGGCCAGTCGGCGATATCGAAGTTGCGTTGCACGACGGAGATGTTGCCCAGGACGCCGCTGTTGCTCGAGATGCCGGCGCCGAGGATCAGGTTGGCGGTTTCGGTTTCCTCAACGCGCACCAGGATATCGGCCACGGCCGGGTCGGCGGTCGGGATCGTGGTAATCTGGACCGACCCCGGCCGGTAGAGGCCGGTGCCGTCGAGCCGTCGGCGGGCCCGGTCGACGAGTTTCGTGTTGACCGGTTCCTCCGGATAGAACCGCAGTTCGCGTCGGATGACCTTGTCCTGGGTCAGGCGGTTGCCTTCGACGCGAATCTCGCCGATGCGGACGGGGTTGCCTTCCTCGACCTTAAGCGTGACGTCCACCTGGCCGGGCTCGTCGGTGAAGTCGATGACGGGGCGGACGAACGTCTCGATGTAGCCCACCTCGCCGTAGGTGTCGCGGATCAGTTCGGCGTCGGCCCGGACGGCGTCGGCGGTATACGGTTCGCCCGGGGCCAGTTGCATCTGCTTCTGGAGGAGCGGCCGGCTGAAACGCTCGACGCCCTCGAGGGCCACCGACCGGGCCTGGTACCGCGGGCCTTCCTCCACAATGACCCGGATGGTGAGTTTCGTCTTGTCGGGCGAGAACTCCAGTTCCCGCCCCACGCGGATGTCGAGGAACCCCTGCTCGACGTAGTAGTTGCGGATGCTGACGATGTCGCGCCCGAGTTGCTCCTCATCGTAGATGCCGGTCACCAGAATGGGGAACCAGGTTCGGGTCTCCATCCGCTTCCCGAGTTCACCCGCCCCGATGGAGTGATTGCCGACGAAGCGTATCTTGCGGACGCGGACGCGCGGGCCTTCGGCAATGGTGTACCTGGCCACCCGGCTCTCGGCCAGCAGTTTCTCGTCGAGCGCGACGGAGACGAAGTGGTATCCCTTGTCGCGGTACTTGCGTTCGATGGCTCGTGCGCCGGTGAAGACCTTGTGCCGGTCGAGGAGATTCCCCGCCTCGACGCCGACGGTCCCGGTGAGGTCCTTGTCGTCGAATTTCCGGTTCCCGTCAAACTCGAGTCGCTCCAGGACCGGCCGTTCGGTCACCTCGACCACCAGGACGAGCCCGTCGTCCTCGCGCTGGGGCCGGATGACCACGTTGTCGAACTCGCCGAGGTCGTAGATGCGTTTGAGGTCTTCATCAACGGCGGCCGGGCTGTAGACGCTGCCCTCGCGCAGCCGCATCTGGCCGAGAATACGGTGGGCCGTGACGCGAACGTTGCCACGGAGCACGACGCGGCCGATCCGGTCGCCGGACGGTTCCGCCTCGCCGCCCACCAGTCCGCCGACCAGGCCGACGGCCAACAACACGGCCAGCACTGAGACGGCAAGCCGTTTCGCGACGGCAGGATGCCAAGCGCCGGTAGCGATTGGGAAGGTCATGCCTTACGTGTCGTCTCCGCTGCCTTCACCCCTTGGAATACCACCGGTGGGCATTCTACTGAGCCCGCCGTCAGCGTGTCATCAAGAAAGCGAGGCGATTCCAGCGTTGCGTTCACCCCACGTCGGCGGCGTCGGACGCGACGCGCATCGTCGGCCGGAACGCCAAGAGCGGCCACAGCAGCGGGAACAGCGTCACGAACGGCAGCAGCAGCCCCCCCACGGCCGCCATCGAGTCCGGACTCGACCCGAGGCGGTCCATCACGAACCACAGGACGCCAAGCCCCACCAGAATGCCGTTGGCCGCAATCAGGACACGCCGGGCCCAGGCCCGGTCCCGGGCATACATGACCGCCACGACGATCGCCGCCACGGCGCACACGATCGTGGCCGCCACCGCCACGTAGTGCGTTGCCAGCCGGGACATCAGCAGACCCTCCCCGCCCCCGCTCAGCCGCAGGTTCAGTTGAAACAGGTAGGCCGAGAAGAGCAAGTACAAGTTGGCCGTCACGGCCAGCACCTCGGCCGCAGCCAACACGTAAGCGACGTTCCGTCGTGCCTTCGGATCGCGTTGCCACCGTGCCATCGAGATTCCTCCTCGCCGAAGCCTCAGGTACGTCCCGTTCAGCCGCCGTTCCGGTGGGCGCTGCTTCTGCTGTCCAATCGCCGCGCGGCACGCAGCGCAGCCGCCTAGTCCTCCTCGAACGTCGGGCCGACCAGGACGTCAAACGCGTCGAGCGTCGAGCGGTCGCCGCTGGTGATGAGCCGGAGGGTCTGGTCGCACCTCAGCATCGCTCGCCGGATGAACCGCTTCGCCGAAACGGCCTTCGTCTTCGACCGCCGCGCCATCTGGAGCCACAGATACGCCAGGTACACCTCGATCGCCACGTCGACGAGCGGCCGGGCCATCAGGTCGAGGTAATCGGCGGAGTGATCCCTCTTGAGCGCGTTGACGGCGGCGGCGAGTTTCTTGCGGAGGCGTTTGAGCCCGTCGGCCATGCCCTTGAACCCGCGCGGCGCCTCGGCCGTCTCGAACTCGGCGAATCGCTTCTCGGCCGTGCCGCTCGTCACGCCCCGCACCGCCGCCAGCACCTGGAGTTGGCTGGTTCCCTCGTAGATCGTCGTGATGCGCGCGTCGCGGTACAACTGCTCCAGCGGGTAGTCGTTCATGTAGCCCGACCCGCCGAGGACGCTGATGGCCTCGTAGGTCACGCGATTACACATTTCGCTGAGCCAATACTTGGCGACGGGCGTCATGAAGGCGGCGAGGCGTTTGTATTTCTTCTGCTCCTTGTTGATGGCGGTTCGCCTCTCGGCGTCTTCCTCCCGCCCCTTCGCCTGGTCGAGGACGTACTCGTAGTCGGCGGCGAGGGTGGCATCGTAGAGCAGCGCGCGGCCGGATTCGACGGCCAGTTTCATCTCGGCCAGCAGGTCGGCCACCGCGGGGAACCGATCGATCGACCGCCCGAACTGGACGCGCGACGCCGCGTAGTTCCGGGCCGCGCGGAACGCCGCTTCCGCAATCCCAAGGCTCTGGGCCGCAATCCCGATACGCGCGCCGTTCATCAGGGCCATGACGTAGGTCACGAGTCCCCTGCGGCGCTCGCCCACCAGTTGGACCGGGGCGTCGTTGAACTGCACCTCGCACGTGGGCGACCCGTGGATGCCCATCTTGTCTTCGGTCCGGCGGATGCGGATGCGGTCGCCGGCCTCGGCCAGGAAGAGGCTGAGGCCCATGCCGCCCGTCTCGTCGGGTTCGCTCCGCGCCAGCACCAGGAGCACCTCGGCGCACCCGTTCGTGATGAACCGCTTGACGCCGCTCAAGCGCCACCCGCCGCGTGCGTCCTGGTACGCCCGCAGTTGCACGTTCTGGAGGTCGCTGCCGGCGTCGGGTTCCGTGAGGGCCATGGCGCCGGTCACTTCGCCTGCGGCGAAGCGCGGCAGGTAGGCCTGCTTCTGCTCCTCGGAGGCGAACTGGTTGATCGTCTCGGCAATGCCCTGCAGGCCGAAGATGTTCATCAGGCTGGCGTCGGCACGGCTGACGATCTCGGTGGCGATGGCGTAGATGATGCCGGGCAGGTTGAGACCGCCGAAACGCCGCGGAAGCGTGGCCCCCATCAGGTCGGCCTGGGTGAGCACCTTGAGCGCCTTGGCCAGACCCGGCGCATAGCGGACACGCCCCTCGTCCGGGCACAGGTGCGACCCGCCGGTGTCGATCTCCGCCGAGAGCGGCGCGATGGTCTCGCCGGAGATCTCACCCACCAGTTCGAGCGTGCGGCGGTAGTTGTCGAGCGCGTCGGCCACGTCGGACGGGGCGTCGTCGTACTCCGCGGCTTCCGCGAAGTCGCGCTCCCGGATGCGGACCAAGCGGTCCAGGTCCAGCGCGTCGAGGTGAAACCGGATGTCGGCGTTGTCGGTACAGAAATTGGCCACGTCTTACACCCGTTTCTTGACGGCGTCGATCATCATGGGCACCACGCGGTTGAGGTCGCCGACGATGCCGTAATGGGCAACCCCGAAGATGGGGGCGGCGGGGTCGGCGTTGACGGCGACGATCTTACTGGCCTCGCTCATGCCGGAGCGGTGCTGCACCGCACCGCTGATCCCGACCGCGATGTACAGGGCCGGACGGACGGTCGTGCCCGTCTGGCCGACCTGGTGGTCTTTGTCGATCCACCCGCTGTCAACGGCGGCGCGGCTGGCGCCGACGGCGCCGCCGAGGGCGTTGGCCAGGTTCCACACGAGACGGAAGTTTTCTTTGCCGCCCACGCCGGCGCCGCCTGCGACGATGATCCGCGCGGCCTTCAGGTTCACCTTCGGCTCGGTCCGCTCGTGTTGGAGGATCGTGAGGACGGCGTCCGCATCGTCGAGTTCGGGCGTGAACGCAACGACCTCGCCACGGCGCGACGTGTCGGCCTCGGGCATCCGCATGACACCTTCGCGGACGGTGGCCATCTGCGGCCAGCGTTCGGGATTGACGATCGTGGCGATGATGTTCCCGCCGAAGGCCGGCCGAATCTGGTACAGGAGGTTCTTGTACGTCGTCTTCGTGCCGGGCTCGGTGTGGTCGCCGATATCGAGGTCGGTGCAGTCGGCGGTCAGGCCCGACCAGACGGCGCTGGCGACCCGCGGGGCGAGGTCGCGGCCGAGGGGCGTCGCACCGAAGATGACGATCTGCGGACGGTGTTCCTCGACCAGCCGCGCCACCGTCTTCGCGTACGGGTTGGTCTGGTAATGGCCGAGGAGCGGGTGCTCGCCGACCAGAACGCGGTCGGCCCCGCAGTGGACGAGGCGTTCGGCCAGCGTGGCCACCCGGGCGCCGAGCAGCACGGCGGTGAGGCGGACGCCGAGGGCGTCGGCAAGTTCGCGGCCCTTCGAGAGCAGTTCCAGACCCACGTCGTGCAGCGCGCCGTCGTGCTGTTCGGCGACGACCCAGACGTCGCCCGTTGGGTTGACCTTGATCATGAAGTCCTTCTCGGCCCTATAGGCCCGACCGCCACAAACCTGAGCCTACTCGTTGGTGTAATCTCCACCGCTTCCAGCCTTCTCCTTGGCGCTAACGACCGCGGCTTTCACACGATCTGGTTCGGCAACTCCCCCGAACGTAATCTCTCTTTGCCCCGTAGCCGCACAAGAAACACCGACATTCCCCCAGCCAAGGACTCGGCCTATTATCGGTATGTTAACAATAACATTACGAATATCCGTCAACTCGATCTCCGACGTATGTTTTGCGATAATTCCGTACTTCAGCTCAACTCGCTTGCTCGTCAGGGTGTAAACGCGGTGTTTTTGATCAAGGATAGCCCACAGGATGAGAAGGATGCCGACAAGCACCGGTGACAGGATGACGCCAATGACGTACTCGCTCAAATAGTAAAGATGCGACGGGTGCCCGGACCACACAGTCTTCTCAGGAACGTTCTCAACCCCCCGCGGGGAAGTCACCACAGGCGAGCCAGCCACGTGGGTCGAAACACCGGCCTGCAAGTTCATGCCACAATAGCGACAAACAACCGCCACGGACTTGATCTCTTCGCCACAGTAAGGACACGCCTTGGTGGAAGCCTCTCTCCCACTCATCGCGCGTTTCCTTTCCTATCGTGGACAATGGCGGCCATTTGCCGCATCAACCGGCAAAGCGGCTAACTAATCGTATGATCTTGAATGAGTTCGTGGATCATGCCGGTGACGCCCGCTTCGTCGGGTTCCACTTTCTTAAACCCGCTGCCCGTGAGGACGACCGACTGGATGCGTTTGACCTTGGTGGGGCTGCCGTCGCGTCCGCACCACGCCAGGTCCACGTCGAGGTCGTCGAGGCTCCACTGCGCAATCAGAAAACCCCGCGCTTCAAGCCGTTCGGCCCGGCGTTCGACCTCGGCGTCGCGCCCGTCGGCGGAGGCGTCGGGCATCGCCTCGAAGGTCTCTCGCTCGAGTTCGGCGCGGGTGCGGTACTTCTTGACGGCCATGATCCGCTTCGCCGAAGGGGGCCGCGGCTCGGGACCCTGGTCCGTCACCGTCAGCAGGCACGGCAGCGGGGCCTCCACCCGCTCGGAGCCCGACCCGGTATTGCGGCGGGCCCGCACCCTGCCGCCGGCCACCTCCTCGACCGAATCGACGTAGGTTATCTGCGGCCATCCGAGTTTTTCGGCCGCCTGCGGCGGGACCTGGGCCGTGTCGCCGTCGATTGCCTGCCGACCGCACAGCACCATGTCCACGCTTCTCTCGGCGGCGAGTCTGCGGACGGCGGCCGAGAGAATGTAACTCGTGGCAAGGGTGTCGCTGACGGCGGCGCGGCGGTCGGTAAGCAGGACGGCGGCGTCGGCGCCGCGCTCGAGGCTCTCGCGGAGCCGTTCAGACGCCTGGGGCGGACCCATCGTCAGGACCGTCACCCGGCCGCCGTAACGCTCGCGCAGGCTCAGGGCCATCTCGAGGGCGTGCAGGTCTTCAGGGTTGAAGATCATCGGCAGGCTGCTGCGGTTGACGGTGCCGTCGTCGCGCATGGCGTCGCACGTGACACGTTTCGTGTCCGGCACGTGCTTGACCAGTACGACGAAGTTGTACGCCATCTCTTGTCCTTCTCCCGTCCAGTAACACCGCCCGGAAGTGCCCTGAGAGAAACACGTTACTTGGGGTCCCAGCGGCGGTCAAGGACAAAACGCAGGTCGCGCGGCAGGCCC
>CAZEBQ010000117.1:0-11651 GCA_964510295.1 uncultured Anaerolineales bacterium | reverse complement strand
TGGCAGCCTTCTTCGCGGGCACCTTCTTCTTTGCCATCGATAGCCCTTTCCATTGCCGCGCCGGCGCCCGACCGGTCGCGCGGGAAGTTTCGTTGTAGGATTACGTTGTCATTCTGAGCGTAGCGAAGAACCTCACCGTGGTCGTTGTCGTGTGGCGCTGCCCGAAATGGCGAACGGCGAGACCCCTCGGCTCGCTGCGCTCGCTCGGGGTGACACGCGCCGCGCTCCGAGCCGCGCCCGCGAGGAAACGGCCGCTACCTGACGGTCGCGGCTCCGCTGCGGCGCGCGCCAAAAGAGTCCGACGTCGCCCCCGCCCCGCGCACCGGGTCGCGGACCGCCTCAGATGTGGATCACCTCGATGCCCGACAGTTGGCAGTAAGCCTTGAACTCGTCCTCCAGGTCACCGTAGATGAGCAGTTGGTGGAACCCCTTGATATCGCGGGAGTCGGGCACGTCGTCCACCTCGCATTCGAGTGAGGTGCGGCAGCCTCCGGAGGGGGGCGTGTCGATGTTGCGCAGGACGCGGCCGGTGCCGAGGATAATCCTCTGGGGCCCCTCGAACTTCATCAGCGTAATCTTCTGGCCCACGCGCCAGAGCACCTGGACCGCCACGCCGAGGTCCGACTCCGAGTGGCTCCGCAGGATGAACGGCTCGTGCGGCTTGTCGAAGCCGTCGAGGTGGGCCCCGCACGTGCAGTGGGCCGCCATGAGCGTGTTGTTGACCGTGTTCGGGGCCGGATCCTGCATGAAACCGGGCCGCTCGAAGAGCAGGTGCGTGAGGCGCGAGGAGATGCAGGCGTTCCAGTCGGCCTCGCAGGCGCCGACGATCCCCTCATCGCGCAGCCGCATGAACGCCAGACACGGCGGCTTGATCTGCCTGCGCCCGATCGGTCCGAGGCAATCCATCGAGAAGCCGTGGCATTTCTCGGTCTCCATCAGACGCCGGCAGACGATGTAGTTCTTGGCGGCGGTCAGGATGTCGTCCTTCGACGGTTCGACGATTTTTTTCGCCTCCTTGGTGTAGTAGTCGGCCATGGCCCGGACCTCGTCGCTCTCCTCGACCTTCTTGAATGCGTCGAGGAAATGCTGATGCGGCACGTAATGGAGCGTCGTGCCGATCACGTCGAGCGGCTTGTCCTCCACCTTGTTGCCTCGCACGATGCAGATACGCGTCTGCTTCATCTCCCAGACGGTCTTGAGCATCCGCATCGCCGTGCCCAGCCACTCGACGTCCTGGGTGGCGCCGACGAAGGCGTTCTTCGAGTTGCGGCCGTGCTGGAGGTGGCCGGTGAACGACGTGCCCATGGGGCTGAAGACGACGGTCGGGACCTCGCCTCGCTTGTCAAGGAACTGGTTGGTCGCCCGCCAGCCATTCGGATGAAGCGCCATGCAGGTCACCAGCACGCCGTCGGGCTTGGCCTGGGCCACCTTCTCGAGGTAAGCGTTCACGTCCTTCTCGTCGAAGAGGGGTGTCTGCGAGAGGTCGAGCGTCACGCCGAGGCGTTCGGCCGCCTGGCTCATCACTTTGGTGTACATCTCCTGATGGCCCTTGATGTCGTAGGCCGTGCCGGGCCAGCCGAGCCAGTACTTGTCCACGTTCGGCCGCACGAATGCTCCCATGATGCGGCACTTGCCGGGCGTTTGGGGCGCGGCGGCCATGAGCGAGGAGGCGAAGTCGAACAGCCCCATCTCCATGGCCACGGCCGATGCGCCGAGACCCTTCAGAAAACGCCTGCGATTCAGCGTCAATGGACAGCGGGACACGTGTTTGTCGGCGAGCATGGCTCTTCCTCCCATCGGTTGGTTCCGGGCATTCCTCACTCTTTATCGGTTTAGTGCCGCCCCGCGCCCCTGTCAAGAGAACTCCGGGGCCGTTACGTAACGGTTCAGTTGCCGGTATGTGCCACTCGCCGGACGGCACGGCAGCCTGCCGGGCGGCCATGTTCGACGCCGGGCGCAGACGGTCACGTTTCGCGTTACCGTGCCGCGCTGTCCGACCCTAGTGCTACTTTGTCAACTTCCCTCCGATACAGGCAAGTGGTAGCGCGGCGGCCAATCCTGGCCGCCGCGCGGTGGGCAGGATTGCCCGCCGCGCTATCCCCGTGGGGAGCGATGCGAAGTTGACAAAGCAGCGCTAGGCGCCGCCGAGCCCTTCCGCCCGGCCTTGACACGGGCACCGGACAATAGTTGCATCGGCTCCCGCCGCTTGTTATGCTGCACGGGCGTCACACTTGGGAACCTGGAGCGAGAGGGGTTGGATAAGGAGGAGTCCCATGGGCAAGACGGTGCTTCTCGGTCTATCGGCCGTTCTGTTGCTGGGTCTTGCGGGCGCGGCCTTGACGGATGCAGCCGCCGGCGCCAAGAATGAACCGGCCAACCTCGACACCGACCCTCATCTGGTCGGCCGGTGGACGTTTGACGGGGTCTCCGGCACGACGGCGGCCGACGCCTCCAAACACGGCCACAACGGCTCGCTCAAGGGCGGCCTGGCGTTCGAGAAGGATTCCGCCGCCGGCCACCTCGGCAAAGCGATCAAACTCGACGGCAAGGACGGCATGGTCGAGGTAACCGGGTACAAGGGTGTCAGCGGCGTGCGGCCTCGCACCGTGGCGGCGTGGATCAAGACGAAATCCTCCCGCGGCGAAATCATGTCCTGGGGGCAGGACGACTTCGGCAAGATGTTCATCTTCGGCTTCATTCGCGGCCGCATCGGCCTGACGCCCGGCGGAGGGTATCTCTATATGAACGACCCCGTCAACGACGATGCGTGGCATCATGTGGCCGTGGTCGTGGTGGAAGCCAAGCGGCCGAACCTCCACGACCACGTCAAGCTCTACAAAGACGGCGAACCGGCCGCCATCCACGATATCGGCCTCCTCGACCTTTGGCCGGTTGATACGGGCGCGGCGCTGGACCTGCGGATCGGCAGGCGCTTTGGCGGCCTCATCGATGACGTTCGCCTCTACGACCGGCCCCTCTCCGGCGATGAGATCAAGGCGCTGGTCACGCAAAAGAAGCCCAAGTGACCGGCCCGGTTGGGCGTTGAGAACACGGTGTGCGGCCGGTCGAGCCCCACGCGCCGGCCGCGAGAAATCTCACGGTGACGAAAGGAGATGATCGGATGGACAATCCACGAGTGACCCGCCGCGATTTTCTGGGAAAGAGCGCCAAGGTTGCAGCGGGCATGGCGGCCTGCATCGGCGCCGCCGGGACCGACGCAGAGACCGCTGCCGGGGCCGTCGATACGTCGAAAATCCTCAACTACAACCCGAACATGGAGTACCGCCGCCAGGGCAAGACAAACCTCATGATCTCGGCCGTCTGCCTGGGCGGCCACTCGCGGGCCAAGGGCAAACTGCGACACGACATCGTCAGCCGCTGTATCGACGTCGGCATCAACTACATCGACGCCTGCACCTACGGCGAGGTGCGCCGCGACGCCGAGGCCCTCAAGGGACGCCGCGACAAGATGTACCTGTCGCTGTCGCACTGCGGCAACGAGATACGCAACGCGAATTTCCGCACGGCCAAGAAACTGCTGGAATCGCTCGATAAGACGCTGAAGGACGCCAACGAGGAGTACACCGACCTGTGGCGCATCACGTGCTACGAACCGGGAGGCCGACACACGTTCAACACGGCCTGCGAGATGATGCAGGCGCTGGAGACCGCCAAGAAGCAGGGCAAGGCCCGTTTCATCGGATTCAGTACGCACGATCGCCGCTGGATCAAGTTCATGAGCGAGTATTTCCCGCAGGTTGAGGTGATCTGCTTCCCGTTCACCACCATGAGCAAGACCGCGCAGACCGACAGCGTCTTTCCGGCGCTGAAGAAGTGCGACGTGGGGGCCTTCGGCATCAAGCCGTTCGGGGCCGGGTCGCTGTTCAGGGGCGACAAAGAGGAGAACGACCGCCGCGGACGCCTGGCCATCCGGTACATCCTCCACTCCAACACCGTCATCCCCATCCCGGGCATGAACAGCATTGACCACGTCGACAACGTGGCCAAGGCCGTCATGGAACGCCGCAAACTCGACCTCAAGGAGCAGGCCGAACTGAACCGCGTCAGCCGACACATGTGGGCCAACCTGCCGCCCAACTACCAGTGGCTCAAGAACTGGGAGTACGTGTAAAGGCCTCCGGCCCCACGACAACCCGCCACCGCCGCTGAGGGACACACCGCCCGTCCCGCGGCCCTATGTCAGGAACATTCGCGTGAGATACGCCTCTTTGACGGCAGCCTTGGCCCTCGTTGCCATGCTGATGGTCGCCTGCGAGCAGCAAGGGACGAACCCCCCGCGCGACGAACGCCCGGTCGGCGAAGCGCCCGAGGCCGGCAAGCCGTCCGGCGGCGACGAGGAACCGCTGCTGCTGCTCGATGACGAGCCCCCGCCGCTGCTCGACGACGCCGAGCCGGAGGGGGTGTCCAAGGGCCCCGTCGCCGACAACAGCCGGTGCCAGGTCTGCCACCTGAATTACATGCAGGAGGAACTTGCCGTCCTCCATAAGCGGGCCAACATCGGCTGCGCCGATTGCCACGGCAACTGCGACGCCCACATCGCCGACGAATCCTGGGCCTGGGGCGGAAACGGCACGCCGCCCGGCGTCATGTTCCCCAAGCCGAAGATCAACCCCTTCTGCCTCGGCTGCCACCCGAAAGGCGAGATCGGCAAGAAAGCCGACCACAAGAAGTTCCTCGCCGGCACCGCCGACGAGAAGTACTGCACCGATTGCCACGGCGACCACCGTCTGGACAAACGCAAGTGCAAGTGGAAGTAGCCGCGCAGCCTGCGCTCAATTCTACAACATGCTGCTTTGCCAACTTCCCTCCGACCCAGGCAAGTGGTAGCGCGGCGGCCAATCCTGGCCGCCGCGCGGTGGGCAGGATTGCCCACCGAGTCGGTGCGCGGCGGGTCTCCGGACCCGCCGCGCACGAAGTGGCGCTGTCGTATTAGATGTGTTCCACCCGAATCCCCGCCAGGCGGCAGTACGCCTTGAAGGGGCGCTCCAGGTCGCCGTAGATGAACAGTTGATGGAAGCCTTTCGTCTCGCCCGAATCGGGGACGCCGTCCAGTTCGATCTCCACGGCTGTGCGGCAGCAACCGGCGGGCGGCTGGGCGATGTTGGCCACCACGCGGCCCGTGCCCAGAATGATCGAACCGGGACCCTGGAACTTCATAATCGTCACCTTCTGACCCGCCCGCCACAGCACCTGAAGCGCCACACCGGTCCGTGTGTGATAACTGCGAAGCCGGAACGGCGCACGGTAGCCCTTGGCGAAACCCTCCAGCCGCGTGGCGCTCGTGCAGTGGGCGCCCATCAACGTATTGTTGATCGTGTTCGGGGCCGGGTCCTGCATGAACCCGGGCCGCTCGAAAAGAAGGTGCACGAGCAACATGGAGATGGCGGCGTTCCAGTCAGCCTCGCACGCCGCCACCACGCCTTCGTCGAGCAGATGCGAGAACGCCATGCACGGCGGCCGCCGGTAGATGGCCGGCACCCTCAGACAATCCACCGAGATGCCCTGGCAATTTTCGGCGGCCATGAGGCGGCGGCAGACGACGTAGTTCTTCGCCGCGTCGAGGATCTCGGCCTTCTTCGGCTCGACGACCTCGGCGGCGGCCTTCGCGTAGGCATCGGCCAGGGCGCGCACCTCGTCGCTCGCCTCAACCGTCTCGAATGCTTCGTTGAAGCGCGCCAGGGGAATGTAGTGGAGCGTCGTGCCGAGCGGGTCGAGCCTCTGGTCCGCCGTCTTGTTGCCTTTCAGGATGCAGATCCGCGTGTGCTTCATCCGCCAGATGGCCGAAAGCATCCGCAGACCGAACGCCGGCCACTGGACGTCCTGCGTGGCGCCGACGAACGTCTTCGGCTCGCTGCGGGCCGCCTTGAGGTGCTGCGTGAACGAACTGCCCATCGGGCTGTAGACAATCGTGGGGATATCGCCCCGGTTCTTCACGAGATGGTTCACGAAGTTCCAGCGGAACAGTTCCATCGCGACGATGAACAGGCCGTCGGGCGGCGACGTCTTGAGATGCTCGATGTAGGCGTCGATCTCGGGCACGGCGGCGAGCGGTTCGCCCCGTATCTCGAGCCGGACGCCCAACGTCCGGGCGGCCTCGGTGAGCACCTTCTTGTGCAGGGCCTCGCCGGCCTTGATGTCGAACTGGCCGCCCGGCCAACTGATGATCGGCCGCTCGCCAAGACGCTCCGGGTCCGACGTCTTCGGGCGGATGAACACCACCGCGACGGTCGGCCGGCCGGCCGGCTTGTCCGCTGCGCCCAACAGCGACGAGGCGCAGTCGAGCAAGCCCATCTTCGCCGCCAGGGCCGAAACGCTCATCCCCCTCAAGAACCGTCGCCGACTCAGCGTCAGCGGACAGCCGGGCACGTGAATCCTGTCTCCTGCCAGCATGGTTGGTCCTCCTGTGCTCGATACCGGGGCCGATGCGGCTGCTGCCATCTCGCAGCCATTGCTGTAGTGCCGCCGGCACCTGCTGTCAAGGAATCTCGTGCCGCTCCCGACCCGGCCTCCCCGCGTAAGGGGCCGGCGCCGGAACGGCGTCAGGATGTGCGGCCTATTGAAACACGCGACACCGACCATTACTGTACGCAGAACGTGAGGGCCGGGGCATCGCCCATGGATGAGATCCCGCTTTCGGACTACGGCCGGGCGTCGAGCGTGCCGTCGCCGGTCAACCGGATGATGGCCACCTTTGCCGACACCTTCCGCGACGGTATCGACGTGAACCTCGGCGTCGGATACGTCAACGAGCGGACCCTTCCGGCGGCCGCGACCGAGCAGGCCCTCCACGAGGTTCTTGCCCGGCCGGATCGGTACCGCCGGCCCTTGAACTACGGCGGGTCGGCGGGTTCGGAGAACCTCATCGCCGCCGTCCGCCGCTGGCTGACCGCGAACCGCGTCGGCGGCCTGACCGCCGAGACCCTGGCCGACCGCCGCATCATCATCGGCCCCAACGGCGCCACCAGCCTCCTCGAATCGGCCGCCTACGTCCTGCCGCGCGGCATCGTCGTCACCTCCGACCCCATGTATTACATCTACACGAACTTTCTCCAGCGGCGCGGATTCGACCTCGTGAGCGTTCCCGAAGACGACGCCGGTCTGCAGACGGACCTCCTGGCGGAGAAGATCGCCTCCCTCGGCGACCAGGCGGCCGATATCTCCTTCGTCTACGTCGTGACGATCAATAACCCGTCGTGCGTGATCCTGTCGAACCGCCGCCGACACGCCCTCGTGCAAACGGCCCGGCGGCTGTCGGAGCGCCTCGGCCGCAAGGTCCCCGTCATCCTCGACCGGGCCTACGAGGACCTCATCCACGACCCGGCCGTTGAGCCGATCGAATCCGCCCTGCTGCACGACGCCGGCGGCATCGTCTACGAGGTCGGCACGCTCTCGAAGGTGCTCGCACCGGCGCTTCGCGTCGGATACATGGTCGGCTCGGGCGGCCCGTTCCTTACAGCCATGACCCAGCGGACGAGCGACGCCGGCTTCTCGGCCCCGGTCGTCACGCAGGAGATCGCCGGCTGGCTGCTCGAAAACCGGATCGTCGAGCGGCTGCGGACCGTCCAGGCGGGATACCGCGAAAAGGCGCAGGCCGTCCGCGGATGGCTCCACGAGTATCTCGGCAGCGAGATCGCGCACACAAGCGGTGGCCAAGCGGGGTTCTACTTCTACCTGACCTTCCGCACGGTCGAGACGCACGAGGCGTCGCCCTTCTACCGGTACCTCGCCCGCACGACCGGCGACGAGGCCCTCGACGGCCCGGCCGAGGCCGGAAAACCCCGCGTCGCCTACATCCCCGGCGAGCACTGCGTTCATCCCGAGGGCGAGTTGGCACGGATCGGCCGACGCCAACTCCGCCTCTCCTACGGGTTCGAGGAACTCGACCGCATCCGCGAAGCGGTCCGCCTCATGGCCGAAGCCGTCGCCTACGCCAAGCGGAACGCTTGAACGCCAACGGCCCGAATGCAGACGGCCCGGCTCGCCACGAATCCGGGGCTATGCCGGGCCCCCGCGGCGCCGTGTTCTCGGCGCACTCGAAAGGGGGGGGCGGTTACAATACGGCATCGAAAGGTCAGCCAATGGGGCTGCCCGGGAGTCAAATGCGTAATCTCGGTTCGGAGGAACGGAGGCCACACGAGATGAACAGACGTGCCTTCTGCAAGAGCGTGGGCCTGTCGGCGGCAGCGGCCCTTGTCGGGAAATCCTGGGCTGCGTCAGCCGAAGCCGACACGAAGAAGCCCAATCTCGTGGTCGTCTTCACCGACGACCAGGGCTACGGTGACCTGGGGTGCTTCGGCTCGAAGACCATTCGGACGCCGCGCATCGATGCCCTCGCAAAGGAAGGGCTGAGGCTGACCAGTTTCTACGCCCAGCCTGTGTGCGGCCCGTCGCGCTCGGCGCTCCTGACGGGCTGCTATCCACCCCGGGTCGCAGCCGACGGGCGCGGCTGGCAGTTGAGGGGCAAGGCGGTGACCATCGCAGAGGTGCTAAGGGATGCCGGATACACGACCGGCTGCATCGGCAAGTGGGACGTGTCCGGCCGACGCAACAGGCCCGGCATGATGCCGAACGATCAGGGCTTCGACTACTACTTCGGGACGTGGGGCGCGAACGACGGCGGTCGCGTGCGGCTCACCCGCAACCGCGAGCCGCTCGAGGACACCAAGGACATGGCCAGCCTCACGGGGCGCTATACCGACGAGGCCATCCAGTTCATCCACAAGCACAAGGACGGGCCATTCTTCCTGTACCTGGCCCACACCATGGCACACGTGGTGGTCGATGCCTCGAAGCAGTTCAAGGGGAAGTCGAACGGCGACCTGTACGGAGACGTCATCGAGGAGATCGACTGGAACGTCGGCCGAATCGTCGACGCCTTGAACCAACTGGGGCTTGCCGGGAACACCATCGTCGTGTTCACATCGGACAATGGGCCGTGGTGCAACCGCGAGGCGCATTACCGCAAGACGCACGGTGGCCACCTGGCCACGGGCTCGCCCGGCCCGCTGCGCGGTCACAAAGGCAGCAACTGGGAAGGCGGGGTGCGGGTGCCGTGCGTCGTGTGGGGGCCAGGGCACATCCCCGGCGGACGCGAGAACTCCGGCATGGCCGCCACCATAGACCTCCTGCCCACGTTCGCGAAACTTGCAGGCGGGCGGCTTCCGAAATACGACATCGACGGCATCGACCAGAGCGCCCTGCTGACCGGAGCGGCCACCAAGAGCGCACGGGAGAGACACTTCTACTACCACAACGGCAAGTTGGGGGCCGTGCGTCAGCGGCAATGGAAACTGCTCGTCGGCGGGGCAGCGAAAAAGGGGCAATCATTCGCTGACCTCCCCTTCGACAGCGCCCGTCTGGAACTCTACGACCTGGAGAGCGACATCGCAGAGGAAAAGAACGTCGCCAAGGAACATCCCGACGATGTGCGAGCCCTTCTGAAACTGGCGGATTGGGCGGCCCAGAACATCAGGCCCGTGGAAGGGTTAGGTTGAACAGGATCCTGCGGGCCCTCCTGGGCATTTTCCTGCCCGAAGCGAGGCGGATGCAGCCTTTTGCCGGAACCGAACGCGGCATTGACAGGGCCTGGAGTCGGGATAGAATCAGCAGAAAGACCCACGGGGGTCGTGGGCGCGAATCCGTCTGGAAACTTTCTATCCAGTGGGGCATCGCCGTCCGCGAGGACCCCAAGGATGCCAAGGCGGAAGGCCCCGCCGTCACGACCCTCCGCCCGGAAGGCTATGCCGTCACGCTGCACCTGTTCCTGAGCGACGCCGTTACGCTGGCCGACGTTGCGGTCCCCGCCAACGTGGAGGTGAAGTCCGGCGGCGAGATCGAGCACTTCGTGGCCCAGCACAAAGGCAGTCAGGGCCCGGCAAAATCGTAGGCCGCGCGGCGGTCGGGCGGGTCGCGCGGGCAATGGAAGGGGGAGCGGCGATGTCGCGTGTACAGGTTCCTGCATTGGCTGTGCTCGGCATTCTGGTTCTCATGGGGCCTTCTGTAATGGCTGCGAAGGCCGATGAGGCCGCGACGGCGGAGGCCGAGAAGGCCGCACAGGTCTTCCAGTCGCTCTACGGCGATGAACTCAATCGCGTGGCTGCGACCCGGGACGTCGGGGACGACCTGGCGTTGGCGGCGAAGTTGCTTGGGGCTGCCCGCGCCGCCGAGTCGCAGCCCGCGCTGCTGGCCGTCCTGTGTGAGAAGTCCTTCGATCTGGCCGCCGAGGATCCCAAGGGTTGTCAAACCGCTCTGGCCGCCGCAGAACTTCTGGCGAGGAAAACGCCGGAGCGTGCGCAGGCCTTGCAGAAACGGGTCCTTTCGGTCCGCCAGCACCAGTACGCCGCCAGCCGCGGCGACGCCCGACGTACCGCCGGCGAGGCCCTGATCAAGTGCCTGGCCGACGTCGCGGCGGCCAGGACGGCGGTTGGCGCCTTTGAGGAGGCCGCCAGGTTCTATCGCCAGGCGCTGACGGTGGCCCGCGCCATCCGATCGGCCAGCGCGGAGTGGATCGGGTCGCAGATGAAGCGGCTGGGCGAACAGCAGCGAATTGCGGCCAACCTGCCCCGGCTTGTGGCCAACCTCAAGGCGAATCCCGACAACCGTGAGGCCCGCGACAAACTGATCCGCCTGCTCCTGGTGGACCTCGACAATCCTGCCGAGGCCGCCAAGTACCTCGATGATGCGTGCGATCCGCTGCTGTGCAAGTATGTCCCTGCGGCCGCCAAGCCGGTGGAAGCGGCCCCCGAAGCCGCCTGCATGGAAATGGCCGACTGGTACCGCCAACTGGCGGTCCCGGCGGTTCCTGGGAGCAAGGTGGCCATGCTTGTCCGGGCCAGGGAGTATTACGAGCGGTTCCTGGACCTGCACAGCGCCGCGGACATGGACCGCGCGAAAGTGGATCTGGCCCTCAAGAAGGTGGACGAGGACCTCAAGGCCCTGGGCTGGACGCAGCCGCCCGGCCCGTGGATTGACGTGCTCAAGATCACCACGGCCGAGAACCTCCAGGCCTGGGGCGACTTCAAGCGGACGGAAGCCGGCATCGTCAGCGGGCCAAAGGACCTTTGTCGCGCCTCGCTCGGGATCTGTCCGCTCGGCAACTACGAACTTGAGGTCAGGTTGACGCGCGTCACGGGCGCCAACATGGGCATCGTCATACCCGTGGGCGACACAATGCCGATCCTCCAGTTGGGGGATAGATACAGCGGCATCCAACTGGTCCGCGGCAAGATGGTCGACGGGAATGAAACCAAGACAAGCGCGGCGGCCATCAAGAACGGGCAACCCATCACCGTGGGCGTCAAGGTGCTGCTCGACGGCGACAAGGCAACCATCTCCGTCACGCTGGACGGCAAGCCTTACATCAACTGGACCGGCCCGCAGTCCGCGCTCTCCACGGAGAAGTGGGGGGAGATGCCGGTGAAGGGCGCCGTCGGCCTTAAGTCCTACATGTCCAGCGTGGTCTGCTCCGGCGTCCGCGTGAGGATGCTCTCGGGGAAGGCGATTACACTTAACTGAGAACCGGAGGCTTGGCCTGGACGCCGTTCCGGCGACACATTACAATGGCGGTGAAATAAGCCCGAGACGGGCACAAGTGGCCTGTTCGCGGGTTGGCAAGATGCCGATTTCGCATG
>CAZEBQ010000116.1:0-11698 GCA_964510295.1 uncultured Anaerolineales bacterium | reverse complement strand
AGGAACAGGCATAAACTGCGTGCGCGGCGGCCTGGGAAGGCCGCCGCGCGGAACGCGCGGACCCACCGCGCGACAGGGTGAAGTGGTGCGGTAAGGCTAAGATGCGCTATGCCTTGCGGTGCGAGGCCGCTTACCCCAGCCGGCGGAAGATCTCGTCGTACGGAAACAAGCGGCCGGGGCAGTGGGTCGGCTTGAGTTGCCCGTGTCCGTAGATGCGGCTGCGGGGAACGTCGTACCGCTGCTGGAGGAACCGGACGACGCGGGCACAGGAGTCGATCTGGGCGTCGGTCGGCCGGTAGTGGTCGAAATTGCCGACCAGGCACACGCCGACACCCACGTCGTTGTACTCCGGATGGCCGGCCACCTTGCAGTGGGCCCCGTGCTTCTGTTTGGGCCAGCGGCTGCCGACCTCGACGGCGCCGTTGCCGGCCCCTTCGCCGTTTCCGACGACGAAGTGGTATCCGAGTTCGTCCCATCCGTGGCTGCGGTGCATCCGGTCGAAGATGGCGGCCGAGCCGCGGTCGGTCGCGCTGTGGTGCAGGACGATGTACCGCCACTTGCGTTCGGAGCCCTGCGGCACCCACGCGTCCGGCCCGCTCGCCAGGGCCGCACCTCCGCTCGCCTTCGGCCCCGACGAGCCGGCGGCATACGCCTTCGGCCCGCCCGTGCGCGGACCGAAGTACGGCGGCGCAGGGTCGCGAACCAGACTCGCCCTGCCGCCGCAGCCGGCCAACGCCAGACCCGCCGACGCACCTGCCGCACCGGTTACCAGTTTCTTCAGAAACGTTCGGCGATCCATGTCCATCGTCCTGACACGTCTGGGGCCCGAATCCACACGTTGCAGGCAGTCGCAGGCGGCAAGACCCTCAATGTTACATCGTATGATTCGGCCCGGCGAGTCCAGTTTTCCTGCAGAAAACCTGGACCGACGGGGCCAACCGCGCTCTTTTCCCTCACAGCGGCCGTCCCAGGCCGCCGCCCCTCACATGTACGGATGGTCCGGCTCGGGTATCGGCTTCAGGTCCTCGACGACGAAGACCTTGCGTTTGGCGTCGATGCGGCCGTAGGCCTCAACCCACTGGTTGTCCGCCAGGGCATCGGGCTGGTTCCATTCCGCCGGCACGGCTACCGGCGTGGCGCAGGCGGCACAGCAGGTCATCACGAACCGGACCAGAAAGAACCGGCCGGGGGGCATATTCGGTTTGAGGACCACGAGCCCCATCGTGCCGACCTTTGCCTCGCGGCCGGCCTGCAGACGCTGTGCGACGCCTCGAACCGTCACCCAACCGTACCCGCGACGCATCTCGGCCTGCTCCATTTCGCGTTGTGTGGCCAGTTCGGCCATCATGGCGAAGTCGCCCGCGCCCCATTGGATGGCAGCCAGCGAGTTCGGTCCCCTCGCCGGCAGCGAGAGACCCACCGCCAGCGGCACCAGAAAGGCGAGGCTGCGGACGGTGCGGCCGACGCCGCCCTCTCCCACGCCGCACGTGGGTCTCGGCGCCATCTCGGCCAGCCGGCCGGCCTCGCGCGCGGCGGCGATCCGTTTGGCCTCCGCCCGAAGGTGGCGCCGGCGCACCCCCCAACCGTAGGCGAACGCGGCCAGAAGAACCACACCGCCGGCCAACGCCAGGTGACCGTAGACCGTTTGCAGCAGGTAGAAGATGCGGCCGGTCCAGAACAGGTAGACGGTGTAGCCGCCCCAGGCCAGCATCGGCCACAGTTCCCACCACGACAGGACCGCCGGATGGGCGTGGCACGCGTTAGGTGAATCGCCGGAGTCCATCCATCCACCTTCCCGGACGGCTCTGCCGCACCGACCGGGGGTCAACCGGTCAGCACATCGATGAGCCAACCCGCCAACTCGCAGACCACCAGACAAAGCGGCGGCACGAGAACCAGCACCGCAAGCAGCATCCGCTTCGGAAACGCCCCAAGGTACATCGCGACCAACTTGACGTCGAGCATCGGCCCGAACACCAGGAACGCCAGCCGGCCCGCAAAGGAGAACTGCGTGAACGTGGACGCCACGAACGCGTCGGCTTCCGAGCACATGTTCAACAGGAACGCCATGAGCATCATGCCGGCCGAGGCCAGGACCGGCTTCTGGCCGACCGCCACGAGCAGGTTGCGTGCGACAAACGCCTGGAGGCCTGCGGCAATGAGGCTGCCGAGGAGCAGATACCCGCCAACCAGCATGAAATCGTGGACGACGTGGCCCAGGATGCTTGCCAGAATCGTCCCGCCCGGCGCGTGGCCGGCCCCGTCTTCCTCCGGCGCCGGGGGCGCTGCGAACGAGCCGCGCAGCCACCGCGCCGCCGCCAGACCGACCGCCATCGCCACGACCACGCCGCAGACTACCCGCCCGACCGTCATCTCAAGGGCGAGGCCCTGGCCGACAAACGCCACGGCGGTGGCTGCGATGACCGTCGGGTTGACGATGGGTGCGGCGAGCATGAAGACGACGGCCATCTCCATCGGCAGCCCTTTGCGGATGAGCCGCCGGACCACCGGCACCACGCCGCACTCGCACACCGGCAGGATCACGCCCGCCCCCGCCGCCAGCAGCAGCCGCGCCCACAGACGCTTCGGAATCAGCCGCGCCAGGCGCTCCGGCCGAACCAGCACCTCGACAACGCCCGAGACCGTGGCGCCGATCAGGACGAATGGAAACGCTTCCAGAAGGATCGCAATCAGCACCTGGCCGAACAGTTGGGCCCGCGCGCCCGAGAAGAACGCCTCGAGGTGACCGTGGACCCACGGAAGGATCAGATACGCCGGCACCGCCAGCACCATGGCGGCGAAGATGCCGATCTTGATCCTGTCGGCCCGGCCGATGCCGCTCGTCTGCACGCGCTCCATCCGTACCCCGCAACGCTGCTCCGTGGGATCGGTGGCAGAATAACAACGGGCCGAAGGGGTGTCAACGTCGGTGGGGCTGCGCGCAAAGGACGCGCGGCGGGCAGGACTGCCCGCCGCGCGGGGTGCGCCGATGCGTACACGGCGCTGCTACTCGACCGGCTCGAGTTTCACGTAGTCCACGCCCGCCATGTGACCGGGCTTCATTTTCGGATTGGCGCCGGTGATGACGACGGCGAAGGTGTGTTTGCCGGCCTTCAGGTCATGCGTGCCCAGGTTGATGGGGCCGGTGGCGATGACGCCGTCGTTCCAGCAATCGATGGGCGAGCCGAGTTTGGTCTCGTCGAGGTAGAGTTGGATGATGGCGTAATCGATGGCCTTGGTCAGGTTGGTCGAGACCTTGTAGGCGCCGGTCTTCTTGACGGGCACTTCGAGTTCGAGCCGGTCGCCGGGTTTGCCGTGGGTCCACCACAGTTGGCAGTCGCTCGACCACTTGGGTGCGTAGTTGCCCATCTGCTGCTGGCGCACGGTGCCGCCCGTCTTCCTGGTGACGTTCATCGTCTCGGCCTCGATGGCGCCTTTGACGATGCGCGGTTCGGGTGGCTTGGCGTATCCGACGCGGTCGGCCACCGGCACCGGCTCGTACGGGTCGTTGCCGCCGGGCGCCTGGTACCAGTAGGCGGTGCAGGCGTAGAGAGTGGGTTTGGAGTTCGGGTAGTATTTCTCGATGGCGCCCTCGAAGGATTTCTGGAACGGCACGTTGTCGGCGATGTGCCAGCGGCTGACCGAGACGTGGCCGCGGTTGCCGTTCGAGATGGTCTGGCAATGGTAGCCGTTCTGGAACAGGTCGGGGCAGCACCAGGCGTAGCCGAAGTAGTCCTCGCTGCCGGTGCCGATGGTGGAGGGGAACGTCTCGCCGTCGACGAAGAATTTCTCATCGCCCTCGCCCCACCATCCGCCTCGCGGGTTCCAGACGTGGAGCATGACGCCGCAGAACCGGCCGCGGCCTTCGGTCTTGATCATGGTCCAGTCGATGTTGCGGCGGTCGGGGTCCTCGGGCAGGAAGGCGTCGCGGTGCCACTTGGCGTGGAACCGGCCCAGGCCGGCCGCTGGACGCCCGAGCGGCGCGTGCGTCACGCGGATCTCGAGCCGGCGCTCGGTCCGGCCGTCGTTGACGAGTTCCACACGGGCACTCTTGCCGAACGGCATGTACCAGAGACAGTAGAACTCGTCGTCGGTGATGCCGAGCGGCAGCGACTTGTAGGTGTTGGCGCCGGCGGCGGTGCCGAAGAAATCGTTGAGCGGCACCCAGACGGAAGGCCTGGCCTCGCCGTCCCAGGTGATGCGGATGGCCAGTTCCCGAAGCGCCCTGACCTCGTCCTTCTTCTCGTCCGGCAGGGGCATCTTGACGCGGATGGCCGTGATGGCGCGCGGACCGTCGAGGCTGGCGACCGTCTCGCCCTTGCCGCCGCCGAGTGTGACGCGCTTCGTAACGGTCTCCTCGCCTCGGCGTCGGCCGGCGGGGTCGGCCCCGAGTCCGGTGGTGAGGGCGGCGTTGGCGGCCGCCAGCGCCGCCGTCTCCTCGGCCGACAGGTCGCCATCGAACGTCGGCACCTCGGTTCCCTTGGGGAACGTCTCGTAGACGAACTGGAAGTAGCGGCCCCAGCCCTTGTCGGCCACGATGCGGCACGACTTGCGGTACGGGATGGGGACGTAGTTGTTGCGGCCGCGAGCCGTCGTGTGGACGAGCGACGGATAGACGAACGGGGCGTTCTTGCGGTTGAAGTACCCGTCGAAGGGCAGGTCGATGGCGGGTTCGGCCGCACCGTCGAGGTACACCTTCACGTGGCCGGCCTGCGCCAGGGCCGACCAGATGCGCCAGATGCACCCGGGGCCGGTCATCTCGGCCATGACGATGCGGTCGCCCTCGCGGCGGATGGAGCCGTTGCCGTCGCCGTTGGCGGCCCAGCCGACGTACTTGCCGGTGGCCTCATCGTACTTGGAGTGGCGGTCGTAACTCGACCACTGGGCGCAGGTATCGCCCTCGGCCGGCAGGATGGCCAGTTCGTCGAGGGCCGTCAGACGCTTGACGAGATCGACGTAGGTGAGTTTCTCGGCGGCTGGCGCCTGCGCGCACAGCAGGCCGAAGGCGATCGTCAACAGGGCGAGATGTTTCATGGCAAATCCTCGCGTACTGATACGCGCCGGGCAAGCCCGGCGGGTAACACATAGCGCTACTTCAGGGCGCTGGTGATCTCCTCGATGCCGACGCCGAGGGTGGCCTTGGCGATGGGGTCGAGTTTCGCTTCCGGCCCGCGGATGTGGACCGTCCGGTGCGTGTGTTCGAGGGCCTTGCCGGGTTCCAGTGCGGCGGCGGGTGAGGAGGATTCGAGTTCGTAGAACGGTCCCATGGGCTTCTCGCCCGGTTTGGGCGGACCGTCGTTGTAACTGTTGGCCACGTCGCCGCCGTAGGGGTTCTCCTGGAGTTTCCAGAGCGAGTTGACGTAGTCGGTCACGCCCTCGGTAAAGGTGAACTGGGCGAGTGTCAGGACCTGGCCGTCGGCGTCGTAACTGCCGAGGATGCCTCTGCACCGCTTGGGCCCGACGCCGATCTTGGATCGGTACTTGCCGTCGCCGCTGAAGTACGCCACGCTCTCCTTGACGATGAGGCGGTCGGCGGGCACCTTGCCGAAGTAATCGTCCACGAGGGGTTTGCCGAGTTCCGATTCCGGCCCCGCCTTGATGGGCACGACGATGGTCGTGGCGTCGGAGGGGTTGAGCATGCCGAGGATCCAGATCGAGAGCAGGCCGGTCTCTTTCTTCCAGGGCTCTCTGCCGGCGTTCGTGATGCGGTTGACCGACTCGTACGCCACCATCTTGACGCCGGCCATCGGGCCGACCCTCAGGTGCGACCACACGGCGTCGGGCCCGAGCAGCCGCACCGTGCGGTCGACCAGCACGTCGAACGTCGTGCCGGAGTAGTTCGTGACGGCGAACTGGTGCCTCAGGTGGATGCTGTCGGCCGTCTTCTTGACCACCGGAAACGGCTTGGTGTCAATCTGCGGGGGCACGAACCAGTGGTCCAGGTCGAAGGGGGCGCCCTTGGCGAAGTAGATGGAGAACTGTCCGCCCTCCGGGCCGAGCCAGAACCGGTCCTCCCCGCCGTACGGGTTCATGTGGGGGACCACCTCGCCGGAGGCGATGAGGTCGCGGTTGATCCAGCCGAAACTCGCGCCGCTGTCGCCTTCGGCGGTGCTGGTCATGACGCGGCCCTGCATGGACGGCACGACGGCCACCTTCGCCATGCCCTCGGCATCCGACAGGATGGCCACGCTGAGATGTTGCTTGAGAAACGCCACGTCGTTGCCGAAGGTTCCCTCGGCCGGGGGCGGTTCCTTCCGGGCACAGCCTGCGGCCATGGCCAGCACGATGAGGCTCAAGCCGATGCATCGGGTCATCGAAAACCCTCCTTTCATGGGTTGCAGCGCCGGCGTTAGACGGCGCGCGGCGGCCAAGGCCGCCGGCTAACGGGGCTACCGGCCGGCTAAATGCGCTACCCGCCGGCTAACGGGGCTACCGGCCGGCCTGCCCGTCGCCCCCCATCCGGATAGCGCGGTGGGCAATCCTGCCCACCGCGCGGCGGCCAAGGCCGCCGGCTAACGGGGCTACCGGCCGGCTGGGTGCGCTACCGACCGGCTAAAGGCGCTACCCGCCGGCCTGGGCGGCGCCGATCTTCAGGCGTTTGCGTTGGGCGGCGAGCCAGACGTCAAGCCGGCCCGTGCCGCCGTGTTCCCGGACCGTCGTCAGGCCCGCCTTCTTGGCGATCGTCTCGAAGGTCCGGAGCCATGCGGCCGCCTTCGCGTCGCCCGGCTTCGCCGTCACGATGCGTGTGTACCGCACCGGCAGCCGCGCTACCGCCACCCGCCGGGCGAGGACCGGGTCGTCCACGACAGCGGCCTCGGCCTGGTCGAAGTAACGGACGCACCTGTCGAGGACCTCCTGGCGCAGCCAGGGCGATGTCGGCTTCGCCCAGATGGTAGCATGCCAGTCGGCGTGTTCAACCACCTGCTTGTGCACCAGGTCGATGGTCTGCCGCAGGGGCCAGGCGGCGGGGCCGTAGTAGCCGGCGAGGAATTCATCGATGGCCCAGTCGGTGTCGTAGTCGGGGTTCCACATGGTCTTGGCGATGATCCAGGTCCTCAGTTCCGCCCACTCCGACGCCGGCGTGAAGTAACAGGCCTCCTCGTACAGGCCCTTGACGCCGTGATCGATGAAGAACCGGATGTTCGGCCTCAGCGACCGCAGGTTCGGAAACGGCATGACGCTGTGATGATAGTTGATGATATAGTCCCAGATATACAAACGATTGCAGATTTGGTTCCACGCCCGGATGTCGTCCACGAACGTCTTGTTGAACGGGTCGGTCTCGAGCGGGTGGGCGAAGCAGCACTCGATGCTGCACAGCCGCACGCACACGTTCGGCCGCGGCTTGACGTGCTTCGGCGGCTTGCGGGTGTACTGATACGCAAGCGTCGAGAGAATCTTGTCGGGGTAATCCTTGGCGATGTCGTCGGCGATGGCGTTGACGAAGTGAATCAGCGGTCCGGCCTGGCTGCCTTCCTTCTGGGCCAGCGCCGCGCACGTCTTGCACGTGCAGTAGTTGTGCCAGTCGTTCTGCGAGACCGAGAAGACGGTAGCCTGGGGCGCGTCTTTGATCCACCGGCGGACGGTCTTCCTGGCGATGGCCAGGACCTCGGGATTCGTCAGGCAAAGTTGCGTCCGTCCGCCGATGCGCTTGCCCTTGACCTCGGAGAACCATTCCGGATGGTCCTTGAAGTGCGCATCGGGCGAGAGGATGGAGTTGAACGTGTGGACGAAGTGCGAGTAGGCGACCTTGCCGCCGCGCTTCTCGTCGAGGCGCGTCTGCGTGCCGTTTATCCTGTTCCGGACCGCCCAGTCGGCGTCGCGCGAACAGGGGTAGTCGGTGGACCGGTACTCGAGCGGCGGCGTGTACCGCGTCTTGAGGGCGCCGACGGCGAATGTGCCGCGCTTCGGAATCCGCGAGCAATCCGGCGTGAACCAGCGGCAGCCGCAGTGGTCCTCCAGAAAGGAGTACACGGCGTACAGGACGCCGCGCCGGTTTCCCGCCAGAACCAGCGCCGGTCCCTTGGTCTCGATGGCGATGCCTTCGAGGCCGAGAGCGTCGAAATCGACCTGGACGCCGAGCGCCTTCAGCGCCGCCGCACACTTGCCGACGACGATGGGCGTCTTCGCCCCGAGTTGGCCTTCGGCCACGACGGCCAGGCGTTTGCCGGTCATCTGCTCGACGTGGCTGGCAAGGTCCGCTGCGGCGTGCTGCTCCTCGGGCGTGCCTGTTTCCGGGATGACGATGGCGTGGGTCGCGGGGTCGAGCGCCTTGTCGCCCACGGTGATGGCACAGGCGCCTGGCGAGGAGCCGGGCTCACCGGCCCACGCGCTTGCGGCAACCAGCACGCTCGCCACAGCAAGCAGAGCGGGTTGCGATAGCGGGTGATGCATCGGACGCACCTCCTACGAGCCAGACGGCTCATCAATGTAGCGTTACTTCGATGGCTTCGCCGCGACCCACTTCGACCGCTTTGGCAAGGGTCAGCGTCACGCGGGTACCGTCCTGCTTGGCGTCGGCGGCGACGTTCTTGCCGGCGGCGGTGACGGTGACCTTCGGCTCGCCCGCGTCCTGGGGCAACTCGAACAGGAGCGTCTTGGCGCGCAGGCGGCCGTACTTGACCTCGATGCGGTTGGTCTGCGTTTTGCCGCTACGTTTCTGGACGAGGCTGCCCCATCCCTCGGCCGCCGCGAAGAACGCCTTGAAATCGTCGGGCGTCATCCGGGGGGCGAAGCCGATGCGGCCGGCCGGACCGTCGTAGACGTACCCCTCGACGCCGGTCAGGCATCCCCACGACGCCAGCGCCCGGGCGTAGTGGTCGCCGCACTCCACCTCGTTCCACGGGTTGTGCTTCGTGCCGTCGTACCGTTCGTGGACGGCCCGGACGATGGCCAGGGCCTCATCGACCATCCCCTCCCAGAGCATGTGGCCGGCCACCTGGTACTCGATGCCGGTCCAGACCTCGTTGCGGTAGCGGACGGGTTCGGCGGGCCGGCCGCCCGTCGGCCAGGCGCAGATGAACAGGCCCGCTTCGCCCGCGCGGGCGAACCAGCGGCTGGGCTTGTACCGCTTGTTGTAGGGCCCCGAGTCGGCGGTCCAGTCGTACGTGAAGATGGAGCGCAGGGCCGAGCGCACCGCCTCCTCCGGGTAGATGTATCCGAGGCCCACCTGGTGGGCCCATCCCTGGCCGAAGACCTGGTCGGCCAGGCACCCGCGGCCGTACTGATGTTTGTCGGAGGCCCCGTCGGGGATGATCTGGATGAAGTACTCACCGTTCCAGAGCCGCTTCATCGTGGCGTTGCGGCCCTTCTCCAGGATGGTGTGGTACCGGTCGGCCAGGTCGTTCTCGCCTTTCAGGCGCGCCATCTCCTCGGCGGCGCGCAGCGCGGCCAGATACAGGCTGCCGACGAAGGTGTTGGGCCCGATGAAGTTGATGTCGAAGGTGTTGTGCTGCGAGTCCTCGATGAGCCCGTCCTCGTTGCGGTCGTGTCCGATGGAGAACTCGATGGCCTTCTTGGCGCGGGGCCAGGCCTTGTCGAGGAATCCGTTGTCGGCGGACATCAGGTGTTCGCGATAGATCTTCAGCACGGTGCCGCACTGTCCGTCGGCGGCGTAGGCCCGGTTGCTGCGAAAGCCCACCAGACCGGTCTTCTCGTCGAAACCGGCGTCGGGGGCCAGGTCCTGCATCAGCCGCGTCGACCGCGCGAGTTCCGGAAACAGCCTCGCGCACGCATGCTCGTAGTTCCACACGTGTGTGCACGTGCCCGCGCAGCAGCAGACGCCTTCCCAGGCGTAGAAGCGGCCGCTCTTCCACCACTGGCACGTCTCGGTTGCCAGGGTCGAGACGGGCATCGCCAGCCGGGCCGCAAACCAGTACGGCAGCGTCGTGTCGAAGTACGTGTCGCGGAAGAGGTAGGTCTCGGTGCGCAGGCGCTCGAAGTTCGCCGCCACGTACTCCGCAACGCCGAGCGCGCCCTTGAACCAGTTCGCATACGACCGGCCGGTCTCGTCGCGGTTCGGGAAGTGCCACGTCACGAGGAAGGCGACCGTCTTCGCCTGGCCGGGATTCAGGGTGAGCGACGCCGCCACCGCGCCGGGCCGTGCCGTGCCGATGGGGTACGTGACCTCGGCATCGGCCGAGACGGCGCCGGCGGCGAGGGTGCCCGCCGCGGCGCCGGCATCGAGCGCCGCCAGCGCCATCGTGCCGTAGCCCGGGTGCTGCTCCACCGGGCCGGTGTACGATGAGGGGGGGACGTTCGTGAACCGGATATAATCGATGTTGATGTGTCCCCACGGGCCGGAGTGCTTGTCGACGATCTCGAGGTGGGCCTGCTTGCCCTTCAGGTCGCGCACGTCCCAGGCGTGGGGAAGGAGTTTCTCGTCATTGCGGCCGGTGGCGGTCCGGACCACCTTGCCGCCCACCACCAGGTTCATGCAGGTCTTGCCCTTGTGGTTGCCGCCGCCCACCAGGAAGAGAATGTACGGTTCGGCAATCGTGAACGGCTTCGACGTGAGCGTGCCCTGTGGCTGGTCGTCTGTGCGGAAGGTGTTGACGAAGCCCTTGCCGTGCCACCCGCTGACGGTCTGCTGGCGGCCGAACTTGCCGGTGGCCGGCGCCGGGCCGAAGGCCTTTCCGGTGGCGGTCCAACCGGCGTACGAGCCGTTCTCGAAGTCCTCGAAGACCGTGACGCGCGGCGGTTCGGCCGGCTTCTTGGGCTTGACCTTGACGACGTCCATGACGACGGCCGCGAGGCCGCCCTGCTTGACGGTGCGGTTGCGGCTGTGGAGGCCGGCCGTCCCTGCCAGGTCGAGGCAGACCAGGTTCGCCAGCCGCCCCGCCAGGTGCGCCGTCACCGGCCGGGCCGACGTGTTCGTGACCGTCAGCTGCATGACCGTTGCGGGGAGGCCTGAATCACGGGCGTTCAGCGGGATGAACGGCGAGAAGACCGCCAGGTCAACCTGGACCGGCGGCGCCGGCTTGTCGTGGGTCCGGTAACGGATCTCGGCGATGGGGTACTCGCCGACGAACTCGATGGCGTCGAACCCGTCGCGCGACAGGGGGCGCTCGTCGGCTTTGCCGCCGCCGGAGTCGACCCGCAGCGTGAAGCCCTGGTCGATGGGGCTCGGCGGCCGGTACGTCCGATAGCAGTTGGCGCCGTAGCCGGTGAACTGGCAGTTGTTGGCGATCCACCACTGGGCGAGTGTCCCGTCGCCGCGGACGTAGAGTTGGCCGGCCGCCACCCCGCCGCACGGCATCCCGATGGTCTCGAGTTCGGCGCCGCGATAGACCTTTCGCTCTCCGCGGTCGCGCAAGGCGGCCATCCACTTGGCGTCGGCCTTCGGCCCGGGCCCGGCTGGACGGATCGGCGGCTGTTTCGGTGCGGCGGCGGAATCGGACTGAGACGCCACCAGGGCGGCAGGTAGCATGGCAGCCTTCTTGAGGAAGTCGCGGCGGCTGCCGTCCGGTTTGTCAGCCTTCCCGCCCGCGCCGAGGTCGTCCGATTCACAGGCCATGGAACGCTCTCCTTTCTCCTGCGGTCGGCATCGTGGAGGATGTGGACCCTGATAGATGCCGTTTTACCCCGTCCGTGTCAACCATTCTCCCGGCGTCCGGCGCAAGATGGGGATCGGCCGAAGGCCATGGCGCGGCGGGTCCCCGTTCGACAGGCTCAGGGCAGGGTCCGACTCACCGCGCAG
>CAZEBQ010000115.1:5971-11792 GCA_964510295.1 uncultured Anaerolineales bacterium | reverse complement strand
GTTCCTGAGAGGCCTCGGCTACGACCTTCGCCCCCTCCGGGTGGAAAACCTCGGCGCGGATACAGGCATCGACGAGTGCTCACACATATACGCGAAGAGGCCGCCTTCGCACAACCATGTGGAGCACCTGAAGAAACAGATAGCCGATCTGAAGGATCGCATGCCGGCCCATTCGGTCAACCCTTCCATGATACAGGAACTCGAGGACCTCGAAGACCAACTAAAAGCCGCGCAACAGGACTGACCTCATGGGCGGTCATGCTCGAACGTGTCCGGCAGACGATACCGGGCGCTGGCTTCCTGGCCGGACGAGGTCACTCCACAGACGGAGGGAGGTTCTTCGAACGCGAACCACTCAGGATCTTTCGGATTTCTTCCAAGAGCGCTTCCGGGTCGAGGGGCTTTTCCATGAACATATCGACCGGAAGCCAAGCCTCATCCGGCCACAGGCTGTATGGCGGAACACGGTTGATGCCTGAAACCACGATGATCGGTATGCTCCTGGTGGCCTCGTCCTGGCGGAGGTGCTGGGCCACGTACATCCCGTCCCCCATGGTGCGCATCATGATGTCGAGGACGATAACATCGGGGGCCTCTGCCTTGGTGCGTTCCAGACATCCCTGGCCATCATGAGCCGCCACGACCTCGTAGCCACTGCTCTCAAGCACGGTTCTGATCGTATCCACGAAGTCCTTGTCATCGTCAACCAGAAGAATCTTGTGCTTCGCGCTCATGATTGCTCTCCTTTGAGAAAAGCATCTATTCCTTCAGCGGCTTGATGGCCGTTGTAGACGGCGGTGACGACGTCCGGCCCCTGGGCCATATCGCCACCCACGAACAGCCAGGGGACGCTGCTCTGGAAACGGTCGTTCACCTTGATGCGCCGTCCCTCGTAGTCGAGGCGGTCGGCGAGGTCCTGGGGGATATAGGAAGTATCCATCCCCTGCCCGATGGCCTCGACGACCGTGTCGCCTTCGATGAACGAGGTATCCTCGCGATTGAAGGTCGGGTTGAACCTGCCGGCCTCATCGAAGACTGAGACGCACTCAACGGTGTGAAGGCCCTTGATCTCGCCCTCGTCGATTTCGATCCGATCGGGACCCCTGGCGGGGATGACCGTGATGCCCTCCTGGCGTGCCTCGTCGATCTCGCTGCGGCTGGCCGGCATGATATCTTCCGACTCCAAACAGGTGGCTGTGACGCGGACCCGGCCGAATCGCTGCATCTGGAGGCGGGCCATGCTGCGGGCACAGTCCATGGCGACGTCGCCACCGCCGATGACGATAACCCCCTCGCCCACGAAGACCTCGCGGCCCTCCGTGATGTCCCTGAGCAACGGAAGTGCCTGAACCACGTGCTCGTGGTCCGTGCCCTCCACCTTAGTGCTTCGCCCCATGTGAAGCCCGGTTGCGATGAACACGGCGTCAAATTGCTCGTGGAGTTCCTGCAAAGAGATGTCCGGGCCAACGCGGACGCCGCAGCGAATATCCACCCCCAGTGATTTGATGTAGTCGATGTCCTTGTCCAGCGCGTCGTAAGGCAGCCGATACTCGGGTATGCCGTAACGCACGACGCCGCCCGGCTGAGGCAGCGCCTCAAAGATGCTAACCGGGTATCCTTTGACAGCCAGGAAATGTGCGGCAGAGAGTCCCGCCGGTCCCGCGCCGACAATTGCCACCTTTCCATTCACCGGCTCAATGCGCTCGGTGCCCAATACCCTCTTGTAATCCCCCAAGGGCACCTGCTCGGCGGCAAAGCGTTTGAGCCAACGGACGGCCACCGGCTCGCCGCGCTTCCCGAGCCCGCAGGTCTCCTCGCACTTGTGGGTGCAGACCCGCCCGCAGACGCTGGGCAGCGGGTTGGTGCGGTAGATGACCCGGAGGGCTTCCTCATAATCGCCGCGCCAGATGGCCAGGACGTACTCCTGGATGTCCATGCCGGCGGGGCACGCGGCCTCGCACAGGCTGCACTCCAGGCATCGCGAGGCCTCCCGATGCGCCTGCTGCTCGGTGAACCCCTGGACGATTTCGGCGAAGGCCGTCTTTCTCTGCTCCGGAGGGAGGGCGGCCATGGGGGTCCGCTCAAACTCCACGAGCGAGTAATCGATGTCCGGAGCGAACCCCTGGTTGTCCCGCTTCCGATGGCTCAGGCTGGCCTTGAGTATGGAGTAGTCGCCGCCGGCGAGAAAGGTGTCAGGGTCGGAACGCTCGTCCTTGGCAAGGTACTCGAAACTCTCCGTGGTCCTGTCGATGTGGTAGTAGTCCCTGGAGAGGCTCAAACTGCCGGGTGGACAGATGTCCACACACAGCCCGCAGAAGCAGCAGCGCCCATAGTCGATGCTTGGCCGCTCCCCCGTGTCCCCGGGCCGGACCTGGATCTCGGGTATCTCCACCATCGTGATGGCCTGGTTCGGGCAGATGTCGGCACAGTTGCCGCAGCCGGTGCAGGCCTCCAAGTCGTTCAGGTGCAAGCCCCGGTATCTGGCCGCGGGCTCTTTGGGCTCGAAAGGAAAGCGGAGCGTGTGGGGCTTGCGAAAGAGGAACTTCAGCGCCGCGAAGGGGGCGAAGAGGCTTTTCTTCTCGCTGATCATGACCGGCTCACCTGTCTATCTCCGGTGCGGCAATGTTCAGGCTCAGCATGATGTGGCCGACGTCGGCCAGGCTCGCGCCCTCGAGCAGGCGTTCGAGGACGAGGATTCCCGTCGGATACGATGGCCCCCGGAAGTGGACCCTGTATGGCTTGTCCGAGCCATTGCTTACCATGTAGAAGCCGGCCTCGCCGCGGGCCGATTCGACCTTCACGTACGCCTCGCCGGCAGGGACCTCCCATTTGAACGGGTTGGGCGTCTTCGTCCACGCCGGGCCCCCCGGAAGGCGCGAGAGCGCCTGCCGGATGATGGACAGGCTCTGCTCGACCTCCATGCGGATGACCAGGGCCCGGGCGTAGGAGTCGCCCTCCTGTCTTGTGGGAACCTCAAAATCGAGGTCGGCGTAAGCGGCATAGGGGTCGTCTTTGCGCGTGTCGACGCAGGCCCCGGTGGCCCGGAGGTTGGTTCCGGTGACGCCGAGGGCGACGGCGTCGTCCCGGCCGAGCCGGGCGAGCCCTCTGGTCCGGTCGGCGAAGAGGCGGTTGTTGAAGAACAGGCTGTCGTATTCCGGCAACATGCTCTCCAGGTGGTCGAGCGCCTGGTAGGCCTTTTCGGCGAAGCCGGGGGGCACATCCCGCCGCACACCCCCGGGCCAGATGTAGGTATGGTACACCCTTCCCCCGGTGAGCATCTCGAACAGGTCCAACACGTACTCCCGGTCGCCCATGGTCCACTGGCCGAAGGTGTCGGCACCCAGCATATTGCCGTACGCCCACATCCAGAGCAGGTGTGAGGATACTCGGGAGAGTTCGAGGACAATGGTCCTGATGTACTGCGCCCTCTCGGGGACCTCCAGCCCCGCGAGGTCCTCAACCGCCATCGCATACAGGGCCTCGTTGGGGTCGGGGTCCATCACGTTGAGCCGGCACACGAGGGGAAAGTTCTGGATATACGTGCGGTACTCCATGAGTTTTTCAAAGCCGCGATGGAGATAGCCCGGGTTCGCGCGGGCGCGGAGGACGGTGTCGCCCTCGACCGTCAGCACGATGCCGAAGTTCCCCACCATGCCCACGTGCTGCGGGCCGAAATACATCTCCAGTTCCCTGGTGGCCCGACCGGCGCCCGCGATGGTCTGGGCGGAACTCATAGGGCCTTCTCCTCGACGCCAAAGGTCTCCTTGGCGTGCCGGCGCAAATCGAAATCTTTTCGCATCGGTGGCGGGCCCTGCCAGTGGTCCAGCAGGAATGGCACCTGGCGCGGATTCCCCTCGAACGCGATGCCGAACATCTCGTGCAATTCCCGTTCGTAGGTCTGGGCGTGGCGAAAGATCGGGATGATGGACAAAAACCGGGGCGCCTCCCGGCCAATGCGCGTTTTGGCCATCACGTGTACCTTCTTCTCGTACGACCAGAGGTGATAGACCAACTCCAGTTCGCCAGCGTCGATCCAGTCCACGCAGGAGATCATCGACAGGTGCTCGAAACCATCCGCTTTGAGAAGGAGCAACAGCGACACGAGGCTGTCTCGCGGGACCTCCGCGACCAGCCGACCTTGCTTCGGGATGGTGACGCGGCATTCCCGCAGCGCGGCAACGATCCTGCGTTTCTGGTCTTCTTCAGCCACGGCGGCACCCGCTGAATCTCTCACGCGGTCACGGCCTCCGCTTCGTACTCGCCCTCGAACTTGGGCAGGTGCGGGAGGACGCGCCTCTGGTTCTGGCTGTAGAACTCGTAGTTGTCCTTGTATCGCTTGCAGCCGTCGGCGAGACCCTTGTCGATCAGGGTCCACAGATGCGTGACGGCGATGAAAATCGCCTCGGGCCGGGGCATGCAGCCCGAGATCCAGCCGTCCACCGGAATGTATTTGTCGAGATGCTTGATGGTGTTGTACGAGTCCCAGTACATTCCCCCGTTGACGGGGCACGAGCCGAAGCCGACCACGTACTTCGGGTCGAGCATCTGGTCGTAGGTCCGGATGATGGCCCCCAGGGTCTTGAGCGACACGTAGCCGGTGATGAGGAACAGGTTCCCCTGCCTGGGCGTGGCCGTGGGAATGACCCCGAAGCGCTCCGCGTCCCACCGGGAGGTGATGACCGGCGGGATCTCGATGATCCCACAGCCCGTGCAGAAATAGACGACCCACAGGGAGTACTTCCGCCCCCACTTGCCGGGGCTCTTCAGGATTTTCGGGATCTGGGCCCGGTCCATGTCGTCTACCTTCCGATCACCATCACCGCCACCAGCCCGAGCAGCCCCAGCAGCGCGGGCCACTTCCAGCAGAACCGCAGGGCCTGGTCGATCCGGACCCTCGGGTATACGGCGTTGACGAGCAGCCCCGCAAGGAAAACCGCAAACACCTTCGCCAGGAACGTCAGCACGTTGGCCCCGCCGCCCAGGAACAGGTTTACGAAAAGGGCAATGACGATGTAGGAATGCAGGGCGCTTTGCAGCGCTGCCAGCGCCAGGTACTTCCCGCCGAACTCAACCAGCGGGCCGGACGCGATCTCCTGCGGCGCCGTGACCATGTCGAACGGCCGCAGGCCCAGCATCGCCGGCAGCACCAGACACACCGCCAGCGCCGAGAGCGGAACACGGAACAGGCCCCACCCCAGGACGGACGCCTGCTGCGACCGCGCGATCTCCGCCAGCGACGTCGTCCCGGTCTGCACCATCACCGCCAGCAGCGCCAGGAGGAAGGGGACCTCGTATCCGAGGGCGAGGATGAGTTTCCGGGAGACCCCGATGCTCGCGTTCGGATTCCCCGCCGCCCCCGCCGCCAACGCCAGCCCCAGCGGCGCCAGCAGCATCAGGTACAGGACCACCAGCAGGTCGCCGCCCGTGCTGAGCGGATGAAGCCCCCCCACGGGAATGAACAGCACCGTGGCGATCGAACCGCCCAGCGCCAACATCACCCCGGCGTCAAACACCACGCCGTGCGACACGTTCTCCTGCTGCGCGAGCAGTTTCACCACGTCGATCACAGGCTGATACAGAGGCGGGCCGTAGCGCCGCTGGATGCGGGCCGTCACCTTCCGGGACACGCCCAGAAAGAGCACCGACACCGCAAACGCCAGCAGGGGCAGCACGATGATCCCAACCACCCACATGGTCACAGCCCCCATCCTAATCCCGCGATGATGATCGCCGCCAGAAACAGCAGGATGTACAGCGCGTAGGTGTTCACGTTCCCGGTGTAAATGTGCCTGACGGCCTCAAAGACGCCCTCGCTCTTTTC
>CAZEBQ010000115.1:1811-5871 GCA_964510295.1 uncultured Anaerolineales bacterium | reverse complement strand
TGAAGCGCTTCGAGGCCAAACGACCTCTGAATGGCGCTGATCGCCCCGAGCGGAATGCCCGGAAAGATGCCGAAAACGAAGATGGCGGCGGTCAACAGGAGGATCGGAAGTTGCATCACAAACGGCACTTCCTTAACATGCTTGTACCGCTCGGGTAATTGCCCCAGAAAGATATTATGTTGAAACTTATACACCGAAAGAATCGTCCCCCACGTGCCCATGAGAGCGGCAAACGCCAGGAAAGGATACTCCTCAGCAATCAACGTCTTATAAATAAGCCACTTGGAGACGAAGCCGTTCGTGAGGGGAACGCCGATCAGGCCGCAAATGCCCGCGAGCCCGCCCACGAACGTAATCGGCATCCTCTTGGCGAGCCCCCCCAACTGATTGAGGTCGCGCACCCCGTTCGTGCGGTGCTCAATCGCCCCCGCCACCAGGAATAACAGGGCAATGTAAATGCAGTGATTAAGCGTATGGAAGATGCCCCCGGCGATGCCGAGAGGCGTACCCACGGCGATGCCCACAATCATATACCCCCCCTGGCCTATCCCGTGCCACGCCAGGAGCCTCTTCGAATCGTTCTGGAGAAGCGCCGTGAAGGTTGGGATCACAATTGTCAGCGCGCCAATCCACGCAAAGATGTACCCGAAACTGACCACGCCCGAACCCAACCGCTGCAACAGGCCCAGCCCGAGCACCCCGTACATGATCAACACAAAACCATACATGCCCATCCGTACCAGGATGCCGGACAGAACCGCCGAAAAGGGCGAGACCGCCTCGCTGTGCGCGTCGGGAAGCCACGTGTGCAGCGGCATGACGGCGTTCTTGATGCCGAATCCGATCACGAACATCAGCAGGATGAACAGGGCGTAGCCCGCCGAGGCGCCCTGCATCGCCCCGGCCAGGGCCTCGATCTCGAGCGTGCCGCAACGCACCAAGAGGCTGGCGATCGCCAACAGCATGGCACAGGAGCCCACGATCGACATCACCATGTATTTCAGCCCTGCGGCCACCGCCTTGCCGCCCCGATAACTGATGACCAGATACGTGCTCCAACTCATGATCTCCCAGAACACGTACAGCGAGATCAGGTCGCCGCTCAGCACGATGCCCAGCATCGACCCGTTCACGAGCAGCATGGCGGCATAATAGAAATTCAGCCGCTCCTTGCCCTTCATGTAACCCACCGAGAAGAGGATGGACAAGAGACCGATGGCCGCGATCGCCATCGCAAAGAACCACCCCAGCGCATTCAGCCGAAGGCCCAACGTCACGTCGAGGAAAGGCAAACTGTAATAGTCCACCCGGGCGGTCCGGCCATAGAGCAAGGCAAGCCAGACGACCGGGACCAGCGCCACCAGGACCGCCAGGGCGTTCCGCGCTCCGGACCGGAGCCGCCCCGCCAAATAGACCGCCAGCGGAGCCAGCAGGACAATCGCCAATAGGATCGCGATCTGCATCTACGGCACCCCCAAGACGTACCGCACGTACTCCGCCCGATGGCACAACTCGTCGGCCCCGCCTCGCAGGATCGGCGTGAGGACCTGCGGAAAAAGGCCGATGACCACAATCAGAACGCCCAGCACCACCACGGGGATGAGCCCCGAAAGCGGCGCCTCGCCTACCGGGCGCGGGTTCGGGCGCTTCCTGAAGTAGAGCGTCTGGATGAGCCGGAAGAAGTATCCCCCCTCCACCACCGTGGCCGCCAGCACGATGACGACCAGCGCGAAGACGAGGGGCCGGTCCGTCGCCACCGCCGCATACACGATCGACAGTTTGCTCATGAACCCGGCGAACGGCGGGAGGCCGACCAGCGAGAACGCCGCCACCGCACACGCCAGGCAGGTGACCGGCATCTCCCTGCCCAGGCCCTCCAGCGAGGCCAGGCGCTTCGACCCCACCTTGTAAATCATGTAGCCGACCGCCAGGAACAGGAGGGCCTTGGCCAAGGCGTGGTTGACGAGTTGGAAGAGCCCGCCGAAGGCGCCGTCGGACGTGGCCAGACCGAAGGCGAACACGATCAATCCGATCTGCCCGATGCTCGAATACGCCAGCATCCGCTTCACGTCCTCCCGTTGACGGTAGGCCGACACCTCGCCGACGACCAGCGTGACCACGCCGATGGCGCAGAGGAATCCCCACAGGCCCGGCGTGTCGAACAGCGTGTACGTGGTCCTGGCCATGGCGTACACACCCACCTTGATGGCAATGGCCGACAGGATGGCGCTGATCGAGGCCGGGGCCGACGAGTGCGCGTCCGGCAGCCACGCATTCAGGGGGAAAATGGCCGCCTCCACCCCGAACCCCACGAGGAACAACGCCAGGATCACAAACAGTGACATCGAATCGACCGAGGCGACCCGGCCGGCGATGTCCGCCATGTTCAACGTGCCGAACCGGCCGTACACCAGCGCGATGGCGATCAGAATGAGCGTCGAGCCCACCGTCCCCTGGACAAGGTACTTGAACCCCGCCTCCGTGCCTCCCTTGTCGCGGCGGTAGGCGGTCAGCGCGTAGGAGGCAATGCACAGGATCTCGAAGAAGACGAACAGGTTGAAAATGTCGCCCGTCAGCACGGCCCCCGTGGCGCCCGTCACCAACAGCAGGAAGAGCATGTGGTATCTGTCGGAGGGCTCCTTCCGGATGTACGTGACCGCGTAGACGGCAATCAGCAAGCCGACGAGCGACGTCAGCACCGCCAGCAGAATACCCAGCGGCCCGACCACCAGGTTGATGCAGAACGGGGGACGCCAGCCGCCGATCGACACCACGATGGGCTCGGCCAGCGCCCTCGGGACCAGCAGCCCCCCTAGAACCAGGTTCGCCAGCAACGCCACCGGCGGAATGAATCGGACCGCCCTTCGGGAAACCAGCCTCACCAGAGGCGCCAGGAAGGCCGCCGCCAGCGGAATCGCGATCAGAAGCGGCGCGATCAACATCGCAACCCCCGAATCTCTCGCGCATCCAGCGTGCCGTAATGCTCGTAAACCCGCACCGCGATCGAGAGCCCCAGCGCCAGGACGCCGATGCCGATCACGATGGCCGTCAGCACCAACGCCTGGGGCACCGGGTCAACTACTTCAGGCAACCCTCCGCCGGCGCTGGTGCGCATGGCCTCCGACAGGATGGGCGCCGTGCGCCCGCGCACGTAGCCGATGGCGATCAGCAGCACGTGGACGCCCGTGTCCAGAAAACTGATCCCCAGCATGATCTTGATGAGGTTCGCCTTCGCGAGGACCATGTAGAACCCGATCAGGAGCAGGGCCACCGCGCCGACGTAGTACACGCTCTGCCCCAGGAGGTCCACGAGGTCACTCCCTTTCCACGAGGTCGCCGATGATACGCGTGAGTTCCGCCCCGACTTTCACCCCGACCGCGGCGTAGATGATCGGAATGACGCCGGCGCTGAGCAACAGGTTGGGCTGCCCCTTGGCCAGGAAATTCGCCAGGAATGTGCCCGAGATAGCGAGGCCCAGGAGCCCGATCCCCACGAAGACGAGTCCGCCCAGGCTCTCGGCCACGCCCAGGGCCTCACGGTGGAGCGTCTGCTCGCGCCGCGCCAGGTACAGCAGGAGCACCCCCGATGCGATGACGGCCCCGCCCTGGAATCCCCCTCCCGGCGTCAGATGACCGTGAAGGAACACGTAAACGCCGAACAGGAGGATGAGCGGGAACAGCACGCGCGACCCGGTCACCACGATAACGCTGGCGGCCTGGCGCGGCCCCCGCCGGGGCGGCCGTTCCGCGAAGAATATCACCCCCACCCCCACCGCCGCGACAAACAGGACCGTTACCTCGCCCAGGGTATCCAGCGCCCGGTAATCCAGGACCACCGAGGTCACGAGGTTCGTCGCCCCGGTTTCCCGGACGCCGTTACGGATGTAGTGGTTGGCCACCACGATCTTGTCCCGGCCGAACGGAATCGCCGCAAGCGCCAGCGCGAGCCCCGTCGCCAGCACGGCAAGGAGCAGAACCGCGGCCGCCTTTCTCATCCCTCGTACCTCTCGGTCTTTCGTATCGCGAGCGCGAAGATGGCTGTGCTCAGCCCGGCGCCGAT
>CAZEBQ010000115.1:0-1711 GCA_964510295.1 uncultured Anaerolineales bacterium | reverse complement strand
GATCGTGCACACGGCCCCGAGCGTCGTGCACTTCGTCCCCGCCTGGAGCCGGTTGTACACGTCCGGGAACCGAAAGATGCCCAGGCCGCCGAGCAGGAGAAAGACGCATCCCACGGCCATCAGGACACCACCGAGGATCGCGGCGGTCATAACCCTCTCTCCAGGTACCGGGCGATCACGAGCACCCCCACGAATGCCAGAACGGCGTACACCAGCGCCACATCCAGATAAATGCGTCTTTTAAGCATCAACCCCAGCAGCACGAGCAGTGCCGTCGTGATGGTGATCATCGCGTCGACGCCGACGATCCGGTCGGACGTCGTCGGCCCCCTGGCAGCCCGAAGCAGGCACAGGAGCATTCCCCCCACCCCGGTGCCGAACAAGACCATCAGCAGCGTGCCGCTCATTCTGCGATCACCTTCAGGTATTTCTCGAACCGGCCGGCGATCAGCCCGCCCGCCTCGTCGACGTCCGTGCTCTTGACGTTGATCCAGTGGATGAACAGGTACTCGTCGGAGACGTCCACCGTCAGGGTGCCGGGCGTCAGCGTGATCGAGTTCGCCAGCATCAGTTTGCCGATATCGGACTTCAGGCTTGTCCGGATGGCGACGATGCCGGGGCGGATCGGCATCTTCGGGTGCACCACCCGATACGCCACGTCGAGATTGGCCTTCACGCACTCGTAGAAGAAGACAGGAATGTAAACCAGCAGGCACAGCCACCGCTTGGGCGAGTAGATCGAGAGGCCCCTCGCCGTCAGGTAGCGGTACCCCCAGAAGGCGAGGATCAGCGACACCAGAGCGCCGGCCGCAATCTCCTGGACCGCCGACCCGGGGGCGGCGGTCCCGGCCAGATACTCATCGAAGACCGTCGACGTCAGCAGTATCCATAGGCCGAACAACGCGATCGCGGTGGCCGCGTACCGACTGACGGGATGTGCTTTCTGCCCGGCTTCCATGCCGCCGCCTCTCCTGTGGCCGGCGGGGGGCGTGTGGGCCTCCCCTAGGCCGGCGAATCAGGGGTTTCCGCATCCGCCCCCGGCCGCTTGTCGCTGGTCCGCGACGCCAACGACAGCAGCAGGCTCTCGAGTTCCAGGAAGATGTCCATGTTCGAAACCAGTACAGACTTGGGAGCCGTTACGTGAACGGGGGCGAAGTTCAGCACGGCCGAGATACCACCCTCCGCCAAGCGGTCCACGACTGGTTGGGCCGCCTCGGGCGGAACCGTCACCAGGGCCACCGCAGTCCTCTCGCGCTTCACCACTTCGGCAATCCGGGACGCGTCCAAGACGCGCACATTGCCGATGACAGAGCCGATCTTCTGCACATCAATATCGAAAGCCACGCGAATCGCCAGCCCCTGAATCCGGAGCATGCCGTCGCTCCGCAGAAGCGCCTGGCCCAAGCGACCCACGCCAACCACGGTTCCGAATATGATCTCTTTCGGGCTCGCCACTTCCAGAAGACGGGTCCGCAACTGTCCGACGCGATACCCAAGGCCCCGAGTACCCAACCGCCCGAAGGCCGACAGATCTCGGCGAACGGTGGTGTCGCCGAGGCAGAGAAAGTTGGCCAACTCGTCTGAGGAGACCACCTCCTGGTCCCGCTTGTTCATGGCATCCAAGGCACGCAGATACAATAGACCTCGCCTGAGGGTGCAAAGGGCAATATCTTCAGAGTCCGCACTCAATGCGTTCCTCTCCGCAGAAGCG
>CAZEBQ010000114.1:0-11998 GCA_964510295.1 uncultured Anaerolineales bacterium | reverse complement strand
GTGTTACCTGGCCTTGTAGCATATCACGCGGCCGTCTACGGTGGTGAGGAAGAGGCGGCCGCCGGACGCGGCGAGGCTGTCGTGGACGGGAGCGGCTTTCAGGTGGTACTCGGCGAGGGTGGTCCCGTCGGCCGGCGAGACGGCCCACAGGCTGACGGCTGCCTTGGGTTCGCTCGTGAAGAGGTCGCCGACGTCGCTCGGCCCGGCGACGAAGAGCGTATCGCCCGCCAACACCATGGCCCGGACGAGAAAGGGGATGGTCCTCGACCAGTGGTAGTTGACCTTGGTGGGCGGCGTGCGGCGTTTGGGTTTCTTGCCCTGGGGCTTGGGCGGCCGGATCAGTTCGGCGTCGGCGGCGAACAGATGGTACTCCGACTGCATACCGAGATGGCTGCCCGTGATGGCATACCCTTTTCGGCCGAAGCCGTACAGGCGGCTGCCGCTGCTGACGAGGAGCCGGCCTGAGACGCGGCGGTTACCTGCGGACGGCCACCCGCCGTACCCGCCGGCCATGTCTCTGCCGAGTTGCCAGTACGTCCGGTGCCACCACGTGTCGTCGAGGTAGCCGGCGGACGTGAACAGGTGATCGACGTCCTCCGGGAGCGACTTGCCGTAGAGGTCCAGCCGCGTGTGCCTCATGAAGAGGGAGGTTCCCTCGGCGGCCATCACGTCGGGCATGGTGCCGAGCATCCCGGCGCCGCGGATCGTGTTCTGCGGCTCCAGACCCGTCTTGGGGTCGCGATGCGAGATGCGGCGTCTGGCGACCCGTTCGCCCGTCGCGGCATCGACACCGCACACCTGCAGACCGCCGTCCACGTAAGACGACCGTCCGGCCGCCGCATACGCCACGAGATGTTCGGGGCCCTTCGGTCCCGGACACACCAACACGTTGCCGTGGACCGGCCACACGGATTCCAGTTGCCCGTAGGCGACGATCTGCCGCGACTCGGGCGCCACGCGGAACCGCCACGCCAGGGCGCCGTCCTTGGCCCGGAGGCAGTAGATCCAGCCGTCGGCCGAGCCGAAGTAGAGCCGTCCGCCGTCTATCGTGGGCGGCGAGTCCACCCGGCCCCCAGCCGTGTACTGCCACAGCGGCGAGCCGTCGTCGGCGCTCAGGGCATGCACCGTGTGGGCCTCGCGCTGCGCCACGTACAGGCGACCGTCGGCGATGACGAGCGCCGTCAGGGGACCCGGCAGCGCCTTCTCCCAGGCCCCTGTCACCTTTGGCGGGAGGGAATCGGTTGTAGCGCCGCTGCGTGCGGCGTCGTGGCGGTAGGTTGGCCAGTCATTCGATTTCAGATTTCGGCCGGCCACGGCAAGAGCCGTACCCGTGCCAGGGATTTCAGATTTCGGATTGCTCGCATAGGCGGGGCCTTTCTCCAGGCGGTCGGGCTCGAGTGCGGCGGGCGTGGCGCGTGTGCCGCTCAGGGCGTTGAACCCGTTCAGTTTGGCGGCGATGTAGCACGCGCACGAGTGCGACGGGGCATAGAGCAGCCCGTTGGCGGGCAAGATGCCGTACTGGCAGCCCCCTCGGACCCAATGGTCGGCGATGACGCGGTCGGCGCTCATGTCCACGAACTCCACGCCGGCCCGGCCGTGGATGACGTACTGCGAGGTGGCCTTGTGGCGATAGCACCGTGTGTGCCCGAATCCGAGGGTGTAGGTCTTCTGGTCGGGTGAGCGTTCGGCAACGACGCGGCCGGTCTTGAGGTCGTAGACCTTGGTGATGCCGGGCTGTTTGCCCCAGGCCAGTTCGCCGCTCCACACCTTTCCCTGGGCGACGAAGATATCGACCGGCGAGTTGAAGCCTTCGTGACAGGGCACGGTCCAGAGTTTCTCGCCGGTCTCGGCGGCGAAGGCCATGATCTGGCCGCCCGTCAGCAGGTGGTTGGCCGAGACCCGCCACTCGAACGCCGCCTTGTCCTCGGCGCCGGTGTCGACGGGTTTGTCGGGTGCGCGGTCGCCCGACAACACGATGCCGTCCACCACGACGAGCGTGGGCGTCAGCCAGGCGTAGCGTTGGCGGATGGCAGGCCGGTCGGCCCGCCACACGACGTCTCCCGATGCGGCCTTCAACGCGACCAGGTGCTTCTGGTTCTGGAAGAAGACGCGCCCGTCTGCGACGATCAGGGTCAGCGGCAGGATGTGGGTGACCTCGGCGTCGTGCTTCTTCCACGCCAACTTGCCGGTCTTGGCGTTGACCGCGCGGACGTGCTTGGGGGGATACTGGATGACGTATTCGCCGTAGGCGCCGCGCCACCGGTCGAAACGTCGGATGACCTTGCCGGTGGTGGGACTCTTCTCCTTGAGCGGTGCGCTGACCACCAGATACAGATGCTCGCCGTGGGCAACGATCTCGTGGGTGTTCTCGGTTCCCTCGTAGGTGCGGACGACCTCGCCGGTGGCGGCATCGAGGGCCGTCACCGGCTTGCCGTAGCCGAGGGTGACGTAGACGCGGTCGCCGACCGCGACGAGCCGCCGCGGCAGTTCGGCCGGTCCGCTGCGGAACGGCCGCAGGTGATCCTCCCAGGGCCCCACGGCCTTCTTCCAGAGCAGGACGCCGTTGAAGGCGTCGCGCGCCACGAGCATCCATTTCGCCGGGGCCTTGACCGAGGCGACCGGCCCCTCGTCGGCGATATGGAACAGGCGTCCTGCGGCGGTGACGGCGGCGCTGATGCTGGCCAGATGATCGTGACTGCGGGCCCAGCGCGGTCCGCCCACCCACTGCATGTGCCGCGGCGGGGTGATGCGGGTGTCTTCGGCGACGGCGTTGTTGTCGGGCCCGTGCAGGAAATGCGTCCACTCGTCGATGTCCGGCGGCCAGGGCTTCGCCTGCCGCTTCCAGCCGCCTTCGCCGGTGCCGCCGCCGCCGGTGCCACCGCCCGACCTGGTGTACGCGATGCCCTTGGGGGCCAGCACGCGCAGGATCTCGCCGGCGGCAACGTCTTTCGGGGACTCGACGATGAGCAGGTTGACCAGGTTGTCGGCGTAGGGCAGCCGCTTCCCGTTCCAGCGGACCGCGGTCACCGGGCCCAGGAGGTGGTGGTCCCGCAGATGGGCCCTGGCTTCCGCCAGACGGGCGGCGCCGCGCACGAGGCCCTGGACCAGGTAGCGGTCATTGACCCTGAGGGCGGCGGTCCAGGCGGGGTCGGCACATCCGGCGTGGACGATCAGCCCGCCCGTGATGCCCGATTTGCGAACAAGGTCGCTTGCCGAATCGGCCTCAGCCGCCAGCGCGCGGGACACAAGAACCACGAACGCCAAGGCCGCCAGCGCGACCGTGCGTGTCCGTCGACCGTCATGTTCAGCCATCGCGCACCTCCTGCCGTCAGCGTTGCCCGCACGGCCTTAGTGACCATGCGCCAAAGGAGCCCGTTCCGCGCGGCGGCCTTCCCAGGCCGCCGCGAACGCAGTTTATGCCTGTTGCTGGTGGCCTGGGAAGGCCACCAAGCGGACAAAAAGGTGAAGTAGCGTTGTAGGATTAGCGAACATGCGCCAAAGCAGCCGACTTTTCAAGCCACTTCTTGCCCCGCACCCGCCGCCCGCGCCCGGACACGGGCCTATTGCCGATGACGGCGGGCCGCGGTAGGATGACAGCCGCTCTTTCTGACGGCAGTCGCGAACTCGCTCTTCACAAGGAACGTGTCAAGGAGGTGACCCATGGAACCGAAGCCAGGCATGGACCGTCGCAGTTTCCTGAAGGCCGCCGCTTCAACCACCGCGGCGCTCACCGTTGTGCCGCGCGCCGTCTTGGGCGGGCTGAGTCACGCCGCGCCCAGCGGCCAACTCAACCTCGCCTGCATCGGCATGGGATGGCAGGGCATGCGGATGCTCGCGGGGCTGCTGAAGCGGTCCGACGTCCGCGTCGTCGCCGTCTGCGACCCCAACACCGACAGCCACGACTACATCGGATGGGGACGCGGAGAGGAGGGCGCCCGGGGCGACCGCGGCGGACGGGAACCCGGACGCGAGGCCGTGGATGCCCATTACGGCCGATCCAAACCGTCCGGGACCTCCAAAGGCTGCGCGGCCTATGCCGATTTCCGCGAGATGCTCCAGAAGCAGAACGACCTCGACGCCGTCCACATCGTCACCCCCGACCACTCGCACGCCACCCTTGCCATTGCCGCCATGACCAAGGGCAAGCACGCCGCCATGCACAAGCCGGTCGCGAACCGCATGCACGAGGTCAGGCTGACCGTCGAGACGGCCCGCACGACCGGCCAGGTCACCCACCTGCACGCCTGGCGTGACTGCAGGGAACTCTACACCATCCGGGAATGGATTCGCCACGGGGTCATCGGCCCGGTTCGCGAGGTCCATCGCTGGCTTTACAAACCCATCTGGCCGCAGGGTACGCCCCATCGGCCGACCGATCATCCGCCCGTCCCCAAGGGCTTCGACTGGGACCTGTGGCTCGGCCCCGTGCCGCATCGGCCGTACTCGCCCCGGTACACCCACGCCGTCTACCGCGGTTGGTACGATTTCGGCGGCGGGTGCATGGCCGACATGGGCTACTACGGCCTGTGGATGGACTGGCGCGTCCTGGAACTGGGTGCCGCCACCAGCGTCGAGGCCTGCGCCAGCATCGCCTGCGAGGTGCGCGGCTACCGGAGCGGGACCGTCAAGAATGACGTGTCGTTCCCGCACGCCAGCACGGTGCGGCTGCAACTGCCCGGGCGCGGCAAGATGCCGCCGTGCGAGGTGTTCTGGTACGACGGCGGGATGCGGCCGCCCACGCCCAAGGAACTCATCGACGCCGGCCGCCAGATGCCCCACGCCGGCGTGATGTTTGTCGGCGACGAGGGGAAAATCCTCGCCGGGTACCACTACGAAAAACCTCGCATTCTCCCCGAGAAAAGGATGCGCGAAGCCGCCGACGTCAAGACGCCCGACGTCAAAATCGTCGGCACCAGCGATGAATGGATCAACGCCTTCCGCACCGGCAAACCGTCGCGCGGCAGTTTCCAGAACGTGCAACACCTGGCCGAAGCCATCTGCCTCAGCAACGTTGCCATCCGCCTCAACACCCGCCTCACCTGGGACACCGCCGCCATGCGCATCACCAACCACCCCGCCGCCAACCGATACCTGCGCCGCGAAGCCTATCGGAAAGGGTGGGAACTGTAGGAGGTCGCCCGCACGAACACTACAGCGCCACTTGCCGCGCGGCCGGGTGGCATGGTCATCCCGGAGGGTGACCATGTTCTGGAACCGCCATCCTGCAAGGCGGCCGCTCCTCTACCGCGCGGCGGGTCGGAGCCTGCCCTGAGCCTGTCGAACGGGTACCCGCCGCCAGAATCCGCACGAGGGGGGTACGATGTCTGGGGCGCTTCCCACGACAAACCAGAATTCTCGCTTGGCTGTCGAGAGGGAGGCTGTTAAACTGGTACCCCAAAGGCCCGGTGGCGTTGCCGGGCGAAGGTCCAATGGAGAATGTCTGGGTGAGCGTTCATCCCGCAACGCAAGCATAGGGGGTAGTGATGCATACACCAGCGCTTTCCGCGTCTGTTTCAGTCGTCGTTGTCTGCCTGTCTCTGTTTGGCTGGCCCGGTTCCTGCCCGGCGAAGGCCGAACTCAGCGCCGATCAACAGTCGGAACTCGAGACCCTCAAGAGCGAGTTCACCGAGGCGCCGTTTTCCGCCAAGGGCCGCCAGGCGCTCAACCGGATGATGCGCCTCGGCGAAGCGGCGCAGAAAGAAACGCTTGACTTCCTCGAAGCGCAACTGGACGCGCAGGAGGAGCAATACGTCAAACAGTTGGCCGAGTATTTACCCCAGGCGTACCTGAAACATCTCTCAGGGTTGCGCGCTGAACAGATCTATAAGATTCAGAAAACGCGTCGTCTGTGGAAGCGCTACATCCTCAAGGCCAGCGATCGCCACGAGTTCCAGACCAATTACCTTAAGCCCTGCATGGAGATCAAGGATTTGCTGCTGATCGATGTCGAGGGCGTGGTGGACCGCAAGATCGCCGGCCAGCGCGCCGTGTTGAAGGAGTTGGCCGGCTACCGCGACGCTTGCCGAAAGAAACTGGGCCTCGGCAAGGATCCGACCGAGGGCATGAAATCCCCCACGGGCATTGACATTCCGCACCTCGATCGACCTATGACCTTCGCCGAGCGCCTGGACTACCTCGACGCCTCGGCGGTGCTGGCCTATACCGTCGGCCCGGAGGGGGCTCGGCCGGTGTTGCTCGCCAATGCGCGCCGCGCTCGCATCATCGACTTTGAAGAAGCCGACTTCGCCCTGTTCGGCAACGAGGTGCGCATGCTGGTCGGCTCGATTGTCTGGGAGATCGATCCGCTGGTCTGCGCCTGCACGCGTGACCACTCGACCGACCGCAGGAACGGCAAGGCGTCGGGGCACAGGTCCACGATCCCCGGGAAGGAAGGATTCGTCCATCGCTTACGACGTTTCGGGGCGCGAGGGCGCAGCGAAGGGGCCGGCGGAGGCAAGAACGGGCGCGACTATATCTGGGGCCTGAGTTACGGGGGCGGGCATACCGGTCCGCTCTACGGCGTGGTTCGCAACGTGCACGGCTGCGGTTGTCGCGGCGACGTGTACACCAGCATCTATTACACGAAGAACGAAATCCGTCATCCCTGCGCGGCCACCGAGAGCGAACTGTTCATGCCGCCCGGCTTCACGGGCGAACGCATCGACTCCGAGCCGCTCCGCAAGGTCTACCAGGCGCTGCGCGACGACCAGTTCGGCAAGGCCGACGAACACCTGCCCGATGCCCGCGAGGGCGAAACCGACCAGGAGGTGATTCGCCGGTTCTTCAAGGTGGCGATCGAGATGGAGGCCGACTGGGCGAGCGAATGCGCCGCCGCGTTCATCAAGGTAGGCGATCTATACCAGGCAAAGCAGCGTCTCGAGAAGGCGAGGGACGACTTCGCCGGGGCCGACCGATACGTCAGCAAGTTCGAGGCGCTGGCGGGCAAGATGGAGCGCGGCCGCTGGGCCGAAGTGGTTGAGGCCGGCCGGGCGTACAACGCATTCCCCTCCGACCAGCCCGACCCGGCGAGCGTCAAGCAGTTCATCGGGAAATACCCGGATACGGTCTACGCCAAGGCCGCGGCGCATTACCTGAACGACGTCGAGAAACGAAACCTCTTCAGCTACTTCCTCAAGCAGAATTCCAACCTGCGCAAGTACGAATACCATCTGCCCTGATTGACGGCGGGGCCCTCGGTAAGTGATGGCCGTGTCAGTTGGCGCGGCTCCTTCAAGCGAAGCCTGTAGGTGCGAACACCTTTCTGAGTGAGGATTTGTGCCTTGCGCCGGGGCCGGGAAGGGGGCAGAAAATAGGTGATCCGAACCGGGGCCGTCGGCCGGAGGGCATCCGGCTAATCCCGGCGAAGAGGGCGGTTATGAAGAACGTAGTCATATCACTGGCCATATCGGCAGTCATTGTCTCGAACGGTGTGGCGGCCGGCAAACCCGGCGCGGACCAAAGCAAGCAGGTCAAGACATTGGTCGCCGAGTTCGAGGTCGCCTCCGATGAGGCCGGTCGCAAGGCTGCCTTTGACAAGATGCTGGCCTTGGGGGAGTCGGCCGTCGGGCTGATCAGCCCCTTGATCGACGGTGCATTGAAAGCCGAGGAACGCAGGTACGCCAGGCTTCTCGAACCGCGGATTCGTAGGACCTACATCAAGAGGCTCGAATGCATTTCGGATGAACAGGTATCCCTCATTCTTCAGACCCGCGCCCTGTGGGAGCCCTACATCCTCAACGGCGGGAGCGATCCAAAATTCCGCGAGGTCTATCTCGGGCCCATCTGGAAGATGAAGGAGTTTCTGCTGTTGAAGATTACGGACATCGAGGACACCGAAGTCGTCACGATGCGAAGGACACTGGTGGAGTACGCCGGCTACCGGACTCAGTGCCACAAGGTTTTGAAGATCAGTCCCGATCCGACGGTGGGAAAACTGTCGCCGACCGGGATTGAATACGCTCATCTGGATCAGCCTCCCACTTTCATCGACAAACTGCATCACTATGAGCGCACGCTGATTCTTATCAATACGGTCGCGTCGAAAGGCGCCCGCGAGGTTCTCTTGATGGCCGATCAAGCCGCCCGGGAAATTGATGTGCAGGAAGCCGAGTACGTCATGGCCGCCAACGAGGTGCGAATGCTTGCCGGCAGCATCGCCTGGCGGGCCGATCCGCTGGGCTGCGCGGTCGAGCGCGATCATTCCACCGACCGCAAGGAGGGCAGAGCCAAGGGGCACATGTCTGAGGTTCCCGGCAAGCGCGGTTTCGGCGATCGCAATAAGCGCATGGGCGCCGGCTACTACGGCAGCGAAGGCGCTGGCGGCGGACGCAATGGCCCGGCCTACCTGAGGGGCTTGAGCTACAGCGGGGCGGGCCACGGGGGGCCGCTGTACGGCCTGGGTCGCAACCGCGTGGGCGTTGGGCGGCGCGGAGGCGTCTACACCAGCCAGTACGCGACCGACAAGAAATATATCCATCCCTGCCCCGCCACTGAACACGAAATGTGGATGCCACCGGGCGTCGCAGCCGGGGATCTGCGCGACCCGGCGATTCAACAAGCCTACCGGGCCATGAAGAGCGAGTGCTACGGCAGTGCATGGAAAATGCTGGATCGAGCCAAGGCGCCCACGGGAAGCGATGCGATCGCGCTACGGTTTTTCCGCGCCGCGATTGATGTGAAAGTCCAGCAGTCCATTGGCGATATTCTGGCCACCGAGGGATCGGGCGATGTCTTCTTCGCCAGGATCCAACTTCATAAAGGTCTCGCCGGATTCAAGGGCATCGACGCTTTCGAAACCGCCGTGGCGGCCGCCTCGCAACGGCTGGAGGCCAAGGACCTGCGCACCGAGATGAGGGCGGGCGAGGCGTACTACCGGCTGTACTACCCGGTCAAGGATGCGCCCAAGGACAAGTTTAACGCCAGTCGGCGCGGGCTGATCGAAAGGCTTGGCGGAGTCACACGCAAGTACAAGGACTCGATCTACGGCAAGGCGGCCGAAGACGCCGCCAAACGATTGGCCGATCCGGAGTCCGACGCGAGTGCTCTTATGGCTTTCTTCAAAGAGCGACGCAACCCCGCGGGGCGGTCGACGAACTCACCCGAAAGTACGAATTGAAGTTACGCCACGGAAACCGCGGTTCGTCAATGCCAACGTAGGCTTTGGCAATCGTGCTGGCGCTGGCAGCCCCCAGCATGCGGCCGTAACAACGCCCGGCCCGTGTGGCAGGTCACCGAACGTGCGTAGGTCACATCGCCCGAGGTGTCTAAGCGCAAGTTCCCAAGGCGCGTCGGGTGGCATGCTCATCCCAAAGGGTGACCATGTTGTGGAACCGTGCCGAAAAGCCTTCGGGCTTCTGCCGCCGAGCAACCCGAGCCTCGCTACGGCGCGGGTGTCGGTTCAGCGGGTTGCCCGGCCTGTGGCGGTCTGCCGAGCGCGGCCGTGAGGGCAAAGGCGGCGAGGTTGCAGAACACGCCGATGACCAGGCCGTCCACGCCGCCGGGTTGCCTGAGAACGTAGTTCCAGATCAGGACGCCCGCCACGCCGGCCGACGTCCCCGCCAGAAACGCGGCCTTTGTGGCCCGCAGGCCCATCAGCACGGCCGCCAGCGGCACCAGGATGATCGGGGCCCAGAAGTTATACGAGTAGATGAGAATGTCGAGGATGCTCTCGATGCAGCACGCGAAGACGACCGCCAGCACCCCGACGAGCAGGTTCACCAGTTTCGCCAGGCGAAGTTCCGTCCGCTCGGCGAGGGGACTGCGGCGGAGCGGCTTCACCACGTCGTTGATGGCCCCGGTGGCGGCCCCGTTCAGAAACGAGTCGGCCGACGACATCACGATGGCGATCACGCCCGCGATGACGATGCCTCGCAGCCCCACCGGCAGCACCGTCTTGATGACGTAAGGCATCGCCAGGTTCGGGTTCAGGTCCGGTTCCAGCGCAAGGGCCACGAGGCCGATGAGACCGGTCACCGCGAAAAACGGGATCGAGAAGATGCCGCTCAGCAGCGTGCCGCGGGCCGTGTGCGAGGGCCTCTTGCCGATGAACAGCCGCTGCACGTACGGCGGCACGAGCGTCTCGCCCAGCAGAAACGTTAGAAAGAGCGAGACGAAGGCCCAGAGGGTCATCCCATCGGCGGGAACCGCGAAATGGCCGGCAGGCGCCGCCGCCGCGATCGCCGACACGCCGCCCGCCTTCACCACGCCGAACACCAACGCCGCCGGAATGCCGATGCCCAGAATGCCGAACTGGATGACGTCGGTCAGCACCACCGCCCGCATCCCGCCGACCGTCGAATACGCGATCACGATGCCGCAACCGACCAGAATACCGTAAATCGGTGAGATGCCCAGGAAGACCTGAGTAATGTGCCCGATGGCGCCGACCTGGGCGCCCACGATCCCCGCGCACAGGATGACCGAGAACAGCCCTGTCACCACCTGGCCCGGTTTGCCGTAGGCCGTGGCCATGACGTCGCCGGCCGAAATCGCGCCGGGGAAACGGGCCATCCGCGGGGCGATCAGACGGGCGACCAGAATCTCCTTCAGGCTGAACCCCCACAGCGCCACGATATTGGCTATCCCGAAGCGGAAGACCTTCTCGGCGTTGCCCATCGAGAACCCACCGCCGATGAACGAGGCCGACAGCGTCGCAAACACGATCAGCGACCCGTACGACCGGTGGGCCACCGAGAACTGGCTCAGGTTCCGCATGCCGCGGCCGCTCCACAGGCCCAACGCCAGAACCACCGCCAGATACAAAAGGATAATCGCGTAATCGACCATCGGGTTCGGGCTCCTTGGCCGTCCGTTCGGGCGGCCGGCGGCGCGACGGTCGCGCCCGGACGAAGGCCGGCGGCCTCATACTGCCAACCGTCCGCCGCCCGTGCAAGCAAACTCCGGAGGCTGGTTTGATGGAGGGTGTGGCAACGATTTCTGGCATGGGACGATTTCCTGCGGCTTGGCCGTAGCGCCGGGGTTTATCCCCGGCGCATTCTGGGCGGCGCCGGCGCCAACGGCCGCCGGGCATGAAGCCCGGCGCTACAATCGCCTGTGATCGCCAGAAAAAATTGCCACACCCTTGATGGATGCAAGGACGGCCGCTTGCGTGTATAGTTGCTGTTGAACTCGACCGCGAAGGGGCCGTCACGTGCGATTCGCACTGAAAGTCCTGGCGATTGCCGTTCTTCTGGCGGGGCTGTTTGCCATCGGCTTCGCCCTGTGGGGCGATACGATGGAGCGGCTGTTCAGCCAGGAAGCGTGCCGACGCTGGTTCGAGCAGATCCGCCCCGTCGCGTGGGCGGTTGCCATCGGCCTGCTGGTCGCCGACATCGTCCTGCCCATCCCCGCGACGGGCGTCATGGCGGCCCTTGGGAGCGTTTACGGGCCCGTCGTGGGGGCCATCGTGGGAACCGTCGGATCGGCGGCGGCGGGGGTGGTCGGGTACGTTGCGGCACGGTTCGGCGGGAAGGGGCTGGCCCGGCGGATGGCCAGCGAGGCGGAACTGGCCCGGTTTCAGGCGTTTTTCGACCGATGGGGAGGCCTCGCCGTCATCCTCAGCCGCATCCTGCCCATTCTGCCGGAGGTCGTCGCCGTTCTGGCGGGGTTGGCTAAGATGCGGTTCCGGTGGTTTCTGGCGGCCCTGCTGTTGGGGACCGTCCCGACGGCGGCCCTTTTCGCCTACCTGGGCCACATTTCGCGCGATCAACCCTGGTATGGCATGCTGGTGGCCGTGGCGATACCGCTCGTGCTTTGGCCCGTCTTCGTGCACGTCGTGAGCCGGCGCAGGGGCTGACGCGCGGGGCAAGCCCGGCGGCTAACTCGCGCCGCACGCCGAACAATCTGGCCCCGCGGCCGATTATATACTTTAGTAAAACGCTGTTTTGCCGGGAGCGCGAAAACAGCCCTTTTCGGAGACCGAATCTGCGTTTTCAGGTCGTCAGAGGCGATTCGACCCCTAAATGTTAAGATAGGTAAGGCAAAAAGCGCTGCCTTTTTT
>CAZEBQ010000113.1:0-12123 GCA_964510295.1 uncultured Anaerolineales bacterium | reverse complement strand
GCCTCCCAGCCGCAGGTCGTAGAAGGGCAGGTAGCGGTAGTAGACTTCGAGGATGAGGGCGGCGAGGGCGGTGGAGTAGACGCGGCCGCCGAACTGGCCCCATCGGGTGCGCGAGTCCCAACTGCCGACGGAGGGGCCGTCCTTGCGTTGGGCCTTGACGAGGGTTTCGCGGACCTCGCGGTTCCACTGGTCCCATTTCGGGCCGCCCAGTTGGTGCATCGCCATCGTGGCATAGTACCAGTAATAGAGGTTCGTCTCTTCCTGGTTTTGCGGCCGCCAGAGGGGCTTGTGCTTGAGGAGGTAGTCCACCGACTCGGCCGTCCGCGGGCTGTCGGGGCTATAGTCGATGAGCATCTCCGAGAACAGGCCCTCGGCCGTCATGGCCGGCGAGGGGTTGCGGCCGGGTTGGTACTCATAGAGCCCCTTGTGTTTGCCTTTGCGGACCTGGTCGAGCCAGTTGGCCCCCCACCGATACGCCTTCGGGGGGACCTGGAACCCGGCGATCTCGGCGCTCTTCAGGGCCATCAGGGCCCAGCCGAGGACGCTGGTGTCGTTGTCGGACCGCGGTTCATAGCGCCAGCCGCTGTTGGGGTTCTGGGCCTTGAGCGTGAAATCGACGGCCCGTTGGATGGGCTCGCCGAGCCGCTCGTCGCCGGTCATGCTGAACGATTCGGCCAGGAGCATCGTCGCAAGACAGTGGTCGTACATCTGTCCGCGCTGCCTCAGGTCGCCGTCCTTCTTCTGGCCGGCGAGCAGCCAGTCGATGGCCTTCCGGACGTTTTCGGCGTACTCGGTCGGCCCCTTGGCGCCGCGGGCGGGCACGTGGGTGTGGCCGGCGCCGACGAAGGCGAGCCCTGCCAGGGCCGTCACGCCCACGTCCTGGTTGGCCCGGCTGCCTCGTCCGTCGGCGCGGCGGCCTTTGAGATGGTAGTTGTTCATAAAGCCGTCCACGTCCCAGCGACCGTCTTTGCTCTGGTGCCTCGCGACCCAGATGAGCGCTTTGCGGACGGCCTCCTCGGTTTCGGGCGTGCCGCCCAGTTTCGCGATAGTCTCCTTACGGTCGGGGTCGGTCCGGAGGCGGTAGATTTGCTTCGGGGGCAGCGGCGCGGGAGGGGGCGACGCGTCGGCGTCGATGGGCACCGATGGCGGCAGCGCGGCCGCAATCGTGGAGTCGCCGATAAAGGGTGTCGCGACCGAGTCGCCCGCCGGGACGGCCGACGCCAGGAGCGTCTTCGCGTCGGGTTCGGGGCCGGCCGTCTCGAGCGGTTCGGCGTGGACGGGCTTCGGCCGGGCGCGTCGGACCCCTGCGGGCCGCTCGGAGCGCCTCGCAGCGAGCCTTTCGCGCGGCCGCACGACGACGGGCGGACGCTCCGGCAACACCGCACGCGGCGCGGCGGGGGCCTGCGGTTCGGCCAGGTCCACCAGTCCGGTCACGAGCGGCGGCAGGGCGACCGGGCCGGCTTGGGCGGCCTCGATGTCGGTCGTCGGTTGGGGTGCCGACGGCACGGCCGCCACGACGGCCGAATCGAACGCCTTGGGGCCCAAGGCGTCGGGCCCCACGCGCAACTCATCCGACGGCGCCGGCGCGGCGACCGACGGGGCGGGGTCCAGCGCGACGGGGCCCTCGGCCCGCTCGACCACCACGACGGCCCTCGGACCCGGGGCCGTCTCGGCGGTTCCGTTCGAGTACGGCGCAGGCTGTTTCGGTTTGACGGGTCCGGCGGCCGGGGGAAGCGTTTCCACCAGGGGCACGGCGGCGGGAGCGATGGCCGGCCCGCGGACCGGCGTCTCGTCCAGAAAGACGGCGGCAGCGGCGGCCGGCGCCGGGGCGACGGTCTGGGCGAGCAGGGCCGTGTCGATGGCCGGTTGCGCGGTCGGCGCCGTTGCCGCGGGTGCGACGGCCGGTGCGCCGGGCCGCGGTGCCGGCGTCTCGGCCCGGGCGGTGGCCAGCGGTTTGACGCCGACCGCGGCCTCGGGCGGCTCTGCCGCCACGCGGACTGGCCGCAGCGGCGTCTCGACCGCCACCGGCGCGATGTCGATGACCTCGGCCGGTTCGGCGGGCACCGGGACGGCGCGGGCGATCTCGATCGGCGGGAGCGTCACCTCCTGCGGCCGGACGTCGGGCAAGGCGACGGGCGCGATGTCGGCCGCGACGTCGGCCTGTGGTGGCGGCGGGGTGGGCCGCGGCCTCGGTGCGGCCTTGATGGGCACGGGCTCGGCCCGGGAGAGGGCGACGGCGCGTGGTTGGAGCGGCTGGTCCTGTCGCGGTCGGCGGACCGCCTTGGGCCGGACTTTCTGGAGGGGTTCGGGCGGCATCAGGTCGAGGCTGGGCGGCAGTTCGGCCTGGGCGGGCAGGGGGTCGGCGAGTTCCTGAGGCCGCTCGGGCAGCGGGGCGATTTGGATTCTCCGGGGCACCGCTTCGGCCCTGGCCAGTGCCACGACGGGTTCGGCGACCTTGGGCGGTTCGGGTGCGGTCATCCGGTCGGATTTTTCGACGGCCAGTTCGGCCGTATCGAGGCGCGAGAGGTCCGCCAGTGCCGCCCGCATCTGGCTCGACAGTTCGCTCTCGGCGAGGCCGGGAATGTTGACGGCCACCTCGAAACGCTCTTCCTGCTTCACGAGTTCCGCCACGCGGTACGAGATTTGCCAGATGGTGAAGAGGCTGAGGGCCACGAGGTGCAGGATCAGCGAGACCATCATGGCGCTGGCGAGCAGCCCCGGCCGGTGCCGCAGCCGCGCCAGGGCAAGCAGCGTCAGCGCCAGGCCCACGAGTGCCAGGAGCAGGCCGAGGAGCGGCCAGGAGAGTTCGCCGAGGATGCGGCCGATGGCCAGCCGACGCGTCCGGACCACCTGGAAGACCTCGTGGCTCCGGGCGTAGTAGATGGCGTAAGTCTCTTCGGTGGCGCGGTTGCTCGAGAAATAGAGGCCGAAGCCTTCGAGGCTGACGGCCGGGTCCAGTTCGTGGGCGCCCGTGTTGACGGGCATGCCGAGGTTCTCGGGCGGCAAGAGGCCGGCGAGCGGAGCGAGGGTGATACGCGACCGCCAGAGGTCGTAGCCTCCCTGTCCGCCGGCCCGGTCGGAGGCGAAGTAGAGCCACTTGCCGTCGGGCGAGACGGCCGGCTGGCCGTCGTTGGCCCGGCTGCACGCGTCGTCGAGACGGCGTGGGCCGGCGGCATCGTCTTCGAGGTCGAGGGCGTACACGTCGTAGTCGTTCTCGAAGGGTTCTTCGCGGAGCGTGGCCCGCCATGTCTTGGGGTCGAGGTCGTCCTCGCCTTCGACGGGCCGGTTCGAGGAGAAGAGGAGGCAGGCGCCGTCGGGCGTCGCGGCGGGGTCGTACTCGTTGAACGGTCCGTTGACGCGGGGTCCGAGGTTCTTGGGTTCGGACCAGCCGTCGGCGGTGTGGCGTGCGACGTAGAGGTCGTACGCGCCCTCGCCGCCGGGGCGGTTGGAGTAAAAGTAGAGGGTGGCGCCGTCGCGTGCCAGGGCGGGGCCGATCTCGTCGGCGGGGGTGTTGACCGCCTCGAGCGGTTTCGGTTCGGTCCAGGCGTCGAGGGTTCGGTAGGCGACGTAGATGTCGGCGTCGCCGCCGGCCTTGCCTCGCGTGAAGTACAGTTCCTGCCCGTCGCCCGAGAGGCACGGGTCGTAATCCTGCTCGGGTTCGCCGATGCCTGCGAGCAGGTCGCCGGCGTCCCAGAGGACCGACCGGACGCCCTGTTCGGGGCGTGCGGGCCAGGACCGCTCGCCGTCGGAGTAGAATATCTCGGCGCGCGGCCAGAGGATGAAGGCGATCAGTGCGGCCACGACTGCGGCGGGGATCGCGAGCCAGGCGATGCGTGCCGGCAGGCTCCAGGTTTTGGCGGGTTCAGGCATGGGGCTCTTGCCAAGGCCGTGTTCGGCAAGGCGGCGCGCCTTGCCGAAAGCGCGGCGCAAGCGCGGCGGCTGACAGCGCTTCAGGTCAGGTGCCGCCCGGGCTGATGGTCGTGAGGAACTTGCGTTTGACGGCGTGTTTTTCGCAGAGGTTCAACACGTTGACGGGCAACTGGAGGATGGCGTCCCTGTCGCCCCGGATGACGACGGTCTGCTCGGGGTTCTCCTTGACGGCCCGGCCGATGAGGCGGTCGAGGTCCTCCACCTGGTACTCCACGCCGGCGATGACATAGCGGCCGTCGGTGGTGACGTTGACGATGAGTTCGCGCGGCGTGGCCGTCACGGGCCGGGCGTGCCGGGCCGAGGGCGGGTTGACTTGCTGGTCGCGTTCGATCTCGGCGTACCGTGTGCCGACGAGGAAGAAGATGAGGAGGTTGAACACGACGTCGATCATCGGCGTCATGTTGAGCAGTTCCGTCTGTTCCTCTTCGCTCTTGCGGTCGATACGCATGGCTGCCCACCTCTGCTCTGCGTGGCTCGCGTCGGGCGCGTTCCGGCGGCGATGCCGGGGCCCGGCCGAACGGCACGCGTTAGTCTTCCGTATCTTCGGCGACCGATTCGATGAATTCGAGCGACAGGTTGTCCATCTCGCTGACGAGTTTCTCGATCTTGGCCATGAACATCAGGTACAGGACGGCGGCGGGGATGGCGACCGTCAGTCCGCCCGCCGTCGTCACGAGGGCCTGGTAGATACCTTCGGCCAGCAGTCTGGCCTTGCCGAGCGCCTCGCCGGTTGAGACCTGGCTGAAGCACTTGATCATGCCGAGCACGGTTCCGAGCAGCCCGAGGAGCGGCGAGATGTAAGCCACGCCGGAGAGGACGCGGCAGTTTCGCCTGAGCAGTCGGACTTCGCGGGCGCCGGCGTCCTCGATGGTCTTTTCGATCTCGGGCAGCGGCCGCTTCAGGCGTTTGACCGCCGCCTGGAAGATTCGCGAGATCGGGCTCGGATTCGCCTGGCAGTAGGTCAGGACCTTGTCGCTGTCGAGCGGCCGGGCCATCACGAGGGTTCGCAGGTTCAGGATGAACTTGGGCGGCAGGATGCGGCGGCGCCGGAGGCTGACGGCCCGTTCGATGGCAAACGCCAACATGACGACGCTCAGCAGGTAGATCGGATACATGATGTACCCGCCCTGCTGGAGGAGTTCGTAGACGGTGGGCTCTTGGGCTTTCTCGGCCTCCGCTTCGGCCGGCGCCTCGGCCGGCGGCGGGGCGGCTTCCGGAGGCGCAGGCGCCGGAGGGGCAGGCGCCGGAGGGGCCGCGGCCGGGGCCGGCGCGGCCGCCGCCACGGCGACGGTGATGACCAGCAGTGCCACCAGGCCAAAAAGGATCGCTATGGGACGGCCATGACGCATCGTCGGATTCTCCTTCTGATGCTTCCCGGTCGGGGCGAGCGCCGCGCCCGGCCTTGGGTGCCACAGATTGCTCGCAACCCGTGCCGCCCCCATGGGAGCATTCGTTCTGCCCGCCTCAATAAGCGGGCCGCGGCGCAGGCGTTAGGGCTTCAGTTGCTGCTTGGCCGGTGCGGCCCATTTCGTATCCCCGAACTTGTTGATGACCGTCTGGAACGCCTCGCGGGCATCCTTGGCCTTGTCGAGGTTCTGGTAGCACTTGCCGATCTCGAACTGCGCCGCCGCCGCCCATTCCTTGTAGGCGCCCCAGAGGGCCACCACGCGCAGGTACGCCTTGAGGGCCTCGCGGGGGTTGTCCTGGGCCAGGAACGTCTCGCCGATGTAGAACTGACCCTTGGCGGCCGTCTCGGTGTCGGTCATCGCCAGAGCCTTCTGGAACCGTGCCCGGGCCTGGTCGTGGCGTTTCAGGTCGTAGAGGGCTTTGCCGAGGCTGAACTGCACCTCGGCCATGGCCGTGTACTTGGGATACGCCTGTTCGAGGGCCGTGAAGGTGGCCACCGCCTGGTCGAGGCGGCCGAGCAGCGCCTGGGCCTCGCCCAGCCGCAGCCGCCCGCGCGCGGCGTGCTCGAACGCCTTGTATTTCGCGTCGAGCAGTTTCGAGAGACGTTGGATGGCCTCGGCAGGCTTGCCGGCCTGGGCGTGCGCCTCGCCCGCCTGCAGCAGGGCCTCGGCCACCAGGTCGCTTTTGGGGGCTTCGGCCACGAGGCGGTCGAACAGGGCGGCCGCCTCCGGATACTTCTTCTGATGCCAGCGGCACCAGCCCAGCCGGTACAGGAGGTTGTCTTTGAGGCGGTCGTCGGTGGCGGCGGCCAGGGCCTTCTCGTAGAGGTCGGCGGCGGCGTCGAACTTCTTCTCGGCGTAGGGGACTTCCGCCAGGTGGAAGAAGGCGTCGGCGGCCAGGGGGCTCTTCGGGAATTGCCGGGCCAGCGCCTGGTAGGCGGCGGCGGCGTCCTTATCCTTGCCCGCCTGCTTGAGCGACCACGCGAGTTCGTAGGCGGCCTGCTCGCGTGTCTTGTCGTCCTTGGCCTGGGCCGAGAGTTTGCGGAACAGGGCGGCGGCCTCCTCGTATTTCTCCTCCTTCTCCAGCGCCAGACCCAGCCCCAGCATCGCCGCCGGCGCAAGGTCGTGCCCGGCGAACCGGTCGATCATCGTCTTGTAGGCGGTGCGGGCCTCGGCGTACTTCCTGGCCTGGGCCAGGGCCGACGCCTGGTAGTACAGGGCCTGCGGCACGAGGTCGGAGTCGGGATGCTTGGCGGCCAGCCGTCCGAACGCCGCGCCCGCCTCGGCCACCGACCCCTTCTCCGTCAAGCAGGCGCCCAGACCGTAGAGCGCGAACGGCGCAAGGCGATGGTCCGCGGAGCGGTCGGCGACGGCCTTGTAGTGGACGGCGGCCTGGTCGAACTGCTTCTCGGCCGCCAGGGCTTCGGCCAACTGATACTCCGCCTCCGGCCGGAGCGGGCTGCTCGCATGTTGGCTGAGGAACCGGCGGAAGGTTGCGACGGCCTCGCTGCGTTTGCCAGCCCGCACGAGCGCCAGGCCCGATTTCAGCATCGCGTCGTCGCGGTAGCGTTTGGCCTCCTTGGCGGCGAGGTACTTGCCGAAGGCCTCCGCCGCCTCGGCGTGCTGCGCCTTCTCCAGCAGGCAGTTGCCCCGCAGGTACTCGGCCTCGGCCAGCAGGGCCCGGTCCGTCTTCTTGGGGTCGAGCCGGGCCAGCAGGGCCGCGGCGCCGTCGTAGTCCTTGTCGAAATACTTGATCCAGGCGAGGCGGAACCGTGCGGCCGGGACGTCGGGCGAATCGGCCCGCGTCTCGATGAGTTTGGCGTATCGCTCGGCCGCCGCCTTGTACTGCTTCTGGAGGAACCGGTTCTCGCCGGAGATGAACAGGACGGCGGCGGCCAGGTCATCCTGGGGGGCCTTCGCCAGAAACCGCCCGCAGAACGTCTCGCTGTCGGCATGCTTGCCCCCCCGGTACAGCGAGGCGGCGGCGGCGTACAGCGCGCGGGTCAGGTCCGGATGGTTCCCGAACTTGCCGGCGAACTGCTGATACGCCTCGGCGGCGTCGTCGTTGTTGCCCTCGGCCAGCAGCGCGTCGGCCTTGCCGAGGAGCGCGTCGGCGGTGCGTGGCCCGTCGGCGGCGGCCAGAACCTTCTCGAACGCCGCCCGGGCCTCGGCGGGTTTGGAGTCCTTGACGTAGGCCTTGCCGAGCCAGTACGCCGCCTCAGGGTCCTTCGTCTCGGCCTTGAGTGCGGCGATGGCCTTGCGGTAATCCTGGGCCAGGTACAGACACGTCCCGGCGTGGAGGCGGGCCTTGGCGGCGTTGGCGGACTTGGGATACCTCCTGGCGCACTCGCCGAAGGCCTTGGCGGCCTCGGTGTACTTCTTGGCCTGGAACAGCGCGAGCGCCATGTTGAACGCCGCGTCGGGCGCCGTCGCACCCTTGAGTTTGGCGGCCTCGTTGTACGCCTCGGCCGCCCGCTCGAACTGGCCGGCCCGGTAGAGGCTGTCGGCCAGATGGAACCGGGCCGTCTCGGCCAGCGGGCTCTTCGGGGCCAGGGCCAGGAACTCCTCGAAGGTCTGCCTGGCCGCATCGAACCGTTCGGCGCCGAACCGCGCGAGGCCCAGGTTCAGGTGAGCCCGTTCCAGGAGCGTGTCGAACCCGGCGGCGACGGCCGGGGCGAGTTTGCCGAGCCGCTCACGCTCGGCCTTCAGACGCTTGTCGGCGTCCTTGCCGGTCAGGTACTTCTCAATGAGCGGCGCGAGCGTCTTCTGGGCGCCGTCGTAATCCTTCAGGAGCATCAACGCCTCGCCGCGCTGGGCCCGGGCCCAGTCGGCCAGGTAATGGCCGGCGTGCGTCCGCAGAAGAGACTCGAAGGTGGCGGCGGCTTCCTTCGTCTTCTTGATGGCAACCTGGGCCTGGCCGAGATAGAAGAGGGTCTCGGCCATCTTCTTGAACGTGGGGTGCTTGCGCCGCAGTTCCTCGAGCGCCGCGATGGTCTCGGCGTGTTTCTCGAGGTGCCGCAGCGCCCTGGCCATGCCCAGCCGCGCCTCGGCCGCCTTCTCGTGGCCGGGATGCTTCTTCAGAAACGAGGCGAACTCATCGGCCGCCAGGCCGTACTTCTTGGAGGTGTACAGCCAGATGGCCATGTTGTAGTCGTCGGAGGCCTTGTCGCCGGCCGCCTCGGCCGCCCGGACGGTCTGCCCCACGGCGGCCAGCATCACGGCGGCTGCGAGGCCGAGAAAAACGCTCGGAGCAACCCGGATTCTCGGTGCGAATCGTCTCATGCGCTCTCCCCCATGAAGTGACGAAACAAGGGGTCATTTGCCCGTAGGGTCAAACACGACGGCCCGGATGCGGTTTCTCCAAAAGCCCGTGCCGCGCCACGGGCGAACCCGATGTTTGCCTCCTCCGACCCTGGCCGGTAGAATTCGGGCGATGATTTCGCTTGCGGCCATTTACGATGGGGCGAAGCGGCTGCGGTGCACGGTTCCGGCCATCTGCCTGGCCGTTACCGTGGGCGCGAGCGCATCCGAGCCGCCCGTCTTCCGGATCGCGGGGGCGGGTCAGCCACCGGAGCAGGTCATCGTGGCCGAAGGCGCGTCGGAGGCCACCCGCGCCGCAGCGCAGACGCTGGCCGACTACCTTGGCCGCATCGCCTCGACCCGCTTCCAGGTGACCGCCGGCGACGGCCGCGATGGCATCGCCGTGGGCCTCGCGAGCGACTTCCCGGCCCTGGACCTGGCGAAGGAGTTCGACGCCGACGGGCCGGCCCGGCGTGAGCAGTACCTCTTGCGCAGCCACCGCCGCGGCCTCTGCGCTGTGGCGGCGACCGAGACGGGCGTCACGCACGCGGTCTGGGACCTGCTGTACCGCCTCGGCCACCGCCAGTTCTTCCCCGGCGAGGTGTGGGAGGTCGTGCCTCGCCGCAAGGACCTCTGCATCGCAGTGGACGCCAACGAGAGGCCCGATTACGCCTACCGCCGCATCTGGTACGGCTACGGCACGTGGGACTACAACGCCGAGCCGCTCGCCGAGTGGGGCCGGCGCAACCGTGCGCCGGGGGCGTTCGTGCTCAACACCGGCCACGCCTACGACGGCATCATCCGCCGGCACAAGCCTGAGTTCGATAAGCACCCCGAGTACTACGGCCTCTTGGACGGCGAGCGGAAGTCATCGAAGATCTGCATCGCGAACCCCGCCGTCCGCGAACTGGTCGTGCGATACGCGCTGGATTTCTTCAAGCGGTCGCCGTCGGCCGATTCGGTGTCGGTCGATCCCAGCGACGGCGGCGGCTGGTGCGAGTGCGCCGAGTGCGCCGCCCTCGGCACGCCCAGCGACCGGGCCCTGACGCTCGCCAACGACGTCTCCGAGGCGCTCGAGGCCGGCCTGCCCGGCAAGTACGTGGCCATGTACGCCTACAGCCACCACTCGCCCCCGCCGAGCATCCGCGCCCGGCCGCGCGTCATCATCAGTGTGGCCACGGCCTTTCTGAAAGGCGGCCGCACCGTCGAGGAAAACATCGAGGGCTGGAAACGCCAGGGCGTGCGCCGGTTCGGCATCCGCGAGTATTACAGTGTCCTGCCGTGGGACCACGACCTGCCGGGCCAGGCGCGCGGCAGCAACCTGGCGTACCTCGCTCGGACCATCCCTGAGTTCCATCGGATGGGCGCGCGGTTCATGTCGGCCGAGTCGAGCGACAACTGGGGACCGAACGGTCTGGGGTACTACATCGCCAGCCGCATCCTCTGGGACGTGGGCGAGGCCGAACGCATCGACGACCTGAAGGCGGACTTCCTGGCGAAGGCCTTCGGCCCCGCCCGCACTCCCGTGGGCCGGTTCTACGACCTCCTCGACGGCTCTCGGGCGGTGCTTCTGTCGCGCCACCTCCTCGGCCGCATGTACCGCTGCCTTCGCGACGCATGGCGGCTGGCCGAATCGGACCCCATCCGGGCCCGCATCGACCACCTCGTCCTGTATACGCGGTACGTTGAACTGTACCGCGCGTACTCGCGCGCCTCGGGCGACGAGCGGCAGGCGGCCTTCGAGCAACTTATCCGCCACGTCTACCGCATGCGCCGGACCATGATGGTCCACGCCAAGGGCATCTACCGCACCTACGCCGAGCGCGACAAACGGGTGAGCATCCCGGAGGAGGCCCGCTGGAACCGGCCCGAGGCCAAGAATCCCTGGAAGAACGGCCAGCCGTGGACGCGGGCCGAACTCGGCGGCTTCGTTTCGCGCGGCGTCGCCGCCAACCCGGTTATCACCTTCCAACCCGCCGCGTACAGCCGCGACCTCGTGCCCGCCGGCCCGCTGAGCCTGCCGGACCTGCCGCCCCTGGAAGCCGCCGCTCGCGGGCGCGGCCTTCGCACCTTCTACACGTGGGTGAAGCGAGCGCCGGCGGCGATCGCGCTCCAGGTGACGGGCGGACTCATCGCCCACTACCGCGACCGCGGCCCGGCGAAACTCACGCTTTACGCCGTCACAGACGGCGACGAACAGAAGGTCGCTTACGCAGAGGTCGCTCCCGACGGCGTCCAGCGCGCGGTCACGCTCCGCAGCGCCCATCCGGGCCTGCACAAACTGACCGTCAGCGACGGGATGGACTGCACCGAGGTCCTCTGGCCCGCCGGCACGCCGTGCACCGTCGAGTCGAGCCTGGAGTCGGTGCCGCGCCAGAGCGGCCGCACGTCGGCCTACTTCTACGTGCCGCGCGGCACGAAGGTTGTGGGCGGATACGCCGAAGCCGGCGGGGGCGCGATGTTCGGTCCCGATGGACGCAAGGTCCTCAATCTCCCGCGCGGCGAGTATTTCGAGGTCCCGGTCGGGCAGGGCCGGGACGGCCGGCTGTGGAGCGTGCGTGCCTCGCCGGGTGCCGTCCGCCTGATGACGGTTCCGCCGTACCTCGCTCCGGGCCCGAACGCGCTGCTGCTTCCGCGCGACGTCGTGCGGGCCGACGCTCCCGCGGGCCGGTAACACCCTGTTTCGAACGGGGCGCTTCGGCGTTTCGAACGGGGCGCTTCCGCGCGGCGGCCTTCCCATGCCGCCGGCAGAGTCCGTCTGGGTGTGGCAATTCTTTCTGGCGATCGCAGGCGGTTGTAGCGCCGGGCTTTATGCCCGGCGGCCGTTGGCGGCGGCGCCGCCCAGGATGCGCCGGGGATAAACCCCGGCGCTACGGCCAAGCCGCAGGAAATCGTCCCATGCGAGAAATCGTTGCCACACCCGTCCGTCTTTTTCACGTCTTTTTGACCCGGGTCAATGACCTCGCGTCCGCGGCACGCCATAATAGAAGGAGACGCTTGGGAGGACGCGTGCCATGTCCATCAGCCGGTGTCCGGGGCAGGACCAGCGATTCTGGAAGCCCGACGACGTGTTCGAGTTGCCGTGCCCGCATTGCGGCAAGGCGATCGAGTTCTGGAAAGACGACCCTCGCCTCAAGTGCCGCTCCTGCGGCGAGACGGTTGAAAACCCACACTTCGACCTCGGCTGTGCCGCTTGGTGCCCCTACGCCGAGGCCTGTCTCGGCACCGTCCCCCAACCCGCCGAGGACCGGACCGTGGCCGATGCCCTGGTGCGCGAGATGCGCGACGCCTTCGGCGACGATTTCCGCCGCATCCGCCACGCCCTCGGCGCCAAGGCCGTCGAACGCTTCCTCGGCGGCTGACTGGTCCGACACCAGTGCCCCGGAGTTCGTGCGCGGCGGGTCTCCGCACCCGCCGCGCGCTGGATGGCATGATCACGCGCCGTTGCGCGGCCATGCACCCGGCGCACCGGAATGCGTCTCGTTTA
>CAZEBQ010000112.1:0-12210 GCA_964510295.1 uncultured Anaerolineales bacterium | reverse complement strand
CCGGACGGCGGGCTGGCCTTCATCTCCACGCGGTGCAAGGCGCGGTACCTCTGCTGGCGTCCCCAGGCGTTCGTCCTCTTTCGGATGGACGCCGACGGCGGCACCATGCGGCCGCTCTCCTACGCCAACCTGAGCGAATGGGCCCCGTCGGTCATGCGCGACGGCCGAATCATCTGGACCCGGTCGGAGTACCTGGACAAGGGCGCCGACTTCGGCCACACGCTCTGGGTCATCCGACCCGACGGCAAGCACCCCGAACTCATCTTCGGCAACGACACGCGCAACTGCTACGGCAACGGCCGGGAGGTGCCCGGCACGGGCGAGATCTGCTGCACGCTGATCTCGCACGGCGGTGACATGAACGGCCCGATTGCCCTCATCGACGTCCGCAAAGGCCGCTTCAACCCGGAGGCGATCACGAACATCACGCCCGACGTCAAGCCCCATTACCACATGAGTTGGGCCAGAAAGCAGTGCTTCCGCGATCCGGTCCCGGTGTCGCGCGACTACGTCCTGTGCAGCCACGCTCCGGCCGACCGGTTCGGCCTGTACGTGATCGACCGGTTCGGCAACCGGGAGATTCTCTACCTGGACCCGGCGATTGGGAGCATGTGCCCGACGCCGCTGTGCCCTGTGGCGTCCCCTCCCACGGTTCCCACGGTCGGCACCGGCGCCGAGCCCGGGAACGACCACGGCAACCTGGGACGGTTCATCGTCGCCGACGTGTACCGCGGACTCGAACCGAAGGTCAAGCGCGGCACCGTCAAGTACATCCGCGTGTGCCAGGAAGTGCGCGCCGACCTGAGCCGGCTGCCCAACGGCGAGTACCGCAACGACCACGAGCCCTTCCAGGACTACTATGCCTCTCCGACGCACAAGGTCCGTGGCCCGCACGGATGGCCCAGTTACGTGGCCAAGGGGTCGTTCGGCATCGTGCCGGTAGAGGAAGACGGGTCGGCCGCTTTCTACGCCCCGGCCGGCAAGGTGTTGTACTTCCAGGTCTTGGACGGCGAGTTCAACGAACTGCAGCGGATGCGCAGCGTCCTCCAGTTGCAGCCCGGCGAGACGCGCAGTTGCATCGGGTGCCACGAAGACCGGACCGCCGTGGCGCGGGCCCGGCGCGCGAGCGCGCTCGGCCGCGAGCCCCGCCTCCTGGAGCCGCCGCCGTGGGGAGCGGGGCCGTTCTCCTACGAGAAGGTCGTCCAGCCCGTGTGGGACGCCAAGTGCATCCGCTGCCACAACGCCAACCATAAGCGCCAGATCGACCTGACCGGCACACGCGACACGGACCGGGTTCCGGCATCCTACCGCACGCTGATCTCCCGCGGACTGGTTCACTATTTCGATTACACGTGGGGGCGCGAGCATACCAAGGCCGCGCCGCTGACCTTTGGCACTGTCAAGAGCAGACTCTGGCAGGTGCTGGGCGCCGGCCACAACGACGTGAAACTGAGCACCGGCGAGATGCGCCGGGTGAAGTGCTGGATCGACCTGAACTGCCCCCTGTGGCCGGACTACACGTTCCGCCTCGACCGCCCCGGCCCGGCTTGACATCATGGGCCGGAGCCAAACGCCCGGACCGCCGGACCGCTTGACTTGTCCACCTCGCCCACCTATCTTGTGGGCCCGCCGGGGGTGGCCGGGCAAGTTCTTGAGTCCCTGCGCGTCGGCCGCCCGTGACGGCTGCGCCGGGAGAAGTGATGAGAACAAGCCTCCACATTTCTCAACGATTGGCACTCGCCCTCGTCCTCTTCCTTGCCGCGTGCAGCGCCGCAGTGGCTGCCGCAAACGCCCGGACGGTCTGGCTCGATGAACTCGACGTCGGCAAGGCCACCTCGGGCTGGGGACCGGCCAAGCGGAACCGGTCGGTCGAAGGCAAGCCGCTGACCATCGCCGGCGAGACCTACGCGCGCGGCCTGGGCACGCACGCGCCGGGCCTCTTGCGGATCAGCCTGGGCGGCGCTGCCGCGCGGTTCACCGCCCGCGTGGGCGTGGACGATGAAGTGGCCAAGCGGCCCTCCCAAGCAAGCATCGAGTTCAAGGTCCTCGGCGACGGGGTGGTGCTCTGGGCCAGCGGAATCGTGAAACGCCTACAGCCCGCCAGACAGGTTGACGTCGACCTCAAGGGAATCAAACTCCTGGACCTCGTCGTCACCGACGGCGGCGACGGCTACGCCTGCGACCACGCCGACTGGGCCGAGGCGAAGTTCGAGGTTGCCGCCAACGCGAAGATTGCAACCCTCGCAAGCGCGAAGGGAAAAAAGAAGGCCAAGACGGGGCATCAGGGCAAGCACCAGCCCAATCCCACGATCACCGGCCAACTCGACCTCACGAAGCCTGCCGGCGCAGGCGCCAAGGTCCTGACCGACTTCTCGGGCAAACCCGACGACAGCCGCTGGGGCGTCCTCGGAACCTACGAACTGCTCCTGCCCCGCTTCTCGAAGGGCCTGTTCTTCTCGCACGCGAACCCGGAGGGGCGCGGATGGCCGAATATGATGAACCGCGCCTACCCCTGGGCCTTCAAGAACGAGAGGGAGAGCATCGCGCGGCTCAACGACGGTGGCATCTTCTTCATCCTTCCCCTGGAAAGCGGCGGCTATCTGGCCGTGACCGCCGTGGGGGGGGCCAAGACGCAGTCGTGGTTCCACACGGACGAGAGCGGGCGGATCCTCTTGAGTTTCGGCACCTTCGGCACGGCCGAGGTCCGGTGCGACGCGCCGCTGCTGGCCTGGGCCAGGTCCGACGACGTGTACGAGGCCTGCCACGAGGCCGTCCGTGCCGCCATCGGCAGCAAGCCGCTCCGCGGGCGGGCCCACTTCCGCCACGAGAAGGCCTACCCCGAGTATTTCGCCTACCTGGGCTGGTGCAGTTGGGAACACTTCAAGGGAAGGATTGACGAGGCCAAACTGCTGGGCGTCGTCGACGGCATCGAAGCCTCCGGGCTGCCCATCCGCTACGTGATCGTCGACGACGGCCACACGTCCACCCAACGCGGCGCCATGGACACCTTCAACCCGAAGGCCGACAGGTTCCCGCGGGGCTGGGCGCCGCTGCTCGCACGCCGCAAGGCCGACCGTGTCCGATGGATGGGCCTGTGGCACGACTTCAAGGGTTACCACGCGGGCATCGCGCCCGAGAACGATTTCGGCGAGGCGCTCAACCGCCACTTCGAGAAACTCTCCGAGGGGAGCCTGACCGTCCGCAACCACCCCGAGTCGGCCCTGGCGTTCTACCGGGCGTTCATGGGTTCGGTGAAGGCGCACGGGTTCGATTTCGTCAAGACCGATTTCCAGTCCGCCCAACTCGCCCGCCTGGCCGGAAAGGTGGACAATGCCGTCGAGCGTTGCGCCGGCAACTCCCAGGCCTTCGAGACGGCGCTCGAGGAACTCGGCCTCGGGCTCATCAACTGCAACTGGCACAACCCGGCCAACTTCCACAACTGCCGGGCCAGTTGCGTCGGACGGTGCAGCATCGATTACTCCAAGGGCAGCCTCGGCTCGGCCAAGCGGCACCTGCTCCAGTCCTACGCCAACATCCTGTGGCTGGGCCAGTTGGCCTGGGGCGACCACGATATGTTCCACTCCAGCCACCAGGGCGTGGGACGCATCATGGCCGTCTCGAAGGCGATGGCAGGAGGGCCGGTCTACCTGTCCGACCCGCCGGAGGCCTTCGTCGCCGAGGTCATCACGCCGCTGTGCTACGATGACGGCAGCCTGCTGCGGCCGCTGGCGCCGGCGGCGCCGCTGCCGGATTCGATCGTCGTCGATCCGGTCCGCGAGGCCGTGCCGTACCGCGTGATCGCGCCGCTCCCTGGCCGAAGCGCCGCCGTCGTCGCGTACAACCTGGCCTCCGGCGCAGAAGACGCCGCCCTGAGAGCCAACGTCACGCCCGACGACTACGCCCATGCCGGCGGCATGGTCCAGCCGCGCCAGGGCAAGTGGCCGTTGCCCGCCGAGGGCCTGGTCGTCTATGATTGGCACGCCCGCAAGGGCGAGAAACTCGGGCCGGCGTATGCCTTTGACCTGAAAGGTTTCACCGACCGGCTGGTTCACCTGTGCCCGATCCGCTCCGGATGGGCCGTCATCGGCCGGACCGACAAGTACCTGTCGCCGGCGGCGGTCGAGGCCGTCCGGCCGGCACCGTCGCAACTGACCTTCCACCTGGCCGAGAGCGGGCCCTTTGCCGTCTGGGTCGCCGAAGGTACCCCGTCGGCCGACGGTCTGGAGTTTCGCCACGCCGGCGGCGGGCTGTGGCACGCCGATATGCCCGTCGGCAAGAGAAACGTGCTCGTCACGGTCACCCGCAAGTGAATTGGGCGACCCCCCGGCGCCAAGCGGCTGTTACATAACGTGCGCGGCGGGGTTGTTACGTAATGTGCGCGGCGGGTCTCCCGACCCGCCGCGAGAAAGGCGGCCAAGCGGGATGGCGGGTGGGGACACCCGCCACCCAAGGCGTATGAAACGTTTTCTGATCGGGCACTCGACCCCGCCGCGCGGCATCAGGCATTCCAAGGGGAGACAACATGAAGATGCGGTATCTCGTAGCCACTATCCTGCTCCTGGCCGCCACCCAGACCGGCGCCGACACGAAGGATGTGGAGGTCCTGCTCGACGGCGTAACCAGGATCGCCGCGCCGGGCGTGCCGGGGCCGCTCTGCGTCTTCGGCGACGGGGCCTTCGCCGTCGTGACGGGCGGGTCCGCGGGCAACCTGCGCGAGCCCGTCGTCGCGGCGGCGCGGATGGGCAAGGGACGCGCCGTCGCCTTCGGTCACACCGACTACTTCAATAGCCGCGTCCTGGGGGACAAGGCGACCGACACGGGCCGCCTGATGACCAACGCGGTCCGTTGGGCGGCCGGGGCGGCCGCGAAGCCCGTTGTCGGCGTCCACCGGGCGCAGGGGCTGCTCGGATTCCTCAAGGGGCAGGGCTTCAAGACGGTCTCGCTCGAGGGGGCCGACTGGCTGAAGGACCTGCGCGGCGCGAGCGTCCTGTGCATCGACACGGCCGGACTCGGCGGCACCGGCACCGTGCCCGCCGTCTCACGCTTCATCAAGGCGGGCGGCGGACTGGTCGCCATGAGTCTCGGATGGGGGTGGAAGCAGGTCACCCGCAAGGACCTCGTGACCGAGCACGCCGGTAACCGCCTGCTCGGACCCGCCGGTATCGTCTGGGCCGAGGGTACGCTCAAGCACACGGCCGAAGGCGGTTACGCGGCCGGCGCCGCACCGCCGCCGCTCGTCCATGCCGGCAGCGCGCTCGACGCCCTTGCGACCCGCGCCGGGGGCAAGAAGCCGCTAAGCGACGCCGACGCCGCCCAGGCTGCCGCCGTCGTCACGCGGGCCGTCCGGTCGCTTCCCGCCGGCGACAGGCTCCTTCTGCCGCAACTGGGCCGCCTCGAGAAGACGCACCAGGCCGACACCGTGCCGACGGCCAAGCGCCCGCTGACGGCGAAGAACCCACTCGGCCGTCTGCTGCTCACCTTACAGGTCCAGGAGACCGGGCGTGCGGCGCCCGAGAAGGTCCGCGCCCACCCCGCAGCGGCCGAGTTCCCCGGCCCCGTGCCGGCCGATGCGACGCGCGTCACGCGCACGGTCGCGATCGACACGCGGGTGCCCGACTGGCACTCGACCGGCCTCTACGCCGCGCCGGGCGAACGTCTCACCGTGACGGTGCCCGCGGCGGCCGTCGGCAAGCAACTCGCCGTCCGCATCGGTGCGCACAGGGACCGCCTGTGGCATCACGACCAATGGTGCCGCGTGCCGGAGATATGCCGGCAGTTCCCGGTCGACGCACCGACAACGCCTGCCGCCAACGCCTTCGGCGGCCTCGTCTACATCGTGGTGCCGCGCGGATGCGATCTCGGAACGCTCAAGGTGACGGTGCGCGGCGCCGTCGAGGCCCCGTACTACGTTCATGGGGTGACCGAGGTCAAGCAGTGGCGCGAAGCGGTCCGCCGCCGCCCTGCCCCGTGGGCGGAACTGGCGTCGAAGAAGGTCATCCTGACCCTGCCCTCGAAGGTCGTCCGTGACCTCGACGATCCGAAAGACGTCATGGATTTCTGGGACCGCGTCATGGACGCCTGCGCCCGCCTGGCCGCCTGGCCGATCGACCGCCCGAGGCCGGAGCGGTACGTGCCCGACGTCCAGATCAGCGCCGGGTACATGCACTCGGGCTACCCCATCATGACGCTGCTCGACATGCCGCCCGTCATGGTGGACAAGACCCGTCTGATGACGGGCAAGCACGGCGGCGTGTGGGGCCTGTTCCACGAGATGGGCCACAACCACCAGTCGCGCGACTGGACCTTCGGCGGCACCGTCGAGGTGACGGTCAACCTGTTCACGATGTACGTCATCGAGACGGTGTGCGGTATGGAGCCGACGAAGGCGCACGGCTCGATCTCCGACCGGTCTCGCGCCGGGAAAATGAAGGGCTACTTCACCGCCCCCGACTTCGAGAAGTGGAAACGCGACCCGTTCCTCGCGCTCATCATGTACATCCAACTCAAAGAGGCCTTCGGCTGGGACGCGTTCAAGAAAGTCTTCGCCGAGTACCGGGCCCTGCCGCGCGGCGAGCGGCCCAGGAGCGACGGCGACCGGCGCGACCAGTGGATGGTCCGCCTTTCACGCACCGTCGGAAGGAACCTCGGACCGTTCTTCGAGGCATGGCACGTGCCGACCAGCGCCAAGGCCCGGGCCTCGGTTGCCGACTTGCCGAAGTGGATGCCGGAGGACTTTCCGCCGAAGGGAAGCGCGAGAGAACCCAGGAACTCAATAGCCCCCCGTACTGCTGACTGCCCCAGTCGGCAACGCTGAGCGCATCGCGCCGAAGGCCAAACGCTCGGCCCGCACCAGTCGTCGTTCAGAAGTAGCCTTTTTCGAGTGCGTCTTTCTCCATTGGGTCTTCGTCCGCCAAGAGACCGCGGATATGGTCCACGAGCCGGCCGAAAACATCAGACCGAAGCGGGTGTGCATGCACGTACGCGACGTATTCGTCTCGGCGCTCTTGGCGGCCAGCGTAGGTACTGAAATGCTGACGGACGTTTGATGGCAGTCGCTTCGCGCCTCGCAGGATCAACACTTCGTCGATGTCAGTGCCTCCGGTGCTCAGAGGCGTCATATCCAGCCACTCGCAGAGCAGGAAGTATTTCGAACCTGCTACAGCCGATTTGACATCGTGAGCCGTTGCGCACGCTTCCTGGAACATCGTCTTGTCCAGATTCGTCTTGATCTCTGCCGCGACGTAAGCAATAGAGGCGTCTTGGGTGGCGCAGTCCGCGAAAGACGCGTCGTAAGACGTCCTTATGTACACCGTGCGGCTAACGGCAAAGTCCTGGTCTTTCGCACGTAGTGTGGGTACTCCTCCGGATCCCGGATTGTCCAATGCCGACCGGAAGTAAAGCGCCGAGAAGCAGCGTGTGGGCCCGACCTCAACGCCGTCGGCGAGTTCCGGTAGAACAGCCGGGCCAATGAGCCAAGGAAGGAACTCCTCAATGATGCTGTTGTCGATTTTCAACTGCCCCTTCTGCCGGTACAGGAAGTTCTCGGGGCTGTCGAAAATGAGATCCACGTCGACATACAGTTTATACTCGTTGACAAGAGTGACGACCTGTTCTATGACCTCTTCGGGTTCGCCACCGACCTGCCGCATCTGCTCCGTCCAAGCATGGTACCGGCGAATAGTCTCTTCCACACGCGGCCTGTCACTGTGAGGCAGTTTGTCGTTGGCAAGGACAGCGTTCAGCTTCTCAAGATGAGGAGTGGGCGTGGACATCGGATCCCCCTACGTGCGAGGCGGCGAGACCGCAAGGGGAGCCTCTGGCTCCCTCAGAATCGGCGACTCACGGACGGTCTCCGCCGCGGCCATTGCTTCCTTGAGACCAGGGAGCGCATCAGCGGGCGCGCGATCCAGCGCGGACTTGAGGGCATGGAAGGCAATCCTGCGCGGCGTGGCGAGGGGCGGCTCGCGACCGTCTTCAGTGTTTATCAAGTGCAGGATGTCCTCACAGATCCGCTGGCCGAACCGGTTTGTGAACACACGCTCCTGGCGTAGCAGACAGGTCATGCCAATGCAATCGGTTGCGAGGGTTTGGATAATATCAGAGTTGAAGAACGGCGTCTTCCTAACGTTTGACTCTCGGCCCACAACGAACACAAGCTGCGCTCGCTCCCTGCACACGCGGCGCAGTTCTGCGAGCACCTGCGACATGTCCAGACAGTACTGAACGACCGTCAGGAAGCGGTTCTGTCTGTGCTTTCGGTTCGACCCGATCTCGGACTGTGCCACATGAAGCAGATCGGCCCCCAGAAGCTCAGCCGAGGCGCGATACTGCTGGTGGTAGTTGAACACGTTTATGTACGGGGGCGACGTGATGACGAAGTCGACCGCTGAGTCTGGGATCGGGAGTCTCCGTGCATCCGAGACGGAGGCACGGAGTTCGGCGGTTGAGAACGGCAAGCTGAGTATGAGGCCTTTCAGTGCTGCCCACTTCGCTCTGACTAAGGCCGCATCAGGCTTGTTGCGGTGCACGTCAAGACTTGTGACTAGAGCCTCCAGCACGCGACGGCACGCCGCTGAGGTGTTTGACGAGACAAGTTCCAGAAGCTGCTCAAGGGCATTCTCGCGAGGACCCGCAGCGCGTTCGGCCCGCAGCAAGGGAAGGTCGCCAGTCACTATCTGGCCGAGTTTGCCGTTCATCCGCCTCAGCAGCACCCTCCTTTTCTCAACCGGCAGATTGACGAACTCATAGATTCTGGCGAACGCAACCGCCGCAGGGTTGATCTCGCTTCCCACAGCCCTGAATCCAAGGCGGCCTGCTTCGTGGAGAACCGTCCCGCTGCCCACAAAGGGATCCAGAATAAGGGCGCCAGCAGGAGCATAGGTGCTTATGAGTGCTTCGACAAGCTGAGGAGAGAACTGTCCCCGCCATGCGAACAGATTGCTCCGCGTCTTGTTTGCAATGTCGAGCACTTCCCGCGGAAGCGGACGCGGATTATCGAGCATGCGTGTCATTCAGCCATCCGCCAAACAGCCAACGTGCGTTCCCACGCCTTCGCCTTGCCCACCTTCTTCATGTAGTCCATGCACTGCTTGACGGCCTCGAGGGGGGTGCGGTTCTTGTAGGATTTCAGTACATCACGCCGCAACCATTCGCTCGAGGTCATCGTCTGCTCCTTGTGTCCGGTTCTGTCTTCAACGGCAGGAGCGGCTCGGCATCATCATACTATGCTGCGCCGGGCCGGTCAATAGGCGGCGCGGCAGGGGGCGATGAGGTCGCGCGGGCACCTGAGGCCGCCCCGCTGCCTCCGGAGACGGAGCGATTCCCATCTTTGGGCTTTCCGGCGGGGCGGTCAGGACGTATAGTTGTTTGGAAACGGACCGCCAGTGGAGGCAAGCATGATGAAGATGGCCCGCCGCAAGTTCCTGACCTCGACCCTCGCGGGTGCGGGTGGCATGATCCTCGGATGCGCCGGCGCGGGGGCGAAGCGCGACGCCGACGGTCCGCCGCCGGGCCCGTTCGAGATCGTCCCGCTCGGCAAGACCGGCCTCAAGGTCAGCCGCGTCGGCCTGGGCACGGGCATGCGCGGGGGGAACCGACAGTCGGACCACACCCGCCTGGGCCGCGAACGGCTCGAGGGGCTCGTGCGGGCGGCGTACGACCGCGGCATCCGCCTCTTCGACATGGCCGACCTGTACGGCACGCACCCGTACGTCGGCCGGGCCCTGAAGCCGATGCCGCGCGATCAGTACGTCCTCGTCTCGAAGATCTGGGTGCGTCGCGGCGGCATTCCGGAGCGCGAGCGGCCGGGGGCCAACATCCTCCTGGACCGGTTCCGCAAGGAACTCGCGACCGATTACGTGGACATCGTCCAGATCCATTGCATGACCTCCAAGACCTGGACCGACGAGCAGAAGAAGCAGATGGACTTGCTCGAGGACCTCAAGGCCAAGGGCATCATCCGGGCCCACGGCATCTCGTGCCACTCGGTCGAGGCGATGAGCGCGGCCGCCGCCAGTCCGTGGGTGGACGTGGTCCACGCCCGCGTGAACGCCTTCGGGGCCGCCATGGACGCCCCGCCCGAGAAGGTCGCGCCGGTGCTGAAGCAACTTCGCGCCGCCGGCAAGGGCGTCATCGGCATGAAACTCGTCGGCGAGGGCCGCTTCCGCGACGACGACCACAAAAAGGACGAGTCGATCCGCTGGGCCCTCCGCCCCGGCCGCGTCGACACGATGGTCGTCGGGTGCCTGAGCGAGGCCGAGATCGACGATTTCACCGGCCGCGTCGCCAAGATCGTGAAGGCGCAGGGCGCGAAGACTTGACGCGCGCAGAAGCAGCGTAGGCAGCGGGCCAATCTTTGTTTCTGCTTGAGGTGACCCTCACTGGCCGATAGCATTACATGGAGGACGCCGAAGCCAAAGGCAAGCACGAGTGGAGGCATGCGGCGATGTGCGCCCAGAAGATTAAGAACGCGCCGCTGGTCGAGGCCATTGTCGAACTCCAATGGGATCCTCAACCGGGCGATGACTCAAAGTCGGCGGCCCTCAACTACAGCCTCTGGCTCGGAAGGTTGATGGATCTTCTGCGCGACGAGTACCCCGCGCACAAGGCTCTACCTAATGCCGAGGCACCAACGCAGTTTGCGTCGCAACTGCACATGGTGCAACACCAGTTCAGGGTTTCAGACGATGCCTGGCCTCTCGTCCAAGTTGGGCCTACCGTTTTCACAGTCAACCAGACGGAGGGTTACGACTGGGAGAAGGACTTCAGGGATCGTGCCATCAGGGCAGTTAAGATCTTGAGCGAGGCTCATCAGCGACTGGGCCCCATGCAACCAACGAGCCTTCTGCTCCGATACATCGATGCCATCGAATTCGACTGGGAAAAGGATAATGTGCTCGACTTCATTCAAGAGGGGCTGAAGACAGGCATCTCGCTCCCCCAAGTCCTTTTCGCAGACACAGGAGTGCGCGAACCTCCAAGGAGTCTTGATTTCAAGACCTCCTTCCGATGCACCACGCCGAAGGGAATGGCGCACCTCCGGCTCGCCTCAGGGCAGAGGCGAGGCCAGAATGCCTTGATCCTTGAGACGATGGTACAGACCCTGTCAGAAGAGGTTCCCCATCTGCCCGAACAGTTCCCGGATTGGCTGGACGCCGCGCACGAGGTGCCAAGCACATGGTTCAGGCGCCTAACAGAGGGCCCCCTCTATGCCAGGTTCCAAGCATGACTCAGGCCGCAACGTCGGACATCACGTTTGGCGATAGCCGCTTCCAGCCGGTGGGCGGATCCGCGGAGCCCCGTCTACCCTTTGACGGACACCGCAGAGCGCGCCAAATGCTCCTCGGAGCGGCGATAGGCACAGGGCTCGTACTCGCTCCGCCGACAGGCAACGTCCAGTGGGCCGAACCAGTAAGGTTGCTCCCCGTTGAACGCTCATCACCCGTGGCCGGACACCAACCTTCGCCGGAGCAACCTCTTGCCCGGCGTGCCCGCGAGGCCTTGGCCCGCATGAGTTCGGACCGGAAAGCGCTGTACGAGGAGGTCCTTGCTATACGCGACGGCTTCGGCGCACCCGTGGACGTCAACGTACTGGTCCGAGAGATGCGGGAAGATGCCAGCTAACTATGTCTTCGACAACTCTGTTCTGCTGAGGGCTTTCTTGCCTGACAGAGACGGCAGCGACTCAGCCAAGCATGTCCTTGCGCTCTTGCTAGCCGGAGACATCACAGCCTGCGAACCCAAGAACGCCTTGCACGAATTCTGCGGGGCACTTGTGAAGGCCTTTCGAAAGAGGGACAAGACCGCAGACGAGGCAGTTTGTGCGATACGCGCCTTCCGCAAATTGCCAATACGGTACGAGGAATCCCAGGCGCTTATCGAGCGAGCCAGCAGATTGGCCTTCGCGTACGCCAAAACGTGGTATGATATGTACTACTTCGCGGTTGCGGAGCAGGCCGGCGTTGCGGTCTGTACCGCTGACGAGAAGTGTGTGGCCGGCCTGCCCGGCGACTTTCCCTGTGAATACGTTTTGCTGCAGGACTTCGGCGCCTGACGCCTCTGGTGATTCCTGTGCACACCAGGGCTGTGGAAACAACGTCTTGCAGGTTCTTGCGCGGTGCCACCAGGGCGCGAAACTCGATCTGTCCGGGAACCCGGCCGCTGAAGGGGGCGAGTGAGGGGGATGCGACTGCCGGCCGGCGTCGGTGCGCG
>CAZEBQ010000111.1:0-12337 GCA_964510295.1 uncultured Anaerolineales bacterium | reverse complement strand
ACCATTCAAAGCCAAACCGAACGGCTGGTTTGGCATTGAATATGGCCCTGACCCGTTTTTTCCCCGGCCGAGCGACAACCGGCCAGGCGTGCAAGTAGCGTAGTAGTGCTAAGCGGGGTCAGGTGAGTTTCTTGCAGTTGATGCGCGGCGGCCTTCCCAGGCCGCCGCGAACGCAGTTTATGCCTGTTGCTGGTGGCCTGGGAAGGCCACCAGGCGGACAAAAAGGTGAAGTACCGTTGTAGGATTAGAGCGAGGTTTCCTGCGGGCACTCGGGGTACAGCGCTCCACTCGGCCGCGCGGCGCCGGCGGCGGTCCGGAGGGCAGTCAGAGCCCCGGACGGAGCCAAAACCCAAGAAATCCCCCTCTTCTGGCCGATTCGGGTTGACAGTCTTTCCGCCGAAAGGTACGGTGTGACACGGGTAGTGAAACTTGGAATAGGGGGATGTGATGGCGGCGGGGAAGGTGCGCTATAATTCAGCCCCCCTCATGCGCCCGGTCGCGTTGGCTCTGGCGCTGTGGGTTGCCGTGTCGGTCTCGGCCCCTGCCGCGCTCGGCGCCAAGGCCGGTGCGGCCGGCCGCAAGGCCGACCCGGAACTGGCGCGCCTCCGCGATTTCCTGACGGGGCCGGACCGCACGTTCGCCACCCGGCGCGACGCCGCCGGGGTCCTCATCGAGAAGGACAACGGCGCCGCCCGCGCGATCCTTGTCGAGGTCCTGGCTGCGCCCGCCCCCTCCGAGGCGGCCCTGGCGGTCCTCGGCGTCCTGGCGACGCGCGACGCGGGCCACGACGCGCTCATCGATCCCCTCTTCGGGCTCCTCCGCAGCGACGACGCGCCGACACGCCGCGCCGCCGCCCTGGCCTTCGGCGCCTACCAGGGCAACGAGAAGGTCCTCACGGGCCTGAAAGACCTGGCCTCGACGTCCACGATGGCGATGGGTGCGCGGTTGGCGGCCGTCCAGGCGCTTGCGCAGATCATGGACAAACGCGCCATCGAGGCGCTGGTCGAGATGACGGCCGACCCGCAGCGCACCGTCGTCGAGGCGGCCGCCGCCGCCCTGGCCGACATGACCGGCGTCACAGACCTGGCCGCCTCCGCCAAGGCGTGGAACCGATGGTGGCAGGGGTACCGCGACATGCCGGAGTCCCGGCTCCTGGCGGGGTTGCTCAAGCGGTTCCGTGAACGGCTCAAAGGCCGCGAGAGCGAACTGGCCCGGGTCCAGGCGAGGCTCATCCGCCAACTGACCGAGATTTACGAGGCGGCCGATGCCAAAGAGAAGGGGAAACTGGCGCTCGCCCATCTCGGCGACGCCGTTCCGCAGGTCCGGGCCGTCGCGGCCCGGCAGGCGGCCGCCATGGCGCCCGGCGTGCTCAGCAGCGGAAACGGCACGGCCCGGCAGGCCTATCAGGAACTCATCGCCGCCCTCCTGAAACGCCTCGGCGACGAGTCGGCGGTCGTTCGCGCTGCTGCGGCCAAAGCACTGGCCGCATGGCAGGAAGCCGCCGCCGGACCGATCCTGCTCGCGCAACTCGAGACCGAAAAGACGGCCGAGACGCGTGCCGCCATCGCGTCGGCCCTTGGCGACCTCAAGGTGGTCGAGGCCGTGCCGAAACTGGTGGCCATGCTCGGCGCCGCCGCCGATGTCGAGGTCCTCCGTGCCGCCGGGGCGCTCGGACAGATCGGAGCCAAGAACGGCGCAGGCGCCGACGCCGTCAAGCCGGCCCTGAAACTGCTTGGTCACCTTGCCCGAACGGCCCCGCAGCCGGCGGTCCGCGAGGCCGGGTGCCTGGCCTTGGCGCGGATCGCGCCGCCGTCGGCCGAGCAGGTCCTCTCGGCGGCGCTGGCTGACCCCGTGCCCAGCGTTCGTTTCAGCGCGGCCCAGGGACTGGGGAACCTCGGCAAAGCCGGGGCCAAGACGGTTGCGGCGCTGGTCACGCGGCTTCAGGATGTGGACAAAGGCGTCCGTCAGGCGGTGGCGGCGGCGCTGGCGAAGGTGGGGGGCGCCGACGCCACCGCCAGCATGGCCGACCGCCTCAAGCCCGGCGCCGAGTCCGAACCCGCCGTCCGGAACGCCCTCTGGGAAGCCATCCGAAGCCTCGCCGACCAGAGCGGGTCGCCGGACGTGGCACAGCAGATGGGCGACGTTTTCTTCGCCCGCAACGGCGCCGAGGACATGCCCCGGGCCGCATCGCTCTTCGAGTTGGCCCTGACGAAAGTGCCCGCCGCCACCCGCAACAGCCCGGCCGCGGTGGCGCTGTACGAGAAACTCGTCGACGCCTACGTGGCCGCCGGAACGCCCGACAGGGCCGTGCCGACGCTCAGGCAACTGATTGTTCTGACGCCCGACGAGAACCGGCCACGCCTGCGGGAACTCAATCAGCAACTCGGCCTTATCCTCCTCGCCAAGGAACCTTACACCGAGGGCGTTCCCCCGCTGGTGGCCGCCATGGACGGGGCCGACATCCCCAGCCGCATCGCCGTCCTCAAGGCCGTCCAGACGCGGGCCGAGGCGCTTCTGAAGGCCAAGCGGCCGGAACAGGCGGCTGAACTGCTGACGGCGCTGGGTCGGGCGCGGCCGGACTGGGGCGGCACCGACAGGACGCCTGCCCTCGAGGGGCTGACCGCCCGGGCGGTCGCCGCCGCCGTCGGCGCAGCCGTCGCCAAACTCGGCGGTTCGGATGACCAGGTGGCTGCCGCGACCGCCACCCTCAAGAAGATCGGAAAACCGGCCGCCCCCGCCTTGCTCGACACCCTCGAGACCGCAGCCAGAAAAAAGCAGACCGCGCTCGAAACACGCATCCTGGCGGCCCTCGAAGCCGCCACCGCACGCAGCGATCACGGATACGACCCGGAGGCGCCGCTCGACGACAGGCTCAAGACCATCGCCCAGTGGCGCAAGGCATCGTAGCCGACCGGTTGCCGACGCCGACCGGCAAGCGTGCGGCTCCATCGGTGAAACCATGACGAAACGCTACGTCGGAATCGACCTGGGTGGCACGAACCTGAAAACGGGCCTTGTCTCGCCCGACGGCCGCATCCTCGGCCGCCTGACCACGCCCACCGAGGCCGACCGGGGCCCCGACCACGTTCTCGAACGCATGGCCCAGGCCGTGCGCGATCTCTCGGAGCAGGCCGGCGTCGAGGCCGCCGACATCGCGGGTGTCGGCGTGGGCGCACCCGGACCGCTCGACTCAAAGACCGGCGTCGTCGTGTTCACGCCGAACCTCGCGGGGTGGACGAACATCCCGGTGCGCGACACGCTCCACGAGAAACTCGGCATGCTGGTCAACGTTGAGAACGACGCCAACGCCGCCGCCTACGGCGAGTTTCGCTGCGGCGCGGCCAAGGACGTCCACACCATGTTTCTGCTGACGCTCGGCACCGGCATCGGGGGGGGGATGATCCTGGGCGACCGTCTCTATCGCGGCGCGAGCGATTCGGGCGCCGAACTCGGACACATCGTCGTCCAGCACGGCGGGCGCAGGTGCGGATGCGGGGCGAGAGGCTGCCTCGAGGCGTATGCCTCCGCCACCGCCGTCGTCGGACGGTTCAACGATGCCCTGGCGGCCGGCGAGACCTCCGGCCTGGCCGCCGCAGGGGTGACCTGCAAAGACGTCTTCGACGCCGCCCCGGACGACGCGTTGGCGGCCCACATCGTCGAGGAGACGGCCGAGTACCTCGGTGTCGGCATCGCCAGCCTCATGCACGTCCTGAACCCTGAGAGGGTCGTCCTGACGGGGGGGATGATGGCGGCCGGCGACGCGTTCCTCGACCGCGTCCGCCACCATGCCCGCGAGACGGCCTTCGGGAGCGTCTGGGAGGCCTGTGACATTCGCTGGAGCACGCTCGGCGGCGACGCCGGCATCCTCGGAGCCGCCCTGGCCGTCGAAGCGTTCGACCGCACCGGCCGGCCCGCGTAGGGGCGGAACCCGAGCCCGCCGCAGACGCGGCGGGACATCCCGACCAACGATGCACCCGCACCATCGGGCCGAGGCACAAGCATGAAACGGCGATGCCCGAAATGTGGGGCGGCGTGGGAGATCGACGGGCCCGTCGGCTGCCGCGAAGAGTGTCCTGAGTGTGCCGCCTTCATGCACACGTGCGGCAACTGCCGGCACCACGATCCGGCCGTGCCGGGCTGCCGCCTTCCCAATACCGAGCCGGTTCGCGATCCGGACGGCGTCAACTTCTGCGAGGACTTCGAGTACGTGGCCGACCGCAACGTGCGAGAGCGGCCGGCCTCGCCTCCCGACGCCACCAGGGACGCCGACGAGGCGCGTCGCCGTTTTGAGGATCTGTTCCGGGACTCGGACCCGTGACCCGCACGTCTCGTTGTCTGCCCACCCCCTCGAAGCGGTCCGGCGAAGGTCTCTCGGCGTTGGTGCGCGGCGGGTCTCGGCGCCCACCGCGCACGACTTGCGTGGGCCGGTCCGGCCTCGGTCGCCTCGCCGTGTTGGTTGCGCTGGTTGCGGCGGCGTGTGCTTCGGGCTGCGTGATCTTTCCTCACGGGGCGTACTGGCCGTCGTATGACGAGCACCTGGCGGCGGCGTCGAGCGCCGAGGGCGGGTCGGCGGCCGCCGCACCGGGCGGTCGGCCGGCCCGGCGCCGGACGCCCGCCGAGCGCGCCTCACTTCAGAAGGCCGTGACCCGACGCTGGTCCAACGACGCTCTGGCCCAATCGGCGCGCGACATGGACGGCCGCGCGGGACGCTGGGTCTACACCGACGCCGCGCGCGCCGTCGCCTGGTTCTACGTGGACCGGGTCGCGTACCGCGACCTGGTTGCGGCGGGGATACGCAGTTTGCGTGCTGCGCTGGAGAACGCGACGTTCCGCGCGCGCTTCGGCGAAGCGGACGATGATACGAAACGCGCGTGCTTTGCCGAAGCGCTTGAGATTCTTCACCTGAAGGCGTGGGCGGCCGATCCGTGGTTTGCGTTTCAGGCGGGCGAGTGGCTGACCGTCGCGATGGAGAAGAACCGGGCGATGCTCGGCCTGCCGGACGGCGCCGTTGTCGCCGAGTTCCTCTTCGGCGCCATGGACAGCCTTGACCCGTACTCGCGTTACCTGACGGCCGAGATGCTGGAGGCCTTCCGTCGGCAGAGCAAGGGCGCCTACGCGGGCATCGGCGCGGCGGTGGTGTTGCGCGGCGGGCGGGTCGTCGTGAGCGAGGTCTTCGAAGGCGGCCCCGCCGCACGGGCCGGACTCAAGCCGGGCGACGAAATCGTTGCCATCGAACACGACCAGGTGAAGGGGCTCTCGCTGACCGACGTCTCCCGCCGCCTGCGAGGCGAACCCGCCACGAAGGTCCGAATCCGCGTCCGTCCCGGCGGGCGGGGCGAGGCCCGGACCGTTGTGCTGGAACGGTCCGTCGTGCGTCGGCCGTCGGTCCGCCGCGCCCGGCTGATCGACGGCGAGGAGGGGGTCGGGTACCTCCATCTGGCAACGTTTAAGTCCGGTACAGAAAAGGAGTTACGACGAGCCGTCCGCACGCTCGACGCCCGGGGGGCGAAGGCACTTATCGTGGACCTGCGCGGCAACCCGGGGGGTATGCTCCTGGAGGCGATCGGCGCGGCCGGCGTCTTTCTGCCGCGCGGACGTGTCACCCAGACACGCGGACGCGCCCTCGGCGCCACCTGGACCTACGACGTGCCGCTGCTGGCGCATCACCAGTGGCGGGGTCCCTTGGCGGTCGTCATCGACCGGGGCACGGCCAGCGCGGCCGAGGTGCTGGCGGCGGCGCTCGGGCGGCGAGGACGGGCCGTCCTCGTCGGGCAGCGAACCTTCGGGAAGGGCGCGGCCCAGGTGAACGTTCCCATCAGCGGCGGCAGGGGCGCCGTCTGCGTGACGGTCGCGCGCGTCTACGATCCTGACGGCGAGTGCATCGAAGGGCAGGGCGTTGAACCGGACCGCAGCGTCCCCCCATCGAGCGGACCTGCCGAAACGCTGCGCGCCGACCCCGCCGTGCGCGCCGCCGTCGAGGCGCTGCGCGCCGGGTCGGCCGAACCGTAAGCGCGCTCGGCGACGCGTGTTTTCGCTTAAGACCGCTTTTCCCGATGACCGATAACCCACATGATCCGTCGGAGCGAGGGAAATGCAGGATGCCTCACGCGCACGCGCGCAAATTCCGCGCGAAAAAGTGTTGACACCGGTGCGCGCGGCGCCTAGCATCCGACGAGGGACAGTTCTGATGAAAGGAGATGTCTCATGGCCAAGAAGAAAGCGGTGAAGAAGAAACCGGCCAAGAAGAAGGCCAAGAAGAAACCGGCCAAGAAGAAGGCCAAGAAGAAGAAGCGGAAATGAGCACGCCGGCAGCACCGACGAACAACCGGTGACGCTTCCCGGGGAGATCCGATGCGACTGGCGGATCTCCCCCGGCTTTTTCCCTCAAGCCCTGTTGCTCGTTTGTCCACCGAGGCCATTGACGCGGCACGGACCACTTCCTATACTCCTTCGCCTCATTCAGGGCCGTGCATGTTCGACCGGGGGGTTTCTGAGTCGGGTGACGTGTTGCGCCTGCGCTTCCGGCCGGCGCCGGCGCCGATACTGTGCCAACGGGAGTCGCGACAGAACGATGGATGCCAAGTACGCCGACGTGCTGACCGACAAGATGGACGAGGCGAGCCTGGCGTGTCTCGAGGCCCTCGACAACGAGCGGGTCCACGCCTACGTGGCCGATGCGGTCGGGCTGTGCCGGCCCGATTCGGTGATCGTGTGCTCCGACTCTCCCCAGGACCGGGCCGGAATCCGCCGCCTGGCCGTTGAGAACGGCGAAGAGGCCCCGCTGGCCGTCGAGGGCCACACCGTCCATTTCGACGGGTTTCACGATCAGGCCCGCGACAAAGCGGCGACGAAATACCTCCTGCCGGAGGGCGTCAGCCTCGGGGCGCAGTTGAATGCCACCGGCCGCGACGACGGCCTGAGGGAGGTCCGATCGCTGCTCGAAGGGGCCATGGAAGGCAAGCGTCTGTGCGTCCGGTTCTTCTGCCTCGGGCCGACCGGCTCGCGGTTCAGCATCTCGTGCGTCCAGTGCACCGACTCGGCCTACGTCGCCCACAGCGAGGACCTGTTGTATCGGCCGGGATACGAGCAACTGAAGCGCCTCGGCCCCGACGGCGAGTTCTTCCGCTTTCTCCACTCGGCCGGGCGTCTCGACGAGCGGAACACGAGCGCCGACGTCGACCAGCGACGCATCTACATCGACATCCTCGAAGACATGGTCTACAGCGTCAACACGCAGTACGGCGGCAACACGATCGGCCTGAAGAAACTGGCGCTGCGCCTCGCCATACGCAAGGCCGACCGCGAGGGATGGCTGGCCGAGCACATGTTCCTCATGGGCGTCCGCGGGCCGCGCCAGCGCGTGACGTACCTCGCCGGGGCCTTCCCGAGCATGTGCGGCAAGACGTCGACCGCCATGCTGCCGGGCGAACGCATCGTCGGAGACGACATCGCGTACCTGCGGGCCATCGACGGCCGCGTACGCGCCGTCAACGTCGAGAGCGGCATCTTCGGAATCGTCGAAAACGTCAACGCCCACGACGACCCCGTCATTCACGATTGTCTGAGGCGGCCCGGCGAGATCATCTTCTCAAACGTCCTCGTCGCCGGCGACCGCCCCTACTGGCTCGGCATGGGCGAGGAGATGCCCGACGCCGGCACGAACTACAGCGGACGGTGGCACGCCGGCAAAACCGACTCCGCCGGCAACCCCATCACCCCGTCGCACCACAACGCCCGGTACACCATCGCCATCGGGGCGCTCGAAAACTGCGACCCCCACCTCGACGACCCCGACGGTGTTCCCGTCGCCGGCATCATCTACGGCGGCCGCGACTCCGACACCAGCGTGCCCGTCAGGGAGGCCTTCGACTGGACGCACGGCGTCATCACGATGGGGGCCTCGATTGAGAGCGAGACCACCGCCGCCACCCTCGGCTCAGCCGGGCAGCGCAAGTTCAACATCATGAGCAACCAGGATTTCCTCGCCATCGGCTTCGGCAAGTACATCCGGAACCACCTCGACTTCGCCGGGAAGGTCGAGCGGCCGCCCCTCGTCTTCGCCACCAACTACTGGCTCACGGGCGCAGGCGGCCGGTGGCTCAACGGCAAACTCGACAAGCACGTCTGGATCAAGTGGACCGAGCGGCGCGTGCACGGCGAGGTGGAGGCCATCGAGGCGCCGACCGGCCTGCTGCCGATATACGAGGACCTCAAGGCCCTCTTCGCCGCCGTCCTGGAGAGCGACTACTCGCGCGACGACTACGTCGAGCAGTTCTCGATCCGCACCGCGAAGAACCTCGAAAAACTCGACCGTCTCCGGGACCACTTCAGCGACATGGCCGACCTGCCGCCCGTCGTCGCCGAGACCCTCGCCGCCCAGCGCCGCCGCCTCGAAGACCTCCAGGCCGCCAAAGGCGACCTCGTCTCGCCGTTCGACCTCTGACCGTACGATGTCTCCCTCTTAACGCAGAGGCCGCAGAGAGAGCGGAGACCGCAGAGAACAACGACACGGATAGAGTGGTGAAACAACGGGCGAGGCGGGTCTCTCGACCCGCCGCGCGAAATGGCGAAGTGGCGTTGTAGGATTAGCACAGAGTGCTGCTTCCGGGGAGACGTGCTGGTGCCGCACACCGGGCAAGTCATCGCCATCGGGCACCGGAAATCCGCACGTCAGAGCCCTGTCGCGATCAACCCCATGAGCGCAAGCCTGCTCAGGACCCACGTGGCGATGACCACCGCGACGGCACCCCACAAGTCCATGTCGAACAACTTGATGAGCAACCCGAAGAACAGGGCCACGGCAACAATCCATGAGAGGAAACCGCTCACGGCGTCCAGCCCGATGGCCGCGCCCGTGACGCCGGCGGCTACGATTGCGGCCTTGCCGAGAAAAGCGCCAACGGGGGGCAGCGAGAAGTCCGCGATTCGGCTCGTAATGAGCAGGGCAAGCAGCAACAGCAACCACAGAATGAAACTCCCGATAAGCCACAGGGCGAGGTATTCCACAGGCTTTCCCCCACTTTCCGAGTCCCGGGGATCAGGTTACGCAAGGCGGTGTTGACTGGCCTTGGCCATTCGCGGGTCACCAGCCTTCTTTGCCATCGGACCTGCCTCCCGACTCGGGGCGAATCGAGAAACCATTATCCTTAATGAGGATACCGGAAGTCAAGGTGACGTCGAGCCGATTGGCGCCGGGGCAGAACGTGGTGTTTTCGGACTCCCCGCAGCAGCCGTTGCCATGACCCGCTTGACCCGTGAGACGGGCAGGTCTACGATGGCCGCACCATGTCGCGTAAGAGGTCCATCCTGCTTGCGGCGGTTGTGGCGCTGCTGGCCGTTGCTGTCTTCGTGGTTTGGCGTTACGACCTTCTGTCCAGTTGGGCCGCCGAGCCTGCTCCGCGGCTCGCCCCGGCCCCGGCGCCGCTCGCCGAGGGGCAGATCGACATCCGCGTCATGAGTTTCAACATCCTCGACGCAACCAAGCGCCTGCGCATCACCCGCTGGGACCAGCGCAAGGCCCTGGCGGTGGAGGTCATCAACGCGTTCGACCCCGACCTCTTGGGCACGCAGGAAGCGCAGCCGTTCCAGGCCGCGTACCTGGACCAGCATCTTCCCGGCCATCAGTTGGTCGGCGTCGGCCGTCGCGACGGCAGAGATGAGGGCCAGTTCGTCGCCATCTTCTTCAAGCGCGACCGCTTCGAGAAACTTGCCGAAGGCCACTTCTGGCTGAGCGAGACGCCCGACGTTCCCGGCAGCAAAGACTGGTTGAGCCCCGTGCCGCGCGTCGTCTCGTGGGTCAAACTGCGATCGCGGTCACGACCGGCACCGGCGTTCTTCTACTTCAACACGCACGTTGACCCGGTCTCGGTGTGGGCGCGAAACGAATCGGCCGTGCTGTTGCGTAAGCGCGTTGCCGCGATCGCCGGCCATGCGCCGGTCATCGTCACAGGAGATTTCAACTCGAACGAGGGGACCAAGTGCTACCGGCTGATGCTGGACGATTCGGACGGCCTCGGCCTGGGCCTGATCGACAGTTACCGGCGCGTTCATCCGCTGGAGCAGGGCAACGAGGGCACGTGGCACGGTCCGGGCGGCATCCGTCCCGACCGCCGCATCGACTGGATCCTGCACACACCGCACTTTGTGCCCATTGCCGCCGGCATCGACCGGACCCAGAAGGACGGCCAATACCCTTCCGACCACTTCCCGGTCACGGCTGTGTTGCGGCTGAGCGGCTTGCCTGACGATCGTTGACGTCGGTCAAGGCCAAATCCCACACGTCTCACCACGCGGCGCGCTTGACAGGCGCCCGCGGCGCGGGTACAGTAGACGTGGATGACGTCGCTTGCGAACGGCTTGGGCGGGTCGCGCCCGGCAGGGGGTGCGGGAGAGGGCGGTTTTTCTCCGGGCCCGACGGCAGGTTGGCCGTATAGCCTGTTGAACGACCATTTGCAGGCACGTATCGTAACGCACTTCGCCGGCTTGCTGATTGGGACGATATGCCCACGCTGACGATCATCCAGGGTCCCGACCACGGCAAAACGTTCGACGCCCACGGTGTTAGCGTGACCGTCGGGCGCGACCCGGCGTGCGGCATCCCGCTCCGCGACCCCGGCATCAGCCGGCATCACGCCCGGTTCGAGTGGCAGGACGGTCGGTGCGTCCTGAAGGACCTCGGTTCCGCCAACGGCACGTTCGTCAACGGTCTCCGCATCCAAGACGCCCCGATCCAGACGGGCGACCAGGTCCGCGTGGGCAATACCATCATGACGGTGAACCAGCCCCCCGGACCCGGCGCGCTCGTGGACCATCGCGGGCTGCCCATCCAGGTCGATACCGAGGGCCGCGTCGACAGTTCCATCATCACCACGGTCCGGGCCAGCAGCGACCCGCACCTGGCGTTCGTGGGCGGCGAGGACATGGCCGACATGCGGACCAGCATCGCCGGCCTCCGCGCGCTGTACCAGATTGCCGAGATGCTGGCCCACGACTACGACATCGACCGCCTGGTCTCGGGCATCATGGACATGATCTTCGACGTGGTCGATGCCGACCGCGGTTTCATCCTGCTCAAGGGAGAAGGCGGCGACCCGCTCGTCCCCAAGGCCATCCGGTACCGCGAGGAACTGCTCGAACAGATTCGCCGCGAACAGGCCGGCAACCAGCAGGCGGCCGAAGATACGCAACTGGGCGAACCGCACGACGACGCCGAAGACCGGGCCGAACGGGCCGCACCCATCTGCGTCTCCCGGACCATCATCAACTACGTCATGCAGCGAGGCGAGGGCGTGCTGACGACCAACGCCATGCAGGACCAGCGGTTCGAGGAGGGCGAGAGCATCCAGGATTTCGGTATCCGCAGCGCCATCTGCGTGCCCGTCAAGAGCCGCGACGAAATCCTCGGCATCATCCACGTCGATACCCACGTCAGCCAGGGCCAGTTCACGCCCGACGACCTCCGCCTGATGACCGCCATCGGGTGTCAGACCGCCCTGGCCGTCGAGAACGCGTACCTCATGGCCGGCCAGGTCCGGCAGGAACGTCTGGCGGCGGTCGGGCAGGCCGTGGCCAGCCTCTCCCACTACATCAAGAACATCCTCCAGGGTATCGAGGGCGGCTCCCACGCCGTCGAGGCCGGTATCGACCGCGAGGAACTCGACACCATCGGACAGGGATGGGAGATCGTCGGACGCAACCTCCATCGCATCAACGCCCTCGTCCTCGACATGCTCACCTACACCCGCCGGGCGGCGCCGAACCTGGTCCAGATGTCGGTCAACGCCGTCGTCCGCGAGGTGGTCGAACTCACCCAGACCGCCGCCAAAGAGAAGGAAGTCAAACTCACAACGAAACTCGACACCACGCTGCCCGAAATCCCGATCGACCCCGACGGCCTGCATCACGCCTGCCTCAACCTCCTGTCGAACGCCATCGAGGCCGCGCCGCCCCTGAAAGGACGCGTCGAGGTGGCCACACGCCTCTCGCCTCACGCAAGCGAGATCTGGATCACCGTGGCCGACAACGGGCCCGGCATCCCGCCAGACCAGCAGCCCCACATCTTCAACGCCTTCTACTCGACCAAGGGGTACCGAGGCACGGGCCTGGGGCTGGCGGCGGCCGAGCGCGTCGTCAAGGACCACGGCGGGTTCATCTCGGTGAACTCCGAGCCGGGCCAAGGTTCGGCCTTCGTCATCCACCTGCCCAGGGAGCCGGTCAGAAAACCACCTGAGTCCGAGTAGCGCCGGTCACGATTGTTGCAGCGTGCTTGCGCGGCGGGTCTCCCGACCGTACGTGTTTAGCGTGTCATTCCGAGCGAGCGAAAAAGAGTCGAGGAATC